>JANOQM010000034.1:0-25152 GCA_031422295.1 Rhodobacterales bacterium | reverse complement strand
TTGTGTTCTTGTTGCGTTTTGGGTTCTCTGTTTTTTGGGCGTGTTGCCCTTCCTCTCTATCTTTTTCGTGGGGGGGGGGCGGGGGGCCCCCCCGCCCCGGGGGGGCGGGCGCCCCCCCCCCCCGACACTGTTGCAATCTCGGCGTGAAACGCCCAGTCGATCCATGGTAGCAACGCCTTGATATCGCTGGTTTCTACAGTGGCGCCGCACCAGATGCGCAATCCCGGCGGGGCATCGCGGTAGGCGCCGATATCATAAGCAGCGCCAGCATTTTCCAACCGCTTGGCCACAGCCTTGGCAAAGCTCGCCGGGTCAGTGATGCGCGGGTCGGTGAAAGTCAGGCAGACGCTGGTATTCGACCGGGTCGCAGGATCAACTGCCAGATTGGCGATCCAATCACGCGCATCACAAAAATCGAATATCGCCTGCGCATTTGCGTCAGCCCGGCCCATCAGGGCGGGCAACCCGCCAATCGACTGGCCCCATTTGAGGGCGACCAGATAATCCTCGACGCATAACATCGAGGGGGTATTAATCGTTTCGCCGCTGAAAATGCCTTCGATCAGCTTGCCCTTCGATGTCAGACGGAAAATCTTGGGCAGGGGCCATGCGGGCACATAGGATTCCAGCCTTTCCACAGCGCGCGGTGACAGGATCAACATCCCATGCGCACCCTCGCCGCCCAGCACTTTTTGCCAGGAAAACGTGGTCACATCCAGCTTGTCCCAGGGCAGGTCCTGCGCGAAAGCCGCCGATGTCGCATCACAAATCGTCAGCCCGGCGCGGTCCGCCGGGATCATCTTGCCATGCGGCATGCATACGCCGGATGTGGTGCCGTTCCAGGTAAACACGACATCATTGTCATAGTTCGGGGTCGCCAGATCAACGATATGGCCATACCCAGCAATGTGGACATTGGCGTTCAGTTTCAACTGCTTGACGGCATCCGTCACCCAACCTTCGCCAAAGCTTTCCCAGGCCACCATGTCAACCGGGCGGGGGCCAAGCAGTGACCACATCGCCATTTCGACAGCGCCAGTATCCGACGCAGGCACTATGCCGATACGATAATCCGCTGGAACGCCCAAAACAGCCCTTGTCAGGTCAATCGCCTCTTTGAGTTTGTTCTTGCCGACAGCAGCGCGGTGCGACCGGCCCAGGGGGGCGTCGGCCAAGGCATCAAGCGTCCATGTCGGGGGTTTGGCACAGGGGCCAGAGGAAAACCGCGGATTATGCGGCAAAGAATCCGGGCATGCGCCCAGTGCAGTCACAGTCATTTGCTATCCTTCCAGATAAGCGCCCCCCGTTGGGGAGGGGTGTCCCAATTCGGGGTCTAAGGCGGGCTAATGTCTTTCGCAAGTCGCAAAATGCATCTAAAGCGGCGGTTGTTCGTTATGCAGTATGATGCCGCAATAGATTGGAAACCTGACCCCATGTTCACCGTCACATTGCTATGCGCCCCGACCCAGCCCAGCCTGTCGCAGATGCTGGTGGAAAACCTGCGCAACGCCTGGGGCGGGTCCGTGGCACGTTGGCTTTCAGTTGAAGAAGCCGCAGAGTTCGAGATCGAGGCCGTGCCCGATACACAATGGACCGTGTGGGCAGACTTGCAGGCGGCGGGAATTGACCTGATCGTGCAAACTACCCCCGGGCGGCGCAAGAAAATGCTGCTGGCAGATATGGACAGCACGATGATCCGGCAGGAATGTATTGACGAGTTGGCCCATGTGGCAGGCGTCGGTGACCAAGTGGCGGCGATTACCGTGCGGGCGATGAACGGTGAGATCGGTTTTGAGGCCGCCCTGACAGACCGTGTCAGCCTGCTGCGCGGGCTTGATACAGCAGTTATCGACACGGTTTTGCAGACCCGGATTACCTATATGCCGGGCGGCTATGATCTGGTTGCGACGATGAAAGCCAATGATGGCTATGCCGCATTGGTTTCGGGCGGCTTTACCGCCTTTACGGCGCGGGTTGGGGCGGCCTTGGGGTTTGATGAAAACCGCGCCAATACCCTATTGTTTTCAAACGGAAAACTAACGGGAGAAGTGGCCCGCCCGATCCTTGGGCGAGAGGCTAAAGTTGCAGCTTTGCACGAGATCACCACCCGGCTGGGCATCACGCCAGCCGATGTGATGGCAGTAGGTGACGGGGCCAATGATCTGGGTATGCTGGGCGCTGCAGGCACTGGCGTGGCGCTGCATGCCAAACCTGCGGTTGCGGCGCAATGCGATGTGCGGGTCAACCATGGCGATTTGTCGGCGCTGCTGTTTATGCAGGGATATGCGCGGACGGATTTTGTGACCTGACTTACCTTTTGCGTTTCAACTCCGCATAAGCCGTCCAGTCCATGTCACCCGGGCGGCGTACCTGCCAATAGCTCTTGCCGTTGATGTTGACCGAAGCGCCGTCCTTGGTCCGGGCTACGGCTCCGGCTGCACCGGACGGGCTTTTCTCGCGGTGGCCCTCCACCTCCCAGGCGCCATCGACAATCCGGCCAATATGCAGCAAGCCGTTGTATTCCATTCGTAATTCCGTGCCATGCGGCAGGCTGATGCCGCCCTTGGACCAGCCGCGCAGGGATTTGACCTCGGCCCGCTGACTGTCGCTGGCCAGCCCAAGTTTCAGCAACCGGCGCAGCACGGTATTTTCCGTTTCGTCAAACCCGCGCCGCTCCATTTCGATCAGGCGATGCACGTCGAAATCCACTTCTATCATGCGCATCTTTCGACCTTTCGTAGAAATAGAAGTAATAGTGAAACCATGTATGACATGCGGACCTGTTGCAAGTTTCGCTTTGACTCCGGCACCAGACCACCGCAGACAAGGCCGCGACATCGGGGGCCACATGTTTGAAGTATCGGGTGAAGTGCTGGCGCTGCTTTTGGCTGCTGCATTCGCCGCCGGCTTTGTCGATTCCATTGCCGGTGGCGGCGGGCTGATCACGGTTCCGGTGTTGTTGCTGGCCGGGGCAGATCCGGTGACAGCCTTGGCGACCAACAAACTGCAAGGGTTGTTCGGTGCGGGCAGTGCCGCCATCAGCTATGCCCGGGCGGGTCAGGTCACTTTGTCGCGGCAAATCACCCCGGCGCTGATCGCTTTTGCCGCAGCCATCGCCGGGGCGCTGTTGACCAGTCGGCTGCCAACGGATGTGATCCGGCTGGGCCTGCCGATCCTGCTGATCGGGATTGCAGCGTTCTTCGCCTTTAAGCCCGGCCTGACTGATATCGACAGGGTCCGCAGGGTAACACCTGCGCTCTTTGCCATTACCCTCGTCCCGCTGATCGGGTTTTACGACGGGCTGATGGGCCCAGGTGCGGGCGCATTTTACATGCTGGGCTTCGTGGCGCTGGCCCGGTTCGGAGTGCTCAAGGCGACGGCCCATACCAAATTGCTCAACTTCGCCTCGAATCTTGGTGGGATGCTCGCCTTTTCACTGGTCGCAACGCCGTGGTGGATTACCGGATTGGCGATGGGGGCGGCGCAGATTGCCGGGGCCACTTTGGGGTCACGACTGGCCGTGCGCGCCGGGGCGCGGTTGATCAAACCGCTGTTGGTTGTCACGTCGACCGCGCTGGCGCTGCTGTTGATCTGGCAGACGGTTTAGGCCAGAACCGCCGCCGGCCGCACCGATCCCACCGCGATCCCACGCCGGTTTTCCATCACCGTATTCACCCGCCGCCGCGCCGCCGGATGTGCGGCATCCAGCACCCCCAGTTTAATCAGCACAGCCGCAATCGCAGCCTCTTTGGCCCGTTCCGATCCATCGACAATCTTCAGGGCCACGCCAATGCGCAAATCCGGCAGGATCGCCACATAGGCACCATCTGCCCCCCCCTTGATCGCCAACCGGCCCCCGGTGGCACGCATTAATTCGGTGCAAGCCTCACCCTCGCCCGAGACCAGTTCCGGATGGGCCGTCATCGCAGCGACAAGCCGCTGCTGCGCCACGGCGCGCGCATCACTTCGGTCATGCGCCGTCGCAAAACGCGCCATGGCGCGGGCCAACCCGTGGACCGATGTGGCATGGGATGGCGCAGAACAGCCATCGATGCCGTAACAAGGGCTGGTTTCGCCGGTCACCTCTTCAAACGCGGCCAAAACGGCTTTCTGGACCGGGTGATCAATCTCGATATATTCGGGTTCGCCACTCAAATGCTGGTTCAGGGTCAGAAAACCGGCATGTTTGCCCGAACAATTGTTGTGATATTGGCAGGGGCTTTTGTCGGTCTTGATCAGCCGGTCGCGGGCCGGATGGTCGCCCGGCACCTGCGGACCGCAGCGAAAATCGGCATCCGACAGGCCAAGCCCCGCCAGCCACGCCTGCACCCGGTCAGTATGAATTGCGGCCCCGTGATGCGACGCGCAGGCCAGCGCCAGCTGATCCACCCGCAACCCCACCGCGTCGGCAGCCCCGCTTTCAATCAGCGGCAGGGCCTGAATCATCTTGAACGCTGACCGGGGATAAATCACAGCATCGGGATCGCCCCAGGCATGCAGGATATCGCCGTCAGCACCGGCCACGACCACATGCCCGCGATGGACGCATTCCACCAGATCGCCGCGCCACACTTCGATCAGATCAACCGCAGCCATAACCCCACTCCCGTTTTCAGCGTCTTTCCGCGCAAACTTGTGACCAATCAGGGCTTTCCCCCGGCCTGCGTTATTTGCTAAACCTACCGCTATCGGGTTGAACGTGTTCCGGCCAGTGCAAAAAACGGCGCCATCAGATGCGCCTGTTGGCCAGACCGATCAGAGGCAAGCGCAGCTTGGAGGCTGGGGTATGATTTCAGGACTATTACGCGTGAGTGGGTTACTGGCGATCACGACGCTGGGCACCAGTCTGCTGGCACAAGAACAGACGGACAACCGGGTTTCAGCCAGCACCGATTGGAGCGTGTTTCAAGAGACCGATCCGGTCGAATGCTTTAGCGTCTCGGCCCCGCGCGATTCGACAGCCACGCGCGATGGTGCCCCGGTCGAAGCGAACCGAAGCGAGATTCAACTGTTCGTTTTGTTCCGCCCCGCTGCCAGCGTCGCCGGGCAGGTCGCTTTTACCGGCGGCTATCCCTTTGCCAGCGGGTCAACCGTATCAATGGACGTCAGCGGCACCGTGTTCGAGATGTTCACCGAAGGCGAATGGGCGTGGCCTGCCACACCCGAAGATGATGCCGCCATTGTCGCCGCGATGAAACGCGGGTCAGAGGCTGTGTTGACCGGCGAATCCGGTCGCGGCACCGTCACTCGCGACACATTCAGCCTGTCAGGCTTTACCGCCGCAGTGGACGAAGCGCAAAGCCGCTGTGCCAGTTAAGAACAGAGGTGGTTCGGTTTGTCTGAGCAGGTTCTGGACGTTTCTTAAGTGGTTTTCCGCCTCTGTTACAGTGCCACCGAGACCGGCGTCAGCCCGTTGAAGTAAGCCCGATCCGGGGTTTTGCCGTCAAGCGACGAATGTGGGCGGCGGGTGTTGTCGAAGCCGAGGTAGCGCCCGATCAAGGCGCGGGCCCCGGACACGCAGGCATCGGCCCGCAGATAGACCTCCTCATATTTGATGGTCCGCCGGAGACGCTCGACGAAGACGTTGTCGCGCCAGGCACCTTGGACCTGTAGCGGTTTCGTTCCGGTCATTTGAGAGCAATACGCGCCATCAAAGGTCGGACATGGGGTAATCCCTCCTGAAAGTAAGGCGATGCAGAAGTAGAATTTTCTTAGCAAGATGAACGAGGAAATTCAGATGAAGATGACGAGGTACAGCGACCCACAGATCCTTGCGATCCTGCGCCAAGCTGAGGGCGGCGCGCCAGTGGCCGAGCTTTGCCGTGAACATAGCATGATGGCTGGGCGTTCCTGCTGCTGAACGTGCTGGACGACCGCAACCGCGACGGGCTGGGCATCGACGTGGACTTTTCTCTGCCCGCCGAACGCGTCATCCGCAGCCTCGACAGGATCATCGAATGGCGCAGCAAGCCCAGCACCATAAGGGTAGACAACGGCCCAGAATACATAAGTGGCAAGCTGACGGAATGGGCCGACAAACACGGCATTGCCATACAGCACATCCAACCCCAGCAGAACGCCTACATCGAGCGCTACAACCGTACCGTCAAGCATGAATGGCTCGACCAATACATCATCGAAACCATCGAGGAGGCCCAAGATCACGCCACGCAATGGCTTGTCTTATGCTGAACTCGGCTCCCAACGTATAAAGGAGCCACTGCCCGCCACGCCATTTATGGCGGGCAGTGGCGGCGGTTGGATCGTAAATGGCTGGGTCGCGATGGACCGTTTGAGAGTTTGATCAGCCGCCGTCTTCCCCAAGGGCCTGAACGGATGCGCGTGTGACAAGTCACGCATGACAAGCATAGGGCGAGACCTTGTTCGCCATTGGTTCAAGAACAATGGTCGAGCCGGAAGATGACAGATCATAACATTGGCGTGGACATTTCCAAATCCCATCTGGACGTGTTCCGGCTGGAAGATGACATGGCGCAACGCAGTCGAACCGACCGCCAGTATCGGCGATCATCAAGGTTATTCCAGACCCGACCATCACCCGTTGGATACCCAGATCAGGCAGGTCTTGCGGTTCGGGTCCTTCGGGTTTGGTTGAAATTGCCCCGGTGATCAGCCCGACCAATCCGGATTTGTTGGACCGCCTCGACCGCGCGGCGGACGATGGGACAAAACCCAGTCCGGCCATCGCCTTTTTCACAGCCGCGCACGTGTGTTTCTTGACCGGCGCATCGCCGTTCAGCACGCGACTGACAGTTTTGGGCCAGACGCCCGCAACAAGGGCGACGTCGGATATTGTAGTCGTGCATTCGCTGTTTGCGACCACCTCTCAACAGATGATCAGCGTCATTCCTGCCTATGACATAAGTGTAAAAAACGGCCGGACGATTCGGTCAATGAAAAATGAGTGCGCCAGATTGAAGGGAATAGCCTGGATCAGTCAGCAGACAGTTCTGAACCTGTCCAGAGCCAATTGCAGAACCTGTTCTGGATCCCGCCGCCACCAGTTCAGGGCCGAAAAAACCTCAACTTCACAAAAGCCGGTATAGCCAGCACTTTCAACGGCTTGGCGGATAGATTTAAGATCGGCCACACCATCGCCCATCATCCCTCGATCCAGCAGCACATCTTGCGTATCGGCGAGCCAGTCACACAGATGATACCCCAGAATACGGGAACCCGCCCGGCGCAGTTGTACTGCCAAATCGGTGTCCCACCAGACATGATAGATGTCCACTGCGACCCCGAGGTTAGGCGCGGCGATCTGATCACAGATATCCAGCGCGTCCCGCAATGTGGTCAGACAGGACCGGTTGCCACCATATACCGGGTTCAGTGGTTCCAACGCCAGTTTAACCCCGACGCTCGCGGCATAAGTCGCTGCCTCTGCCACGCGGTCGGTGATCAGTTTCAGGCTTTCTCCTACGCCTTTTGTGCCGGGTTCAACCCCGCCTGTTACAATCGTCAATACAGGCGCTTGCAGCCCGGCGGACATGTCGATGGCAGCTTTGAAATCGGTCATGATGGCCGTGCGGTTTGGCAAAGCGAGCGGGCCAGTCAGGAAAGGCGCCCTGCAAAGCCCTGCAACCTGTATCCCGGCTGCGCGGACCCTGTCGCCGATGGACACCGCATTCACCCCGATTTCTCGCCGCCAAAACACGATCCCGCCAAAGCCAAGTGCGGCGCATCTGTCGATGACTTTCTCGATGGGCCAGCCTGCACCATGCCCTTCAAGATTATGACCAAGGGTTGCGGTGTTCAGCGCAAGGGCAGAAGAATCCGCGCTGAAATCCCGCATATCAAACTCCATAAATCCCCAAAAGCCGCTGCATTCGGGCGATGGCAAGATCAGGGTCCCGCAGCAGCCCACATTGATCGGCATGTTTAAAAATTTCGGTGAAATACGGCAAGGGTCGCAACGCCTGCGCCCCGTTCAACATGATGAAATGGTCCTGATGCCCGTTCAGCCAGGCCAAAAACACGATGCCGGTTTTATAGTTCTGGGTGGGTGCCCGGAAAATCAGCCGTGCCAAGGGCACTGTTGGGTCCAGCAGCGCCCGGAAGCCTGCCACATCACCTGCGCCCAATCGTGTCACCGCAATGGTGGCTGCCGCGGCCAGCGGGTCAAAAATTCCCAGCAGCGCATGGGAAAATCCATGTTCATCGCCTTGCATCAGCTCGGGGTAGTTGAAATCATCGCCAGTGTACATTTTGACCGATACAGGCAGGCGGCGGCGCAAAGTGATTTCCTTGGCCGCATCCAGCAGCGAGATCTTGATCCCGTCTACTTTGGTGACCTGACTTTGGATAATCGCAAGGACTGTTTCCAAACCCGACCCGAAATCATCTGACCCCCAATAGCCGGCCAAGGCCAGGTCAAACATATCGCCTAGCCAATGCAGGATAACCGGCTGGTCGCAAGCAGACAGGACATCATCGTAGACCCGGATATAGTCGTCGGGCGATCTTGCGGCTTGGACAAGGGCCCGGCTGGCCATCAGAATGATCCGTCCGCCAACGTTTTGAATGGCCTCAACCTGCATCAGATAGGCCCGCCGCACATCATCCAGCGAATGGGAAAGTCTGGGGTCCAGATGATCGGTTCCACAGCCATTGGCCACCAGTGCATCGGGCAGTTCTGTCCGTGTTTGCCGGATCAGTTCAAGCGCGCCGGACCAGTCCAGCCCCATACCGCGCTGGGCGGTATCCATCGCCTCGGCAATGCCCAGTCCCATCCCGGCAAGGTAGCGCCGAAAAGCCATGGTTGTCGGCCAGTCCACAGCCGCTTTTCCGCCAGGTTCGGCAGATGCAAACGGGTTGGCCACCACATGTGCCGCGGAATAGACAACACGGGCCGGGTCCGGCCCAAGGCGGGTGGCCGCAACCGGAGTGCCAGTCAGGTGATAGTCCGACAACAGACCATTTGCATCGGGCAACGTAATTTTCATGGGATCAGAACCTTGATACGAGCATCCCGCCGTCGGCGGAAATGACCTGGCCGGTTGTGTAGGGAAGGTGTCCTGCGGCCAAAGTGGCGATGATTTGGCCAATTTCCGGCGCCTGTCCAACCCGTGGCAGCAGGGTCAAACCCGCCTCGGCGCGGGCGCGGTAACTGTCGATGACCGGTGCTGTCATTTCAGTGGCAATCAGTCCCGGACGGACATCATAAACTGCGATGTTTTCAGGCCCAAGCCGAACTGCAAAGGCTTGCGATACCATTGCAGCTGCAGCCTTGGACGCGCAATATTCGGCCCGCTGGACTGCGACGGCTGTCGCATTGGCCGAAGTGACGTTGACGATACAGTGGAAAAGCGCTGGGTCACGCGGGCGGGCAAGCAGCTGTTTTGCAAAAGTCTGCGATAAGAAAAACATGGCCCGCGTGTTGACGGTCAGGCATCGGTCATAGCTTGCCTCGGTCACATCGAGGATATCGCCCCGCGACAGCACGCCGACACCAGCATTATTGACCAAAGTGGTCAGCGGACCTATCGCGGCTTCGATCCGGGTCAAATGAGCGCCATGAGTTGCAACATCAGTCACGTCGAAAGCGACGCTGATAGCCGCCGGGCCAATGGCCGCGACCTGCGCTACGGCATCCGCCAGCTCTGCGTCATCTGCCGGACCGTTCAGCGCAACCGCAAACCCCTGACGGGCGAGGGCAAGTGCCGTGGCCAGCCCGATCCCGCGGCTGGACCCCGTGACCAACGCAGCCTGCTGCATGTGACGTGACTCCTTAGTAACCATTCAGTTACATTAATTCCATGGGGTGTTTGGGGTCAAGTCCAAACTGCGCAAACATTCTTGCGTCAACAGACGACGCCGTTATAATGAACTGTATGGTTACTTAAACAGGGCACCTATGCCGACTTTGATCCGTGGATACTATGGTTTTGACGACGTGCGCGCGGGTGATCGGATCGAAACCGGGCCGGTTCTGGTCAGTGCCGCATTGATCGAGAGCTTTGCCAGTCTGACCGGAAATCCGTTCGAGATTTTCACATCTGCCGCCGCCGCCCGGATCCATGGATACAGGGGGCAGGTGGCACCGGGACTGCTGGTATTGGCATTGGTCGATGGGATGAAAAATCAGGCCCTTGCGCAGTTTCGCGCCCAAGCGTCGCTGTCTTGGGACTGGACATTCCGGACCCCGGTTCTGGCGGGCGACTCGATCCACGCGATCCTGACAGTCCGGCACAAGACTCCGGTCAATACTCAGGACCGGGGCATCGCGGTGATTAATATTGATGTGATCAATCAGCAAGGCGATGTGGTTCAGTCAGGTTGCAACCAGTTGATGCTATATCGGTAAGCTGCTTTTCTCAATACTCGGCAACCGGCGTCCAGATGACATCATCAATACGCGGTGCGCCGGTCGCCAACATGACCAGCCGGTCGAACCCCAAGGCAATCCCGCTGGCGGCGGGCAGATACGCGAGGGCGGCCAAAAAGTCTTCGTCCAGCGGGTAACGCTCGCCGTAGACCCGCTGTTTTTCATCCATTTCAAGGATGAACCGGCGGCGTTGTTCAGCCGGGTTGGTCAGTTCGCCAAAGCCATTGGCCAGTTCAACGCCGCAGGCATAAAGTTCGAACCGTTCGGCCACGCGGGGGTCATCTCCTGCAGGGCGGGCAAGGGCGGCCTCGGCGGCGGGGTAGCGGTCAAGGATGGTGATCCGGCCCAGCCCTAGATGGGGCTCAACGCATTGCACCAAAACCCGGGACAGCATGTCAGACCAGGTGTCATCCGGTGCAACCCGGATGTTCGCGGCGCGCAACTGGGCTGCAAGGGCGGGCGCATCGGTTTCGCCGCTTGCGCCACAGGTCGCCAACAGGTCGATATTGGCATGGCGCTGAAACGCCTCATCGACACTTAACCGTTCGAGTTCCAGGAATGGATCGCAAATCCGGTCTTTGTAGCGCAGGATCGGGGTATTGGCGGTGGTTGCGGCCAGCCGCAAAATAGCCGCGCAATCGTCCATCAGAACGGAATAATCCTGCCCGACCCGGTACCATTCCAGCATGGTGAATTCCGGCGAATGCAATGCCCCGCGTTCACGGTTGCGCCAGACATGGGCAAACGCTGCAATCCGGGTTTCCCCGGCGGCCAGCAGTTTTTTCATCGCAAATTCGGGCGATGTGTGCAGATACATCGGATGGACCAGCCCATCATTGCCAATGGCGCTGGTCGCAAAGCCATGCAGATGCGCCTCGTTTCCCGGGCTGATTTGCAGCGCGGCTGTGTCCACTTCGGTAAAATCCTGACCGGCCAACCAACCCCGCAATGCTGCCTGAATCCGGTTGCGGGTTAGCAACAAAGGCCGCCGGTCAGCATGCAGGGACGGCGTCCACCAGGGCGTGGCAAGGTTGGTCATGGAACAAACGGCTTTCGGCTGGAGGTTTTACATAAGATGCGGTAGGGGGCTTTGATCTGGTTGCCTGATAGGCTGCCGCCGAAGTCTCTGCAAGGAACCCCCGTCTTGAAAGTCATTGCTTCCAGCCTGCGCAAGGGAAATGTCGTCGAGTTGGACGGCAAGTTATATGTCGTACTAACCGCGCTCAATTTTCATCCGGGCAAGGGCACGCCGACCACCCAGATCGATATGCGCCGCATTTCGGATGGGGTGAAGGTGTCAGAGCGTTGGCGCACGACCGAGCAGGTTGAAAAGGCCTATGTTGACGAACGGAACTATGATTTCCTCTATGAGGATGGCGAAGGGTTCCATTTCATGGAGCCGGAAAGCTATGATCAGGTTGCTGTCCACCCGGATGTGATCGGCGATGACAAGGTGTTCCTGACCGAGAGTATCCGTGTTCAGCTGAAAACCCATAATGGCGTCGCTATTTCCATCGAGTTGCCGCAGCGCGTGACGGTCGAAATCACTGAAACCGAACCTGCCGTCAAAGGCCAAACCGCGTCTTCATCCTATAAACCCGCGATTTGCACCAATGGCTTACGTGTCATGGTACCGCCGCATATCGGGGTTGGTACCCGGGTTGTGATCAACACCGAGGATAATTCCTATGTCGAGCGGGCCAAGGATTAAGCCCGACCTCAGATGAAGGTTCTGGTCACCGGCAGCGCGGGGCATCTGGGCGAGGCGCTGATGCGCCGTTTGCCGACTTTGGGCCATGAACCCGTCGGGCTTGACCTGCTGTCCAGTCCCTTTACCACCTTTCAGGGCTCAGTCAACGACCCCGCCGTGGTGGACCGCGCGCTCAAGGGGGTCGAGGCCGTGATGCATACCGCGACCCTGCATAAACCGCATGTCGCCAGTCACACCAAACACGCCTTTATCGACACCAATATCGCGGGCACTTTGACCCTGCTTGAGGCCGTCGTCCGATCCGGCTTGCGCCGGTTTGTGATGACCAGCACCACCAGCGCCTTTGGGGCGGCTTTATCGCCCGAACCCGCGTTTCCTGCCGCGTGGATTGATGAGACCGTCATCCCGGTGCCTAAAAACATCTATGGCACCACCAAAACCGCCGCCGAGGACCTGTGCCAGCTGTTCACCCGCCTACACGGGTTGAACTGTATCATCCTGCGCACCTCGCGGTTTTTCCCCGAGGCTGATGATGACGAGGCGATCAGGTCCGCCTTTACTGATGTGAATGCCAAAGCAAACGAATTCCTGTTCCGCCGGGTGGATATTGCCGATGCCGCCATGGCCCATGTCCAGGCCATGCTGCACGCCCCCGACATCCACTTTGGCCGCTACATCATCAGCGCCACTACGCCCTTTGACCGCAGCGACCTGACCCTGTTGCGCGAAGACCCTGCCGCCGTGGTGGCCAGCCATTACGCTGACTTTCGCAGGATTTACGGCAAGGCGGGCTTTGCCATGTTTCCCGATATCGACCGGATCTATTGCAACGACCGCGCCCGCCGGGACTTGCAATGGGAGCCACTGCACGACTTTGGGTCGGTCCTTGGCCAGATCGACCGGGGCGAACCGATTGGCAGCGCCTTAAGTCAACTGGTCCGGATCAAGGGCTATCACGGCGCGTTGTTTGCGGATGGGCTGTATCCGACCGTGTGAGGATGGGACTACGGTGAAGCAGGTGCCTCCGGCGGGGATATTTAGTGAACAAAAGAATTGCAGGACCAGTGGTTCATTTGATCAATATCGCCCTGAAATCATTGACATTCGTCCCGGTCGGCCCCGGCACGAACAGATCCCCCAGCACTGCGAAGGCGCTGTAGGCGTCGTTGTTGGACAGAAAGGCTGCGGCGTCACGGCCCTTGGCCCGCAGTCGCGCCGCACTGGTCCCATCGGCGAATGCACCGGCATTGTCTTCGGACCCGTCGATACCATCGGTGTCGGCGGCAAGGGCGCTGAACGAGACCCCTTCGGCCGCCACGGCCAACGCCAGCAGGAATTCACTGTTCCGCCCGCCGCGACCTTTGCCGCGCAAAGTGACCGTGGTTTCGCCCCCCGACAGGATCAGTACAGGTTTGCGGAAAGGACGGTCACGCAGCACTACTTCGCGCAGGATCGCGGCGTGAACGCGGGCCACGTCACGGGCCTCGCCTTCGATGGCGTCGGACAGGATGACAGCGGGGATGCCATGGGCCGATGACAGCGCGGCGGCCGCGTCCAGTGAAATGGATGATGATGCGATGACCTGAACCTTGTGCCCGGCAAACACCGGATCGCAGGGCAGGGGCGGCTGCCCCATGTCCCCGGCAAGATGGGTAGCAATCGCAGGCGGCAGGTCGATCCGCCAGGCCGCAACCATCGCGCGGGCGTCAGCGCGCGATACAAAGTCGGGCACGGTGGGGCCAGAGGCCACTTGTGCAGGGTCATCGCCCGGTACGTCCGAGACAACCAGTGACACGACCTGCGCCGGAAAGCACGCAGCGGCCAGTCGCCCGCCTTTGATTCCACTGATTTGTTTGCGGATCGCATTCAGCACCGAAATCGGCGCGCCCGAGGCAAGCAGGGCGCGGTTCAGCGCAATTTCATCGTCCAGTGTAAGCCCATCCTGTGGGCAAGGCAGCAGCGCCGACCCGCCACCGCAGATCAACGCCACGACCAGATCATCGGCGGTCAGGCCATGCACAGTGCTGAACAGCGCCGCTGATGCCGCCAATCCGGCCTGATCCGGCACCGGATGCGCGGCCTCCATCACGGTGATCCGCCGGCAGGGCGTGGCATAGCCATAGCGGGTGACAACCACACCGCTGATCGGCCCATCCCACAGGGTTTCAAATGCGGCGGCAAGTTGGGCGGCCCCTTTGCCCGCGCCGATCAAAATCGTCCGCCCTTTGGGTTTCGCAGGCAGATGCGGGCGCAGGGCCTGTGACGGGTCAGCGGCCTGAACGGCTGCACGGAAAAGTTCGGTCAGGAATGCCCGGTCAGCAGGGGTCATAAAGCGATATCACAAACCAAAAGCCCGTCCAACCCGCCGACCGCCGCTACCAGTCTGGCCCCCATTGCCTGATGATCAGGATCAATAAGGTAGGCGTCGCGAGATGCCACATCGCTGAAATCAAACCAGAAAAGGTCGGTGAACCCATGCACAACAGGGGTTTCGGGGCTGATATTGCCGTAGGTTTTGAAATCAAGAATGCCGTGCAGGTGCCCGCGCAGAGCGGCCAGTCCGGCAAACAAGATGGCTTTGTCACCGCTACTGATCCCGCCGAGCCGCAAATGCACCATATGTCTGATCATATATTATCCTTTGAAATCAGGTTTACGCTTGGCTCGAAAGGCGGTCAGCCCTTCGGCCAGTTCGCTGGATGCAGCGGCAATGCCACCTGCAAGTGATTCCAGTACGCGCTCGGTATCTTCGCCCGAGGCTGCGTTGATCAGCATCTTGGTCAGTTCGGTGGCCCGCGCGGCTTTGGTCAACAGCCGTGCCGCGACCTCATCTGCCGCAACCAGCCCCTGCCCGGTCGGAACCACCTGATCGACCAGCCCAAGGGTCAGGGCCTGATCGGCGCTGAATACTTCGCCAAACACGGCCATGCGCCGGACCAGTTGCGCTCCGAACCGGCGCACCGCCCGTTGCGTGCCGGACCAGCCGGGAATGATGCCCAATCCGGTTTCGGGCTGACCGATGGTGATATGCGCCTCGGCGATGCGCAAATCGGCGCAGGCCGCCAGTTCCAGCCCGCCACCAAGCGCATGCCCGTTCAGCACTGCAATAACCGGCTGGCGCAGCCGGGCCAGCGCGTCAAAGGCGGCGTGCCCGTCGCGGACCCAGTGCCGGGAAAATGCATCCGGTGTTTCATCGGCCCATGCGGCAATATCGCCGCCGGCGCAAAACGCGCGTTGGCCCTGACCAGTCAGGATCAGCACGCGGGCGTCAGAATGTTCTATCTGATGGCACATGATCTGCAGGGCGGTGATCAGCGCCGGATCCAGTGCGTTCAGTTTATCGGCCCGCAGGATCACTGCCCGGGCGATGCCATGGTCGATGGTCAGGGACAGGCGGGGGTCAGAAGCGGGCATCGGCGGGCCTCAAAGTTAGCCCGATGGGAGCGGGTTGAAACAGGGCAGGGTCCATCAGTTTCAGATTGGGCGACACGGCCAATGGGGTCGCGGCCTGTGCGCGAATATCTCGGGCAAAATCAATTCCGGGCGCAATTTCGGTCACGATCAGACCAGTATCGCCCAGCCGCATCACACAGCGCTCGGTCACATAGGTCACATCCTGCCCTTGCATCACTGCGCGTTTGCCTGAGAAGCTGACTTGATCGACCTTGTCCACGATCTTCGCCACGCGCCCTTCTTTTTCAATCACCACTTTGCCGCCCTCAAGGTGCATTTTTGCGCCCGCATTGAACAGGCCCGAAAACACGATCTTTTTCGCGCGGGCCGTGATGTCAACAAAACCACCCGCGCCAGCCGTGCGGTGCGGCGTGGCGGCAAGGCGCGAGACGTTTACCGCGCCGTCTTTGTCGATCTCGAGGAAACTCAGCAGCGAGCAATCGAACCCGCCAGCCTGAAAATAGCTGAACTGATGCGGCGAGGCGACGAAAGCTTCGGCATTGGCAGCGCAGCCGAACTTGAAGTCGAGCAGGGGAATGCCCCCCACCGCGCCTTGTTCGATCACCCATGTGACGGCGCCATGCAGCCCTTCTTCTAACAACACCCGGGGTACATTGGCCGAAATGCCGAAGCCGATATTGACCGCCCAGCCGCTGCGCAGCTCTTGCGCCACGCGGCGGGCGATGACTTTGCCGATGTTGAATTCGGGCAGTTCAAAGCTGTCCAACGGGCGGAATAACTCGCCTGAAATCGCAGGGTCATAGGGTGTTGCTGTGGTTTGCAACTGATCCGGCGCCTCGACAATGATATCAACCAGAATGCCCGGCACCCGCACATCATGCGGTTTCAGCGACCCGGCTTTGGCAATCCGTTTGACCTGCGCAATGATGATCCCGCCAGAGTTGCGGGCGGCCAGCGCCATTTCCATGGCGCCCAGCGTGGCCCCTTCGTGTTCATAGGTCAGATTGCCGTTTTCGTCCGCCGTGGTGGCCCGGATAATAGCGATATCAGGGTGCAGCGCCGGAAAATGCAGCCAGTCCTGCCCGTCGAACTGCACATGTTTGACCAGCGGTTGCGCGCGGGCACTGGCATTCATGGCGCAACCGTCCTGATCGGGGTCGACAAACGTATCCAGACCCACTTTGGTCAGCACTCCGGGCCGTTTTCCTGCCCCTTCGCGTAGCATGTCAAACAGAATGCCCGAGGGGACGTTCCAAGCCGCGACTTCATCTCGCCCGATCATCTGCCAGATCAGCGGCGGTTCCGCAGTGGTGGGCCCGCTTGGGTAAGACCCACCGAGTATGCGTTTCAGCAGACCCTTTTGAGCTAAATGATCGACGCCTTTGGTACCAAAAAAATCGCCCGCCGCGATGGGATGGATCGAGGTCAGACCTTGCGGGCTATGCGTAGTCCGAAACCTCTCGCCCAAGGCGGCAAGAACTGCATCTGGGCAGCACAGCCCGGACGACGAAGATACGGCGATGGTCGCCCCGTCCCGGATCACTGCGACGGCCTGTGCTGCGGTTCTGATTTTCGTCATGGTCGCGCGTATCCCTGGTTGTCGCAAGTAACTAAACAGTTATAAGATAATCATGACCCTCGCCTTCCTTCAAGAGGGCATTGCAGTCACGCACCGGGCATAGGATTCTGTGGCCGCAAAATCACGGACCAATCGTGGGGATCGTCGGATGACGCCATACTTTCAGCAGACATTTCAGCGCGGTTTTGGGACATGGCCGTTGCGGGGTGTTAAGTTAGCACAGGCGATGGAAGCCGCAATTGAAGTCGGCTATCGGGCCTTTGACACTGCCCAAGGCTATGGCAACGAGGCTGACACTGGTGCAATTCTTGCAGCCTCGGGTGTCCGTCGCAGTGAACTATGCATTACGACCAAGGTTAAACCGGATAATTTCGGGGCGGACCGGTTTATTGCTTCTGTTGAGCAAAGCCTTAAGAATCTAAGGATCGATCAGGTTGATGTGCTGATGTTGCATTGGCCGCCTGCGGGCGGCGATGTGGTGCCCAGCCTGAAACTGCTGTCGCAGGCGCATCGTCAGGGGCTGGCCCGCTATGTGGGCGTGTCGAATTACACGATTGCGATGATGCAGCAGGCGGTCGCCGTGGTGGAAGCGCCGATTACGGCCAATCAAGTTGAATTCCATCCGCTGCTGGACCAGTCCAAACTAATGGTCGGGGCGGCGGCCCTGGGTATCCCCTTGGCGTCCTTTTGTTCTGTCGCACGCGGCGAGGTGTTCAAATATCCGCTGTTTGCCCAGATTGGCGCAGATTACGGTAAATCGGCGGCCCAGGTTGCGTTGCGATGGATCCTGCAAAACGGGGTTTCGCTGAATACCATGTCGACCAATCCGGCCAATATTGCGGCCAATTTCGACATTATGGATTTTAGCCTGTCATCGGTGGAGTTGGCCCGGATCGAGGCGTTGACGGCCACGGGCCTGCGCCTGATCGGCAAAGCGCAGGTGTCCAATGCGCCGGACTGGGACTGAAACAGCCGGGTTAAGCATTCCCGCGAATCAAATCCGCGGCCTTTTCGCCAATCATTACCGTGGGTGCATTGGTGTTAGACCCCACAAGGCTGGGCATGATCGACGAATCGCAGATGCGCAAGCCGTCGATCCCGCGCACCCGCAGGGTCGGGTCCACGACAGCCATATCGTCGGTGCCCATTTTGCAGGTCCCGACCGGGTGATATGACGTGCGCCCATATTGGCGGGCAAAGGCTGCGTAATCAGCGTCGGTTTTCACGCTGTCATCAGGAAACCGGATCGCCCGAATGTAGTGCTGCAATGACGGCTGGCTGAACATCGCAACACTATGCTTAATCCCCTCAATGCCAATCCGCAAATCATCGGGATCGGCCAGATAATTCGGGTCTACCAGGGGTTTATCCTTGGGGTTAGCCGACCCTAACCTAACCGACCCCCGGCTTTTGGGCCGCAGAGTATACGAATTCAGTGTGATGCCGGACGCGCCTTTGCGTACGCCGGGCACCCCCGCCTCTGCCCCGGCCCCAGCCAGAAAGTGAAACTGCAGGTCGGGGCAGGGTGCCGATTTATCGGCAAACCAGAATGCCCCACCCTCAACCAGGTTCGACGTAACAGGCCCGGTTTTGAATAGCAGGTATTGTAGTCCGGCCCAAATCATCCGGGCTGGTCTATTGTATTTATCCAGACTTTCGTGCCGCTTCAGTTCGGCCACGATATCAATGCCAAAATGGTCGGTCAGATTTTGCCCGACGCCGGGCAAGTCGGCAACGACCGGGATGCCATGGGCGGTCAAGTCGGCGGCGGGACCGATGCCGGACAATAGCATCAGTTTGGGTGAACCGATGGCCCCGGACGTGACGATGACTTCGGTTTCGGCCCGGATCAGTTCTGTCTCGCCGCCTTGGTAATACTCCACACCGATGGCGCGTTGCCCGTCAAACCGAACCCGCGTCACCAGACCGCCGACAATCAGCATCAGATTGGGCCGTTTCAATGCGGGTCGCAGATAAGCGGTCGCGGCAGAACAGCGTTTTTTGTGCCGTGTCGTGGTCTGGTAGGCCCCGGTGCCCGCCTGAACCGGCCCGTTAAAATCAGGGTTATAGGGGATACCCATTTCCTGACATGCCCGGATATAGGCACGGGTCATTTCGGAAGGATCCATACTGGATACGCCCAAGGGGCCGTCGGTTCCGTGCCATTCGCCCGCAAGCATGCCGTTACCTTCGGACCGCAGGAAATAACGCTGAATGTCCTTGAACCCCCAGCCAGAGGCGCCCTCATCGACCCAGCGATCGTAGTCGCTGGGATGGCCACGAGTGAATACCTCGGCATTTATCGACGATCCACCACCCAGTACCCGGGCCTGCGCATAGGGGATTTCGCGATTGTTGGCATGGCGTTGCGGCACAGTTGTCAGGCCCCAGGTCAGCGGACCTGAGGTCATTTTGGCAAAACCGATAGGCATATGGATCAGCGGATGGCTGTCGCGCCCGCCTGCTTCGATCAGGCAAACCCGGACTGCGGGATTTTCTGACAGCCGGGCGGCCAGAACGCAGCCCGCAGTCCCGCCGCCGACGATCACATAATCATAACCTTTCGCCATTAATCCACCCAGTGTGACCGCTTGCCAATAGCTATATGGGTGGACTTTATCTGTGTGTATTCCTCGACGCCAGCCACGCCAGCCTCGCGCCCCCAGCCCGATTGTTTGAACCCGCCAATGGGCAGTTCCGGACCGCCCGCAAGGGTCGTATTGACCCAGAACCGGCCCGCCTGAACCCGGCGGGTGACAGTTAGTGCGGTGTCGATGTTTTTGGACCAGACGCTGGCAGCAAGACCGTAAACCGTATCATTGGCCAAGGCGATAGCCTGTTCGATGGTGTCAAATGCCATGATGCACAGCACGGGGCCAAAGATTTCATCGCGCGCAATGGTCATGTCAGGGGTGACATCGGCAAAGATGGTTGGTGCGATGAATTGACCTGAACCTGCTATACTCTGACCGCCACAGACCAAGCGCGCTCCTTCGGCCTGCCCAAGAGCGATATAGCGCAGGATCGTGTCGTTTTGGGCAGAAGTGGTAATCGCGCCAGCTTGGGTCATCGGATCAAGCGGATCACCGATCCGGATGCGGGCCATTTTCGCCGCAAGTTTCAGTTCGAACGCGGCTGCGACCGACCTTTCGACAATCAATCTGCTGCCAGACACACAGCATTGCCCGGAATTGAACACGATGCCAAAGACCACGCCATCCGCCGCATCATCAAGGTCGGCATCGGCAAAGACAATCTGCGGGTTCTTGCCGCCCAGTTCCAGCCCGAGCTTCTTGAAATTGCCGCCCGCTGCCGACAGTATCGACCTGCCGACGGCTGTGGAGCCAGTAAACGACAGCATGTCGATATCCAGATGTTCGGCCATTGCCTGCCCGATAGTGCTGCCTGATCCGGTGACAACGTTATAGCAGCCCGCAGGTAGCCCAGCTTCGGTCAGGATTTCGGCCAATAGCAGCGTGGTGGCAGAGGTCACTTCGCTGGGTTTGGTAACAATAGTGCAGCCTGACGCCAAAATGAACGGGACCCGTTCACACAAGATCAGAAACGGAAAATTCCATGGCGTTATGATTCCGACAACCCCGATAGGTTCGCGGGTAACCAGCCCCATCATGCCGTCACCAAGATTGTTGAAAGCGTCGCCATGCAACGCCCGTGCCGTGCCTGCCGCATGTTCAAAGCAGGCAATGCATCCGTCGATCTCGCCTTTTGCTTGCGCGATGGGTTTGCCGTTTTCTAACGTTTCCCAATAGGCCAGCTCGTTTTTGCGGTCGCGGATAATGCCTGCCGCGCGTAGCAGAACAGCGGCCCGGTCACCACCACTAAGGCCAGACCAGCGCCGGTCGTTGAACGCCTGTCGGGCGGCGCTGACGGCAAGATCCAGATCCGCAGGTGTGCATTTCGGAATGATGGTCACCGGCGTCCCATGCGCGGGAGACGAGCGATTGAACTTGGGGCGGTCGCCAGCCGGAATGAACGCGCCGTCAATGAAAAAGCCGAATTCACGAGGCGTGGCGGGCGGAAACATGTGCGGCAAGTTGGCATCCATCTTGGGTAGTCCTTGGTCATGAAGTTACAAATAACGCACTATCTGGTTACTTCGTTAATTGCCGAAATGTCAACCCGGTACTGGGCCCTTCATTTATCCAAGCTGATGGCCTATGCAGGTTGGTAATAAGGGCAGGGATTGACATAGATGGCTGACGACAGCGCCCCAAAGCCGCGCATCCGCGACGCAGAAGCAACCCGCGCCCGCATCTTGGCTGCAGCCAAAAAAGAATTTGCCACCAGTGGTTTGGGCGGTGCGCGGGTCGATGTCATCGCGGACCAGGCCAAGGCGAACAAGCGGATGATCTACCACTATTTCGGCAGCAAAGAGGGGCTGTTTCAGACCGTGGTCGAAGACGCCTACATAGATTTTCGATCAGCCGAACAGGCACTGCAACTGGATCACCTCGACCCCAAGGCGGCGCTGGAAAAAATGGTCCGGTTTATTTGGGGGTACTTCCTGAAGAACCCCGAATTTATTACACTGGTCAACAGCGAAAACCTGCACCGTGCTAAGCATCTCAAGGCGTCAGAGGCGGTCAAGATTTACAACCGTCGTTATGTTGATGGCATGGCCGGGTTGTTGGACCGGGGCGTTCAGGCAGGCGTCTTTCGCACTGGGATCGATCCGGTTCAACTCAACATCACGATTGCAGCCATTGGATACTACTACCTCACCAACCGGTTCACCGGGTCCATCGTGTTTGAGCGTGATTTTATGGCTAAAGACGCCCTTGAAGAGCGGCTTTTATTTAATATCGACACGGTGTTACGCTTAGTTGCTACTTAGGCAGACCAGTCAAGTCCGGCGGCTTTTACCGCGACCTCGGCGCATTCAATATCTTGAAAATCCTTTACCCCCGACACACCGACTGCGCCAACAATCTGCCCCGCGTGAAAGATCGGCAGGCCGCCACCCCAGACCAAAAGTCGCGTCCGATTTACCAGCCCAAGCCGGGTGGCCGGTTCTAATTCCAATTGTTCGAAGAAAGCCTTGGTCGACCGTTTCAGCGTAGCCGCAGTGTAGGCCTTATCCAAAGCAAATTCGACAACTGGCGGGGCCACGCTATCCATCCGTTGCAACGCCAAAGGCACACCCCATGGGTCAACAACCGTGGCGCAAATCAACCAGTGCCGGGTCATTGCATGGGCAATTGCTGCCTGAACGATTATCAGGGCTGTGGCCGATGTAAGCAGGGCCTGCGTACGGATCATTGGTTTGCCTTCATCATTGGGCTCACGCGGAGGACGGCGTTCAATTTCTTACCTGCCCGTTTCTTACCTGCCCGACAGCCTTCCGACCCGCGACATAGGCGGCATTTATGTAACTCATTAGTTACTAAACGGAACATCTGGCGTCAGCGTTGTCAAGGCTTGGCTCAATCGCGGGGTCCTGCGCGTTTGCCTTCTGTTTTGCACATGTTACACAACAACCATGCTCACCCAAAAAGCCCGCTATGCGTTGCATGCCATGCTGTTTCTTGCAGCCGCCGAAGGTTCGGCAACGGTGACGGAAATCGCCGAAGGCAAGGCTATCTTGCGCAAATTTCTGGAACAGATTTTGTCTGACCTGCGCCTGCGCGGCTGGGTGATTGGCAAGCGTGTGTCTGGCGGCCGGATATGTCACCCGCATGATGCCCGCACACCAGTTGATGGTGGCCGTTGGGGTGCTGATTTCGCTAGTGGCCGGCTACCAGATCTGGCGTCTGATGTAGGGATGGGAAGGCAGGGGGGCACAAGCAAGTCTTGAAATCCCCCGCCTGACCCCGTATGTCGCCCCGATACGCAAAAGGATACCCGATGGCTCGCACCAACCCTATTCAGTTCATTCAGCAAGTCCGGTCCGAAGTGTCCAAGGTGGTTTGGCCGACCCGGCGCGAAGTTGTGCTGACCACGATCATGGTTCTGGTTATGGCCACCGTGTTGGCCATATTCTTTTCGATCGTCGATTTTGGTATCCGGTCCGCGCTGAACAATGGTCTCGCTTACTTTATGTCGTAAGACGAGAAAGCCGACCCCAAGCCCTTGATATTGGTACGCGTGGGCGGTAATAGCGCCAATGTTTCCGGGATGGCGTGCGGCGAATCAAGTTGCGCGCCGCTTTTCTTTTCGGAATGTCGGGTGGCTAACACACGGAAAATCAAAGAATTTCTGGCCGAATGGTCAGTTGTGGCAAGGTGACGGGCAAGATGGCGAAGCGGTGGTATTCGGTTTCGGTTCTCTCGAACTTCGAGAAGAAGATTGCCGAACAGATCAGAACCAAAGTCATCGAACAGGGGCTAGAGGCCCAGATCGACGAAGTCTTGGTCCCGACCGAAGAAGTGATCGAAATCCGGCGTGGCAAAAAGATACAGGCCGAGCGGCGTTTCATGCCGGGCTACGTGTTGGTGCATATGGAGATGTCTGACGAAGGCTATCACTTGATCAGCCAGATTAATCGTGTCACCGGGTTTTTGGGCCCGCAAGGCCGCCCGATGCCGATGCGCGACGCTGAAGTGACCGCCATTCTGGGTCGCGTGCAAGAAGGCGAAGACAGCCCGCGCACGCTGATCCATTTCGAAATTGGCGAAAAGATCAAAATTTCTGATGGCCCGTTCGAGGATTTCGAAGGCATGGTCGAGGAAGTCGACGAAGAGCATGCGCGCCTCAAGGTCATGGTGTCGATCTTTGGCCGCGCCACAGCGGTCGAACTGGAATTCACGCAGGTTGCCAAGCAATCCTGATGTGACGGCCCCCAAGGTTTGGGGGTCCGTGGGAGGCGGCGGCACCGCGGTGCCAAAACCGGACCACGCAACAAGAGGCTCTGCCCCGGCGCGTCGGGATAGAGAGTTGGGTATGGCGGGCTTGTCCCGCCGCAAATAAGGAGAGGCCAGATGGCCAAGAAAGTAATCGGTTCGCTCAAGCTGCAGGTGAAAGCCGGGCAAGCCAACCCATCCCCGCCGGTCGGCCCCGCATTGGGCCAGCGCGGCATCAACATCATGGAATTCTGCAAGGCGTTCAACGCCCGGACCGCAGATATGGAGCCGGGTGCGCCGACCCCGGTGATCATTACGTATTATCAGGACAAGTCTTTCACGCTCGACATCAAAACGTCGCCCGCGTCGTTCTACCTGAAAAAAGCGGCAGGGTTGAAGCCGGTTGGCAAGCGGAACCGCCCCAAGGCATCGGTCAAGCCGGGCAAGGAAATCGCTGGTTCGGTGACTTTGGCCCAGGTGCGTGAAATCGCCCTAGCTAAAATGCGCGATCTGAACGCCATCGACATCGACGGCGCGATGCAAACCATCATCGGCTCTGCAAAGTCGATGGGTATCGAGGTGAAGGGGTAATCATGGCCAAGCTTGGAAAACGTACCCGTTCGGCCCGTGAAGCATTCGCTGGCAAAGCGCTGTTGAAAGTCACCGAAGCTGTTGCACTGGTCAAAGCCAATGCCACATCGAAATTCGACGAAACCGTCGAGATTGCGATGAACCTGGGTGTTGACCCCCGTCACGCGGACCAGATGGTCCGTGGCACGGTCAACCTGCCCAATGGCACTGGCAAAGTCGTCCGCGTCGCCGTGTTCGCCCGTGGCGCAAAGGCTGATGAAGCCAAAGCTGCCGGTGCGGATATCGTTGGTGCCGAGGACCTGATGGAAGCGATTCAGAGCGGCAAGATCGACTTTGACCGCTGCATCGCCACTCCGGATCTGATGCCGGTTGTCGGCCGTCTGGGCAAAATCCTCGGTCCCCGCAACCTGATGCCGAACCCAAAGATCGGCACCGTGACCATGGATGTCGCCAAAGCTGTGACCGAGGCCAAGGGCGGCCAGGTGCAGTTCAAGGCTGAAAAGGCTGGCGTGATCCATGCCGGAATCGGCAAGGCGTCGTTTGATGCGAAAAAGCTGGAAGAGAACATTCTGGCTTTTGTCGATGCCGTGTCCAAGGCGCGTCCGACCGGGGCCAAGGGAACGTACATGAAAAAGATCGCCATAAGCTCGACCATGGGGCCGGGCGTATCTTTGGATTTGTCGTCCGCGACAGGGAATTGATGTAGGGC
>JANOQM010000033.1:0-107795 GCA_031422295.1 Rhodobacterales bacterium | reverse complement strand
CCGGCAGTCGCGTTCGGCATCCGCCCGGGCCCATGCCCCGTGCCCCGCCATGCACGGCCTCGCGGTCGACCCTTACGCCATGCGCCGCCAGATGCGCCCGCATCGCGGCGGGGTCAAACGGGCTGGTGGCGATGCAGACGTGATCGACGTTGCGGCCACCCGCGACCGGGGGAATGGCAGATGTAGCACCGGGATGAGTGATGTCCCACAGCACGATCAAAGCAGCCCCAGCCCAGACCTGCTCCATCCCCAAGGCGGGATAGGTATAGCCGGGCACACAGCCCAGCACATCGCGGTAAAACGCCATGGCGCGCGGCATGTCATCGACGACGAACACCACATGGTCGATGCCGACAAGGGTAAAGGGGATCGGCATCAGTCCAGCAGAAACGCAAACTTGGCGGCCAGCTTGGCCCAAACTGCTTCGGACGCGGCGCTGAGCACATAGCCCTTGGTGATCCCGGCGTCATACAAGGACCCATCCAGCATGCGGGCCACGCCACCCGCGCGTTGCACGCACAGCACCCCTGCGGCATGATCCCAGGCATGTGGGGTCGGGCCGCTTAACGCAAATTCGGCATGGCCCAATGTGACCATGCGGTATTCATGACAGGCACAGCGCAATGATGTGATCCGGCCAAACTCTGGAAATTCAGCCACCATCGCCTCGCGGTGCTTGCGGGGCATCAGGCCCAGCGGCACATAACCTACCATCGCGCCCGGCTTGGTCTGGGTCGATGTGCGCAGCGTCCGTGTGGTGCCATCCGCCATCACCAGTTCTGCCGGACCTTCGGCCGTGGCGATAATCCAGTCATCCATCACCGGCTCGTACAGCACACCCAGCACCGGGCGTGCGCGCACCGTCACCGCCAGAATGACGCCGAACAGCGGCAGGCCCTTGGCAAAGTTCCACGTACCATCGACCGGGTCCAGAATGACCGCCAGATCGGCCGTGCCGATGGACCCGCGCAGGGCCGGATCAGCGGCAATCGCCTCTTCGCCCACCACGACGGCAGCGGGCAACAAATCGCGCAAGGCTGCGGTCATCTGCGCCTCGGCCTCAGTATCGGCCAAAGTGACCAGATCGGACGGGCCGGATTTGGTGGACACATCTGCCGGGGCCAGCCGTTGAAACCGGGGCAGGATGCAATCGCGGGCCGCAGCCCGGACGATTTCAATAATCGCGTCGCGCTGGACCGGGTTCAGATCAGGCCCGCTCGACATATTCAAACAATTCGGTATTCACGATGATCTTTTCATCGGTGCCGACAAACGGCGGGATCATCACGCGCACACCATTATCCAGTATCGCAGGCTTAAAACTATTGGCCGCAGTCTGACCCTTTTGCACCGGTTCGGTATCGACCACAGTACAGGTCACCTTGATTGGCAGGCGCATATTCAGCGCCTCATCGCCGTAATATTCGATATGCACCATCATGCCATCTTGCAAAAACGGGCGGCGGTCGCCCAGCAAATCGGCGGGCAGGGCCATTTGTTCATAGGTCACGCTGTCCATAAAGGTCAGCATATCATCCGCCTCGAACAGAAAAGTCTGATCCTTGCGCTCCAGCGACACTTGTTCAACCTTGTCCACCGACCGGAACCGTTCGTTCAGCTTGCGGCCATCGCGCAGGTTTTTCAGCTCGACCTGGGCAAAAGCACCGCCCTTGCCGGGTTTGACATGGTCGGTTTTAACCGCCACCCACAGGCCGCCGTCATGTTCAAGGACATATCCGGGGCGAATCTCGTTTCCGTTGATCTTTGGCATGGCTCTACTGTGACTGAATTATGGCAAAATCTTGATCGCCGGATGACTGACCCTATATATCGGGGTAGCAGCCCTGACAAGGCGACTAAATATCGGATTTTCAGTGACGAAGCTATGCGTCTGGCGCATGGGAGGCATTCCAAATGAGCCGCCCCGAATCGTCACAAAATCTGCATATTCCGCCCACGCCACAAAGCACAAGAGCGAAAAACAAAAGGAAGAATGATGCGAGATTTCGTGGACGGCACGGCCTATAATAACGAGCAAGGCAACCGTGCCCGTAAGCTATTTGCGGCCGTGGTTCTGGCGGCGCTGGATGATGCCATCGCTGATGACAAGAAATATGGCAACGGCCCGGAACAGATCGCCCGCTGGGCGCGGTCGCGGGACGGCCGTGAAGTATTGTCTTGCGCCGGGATCGACCCGAACGAACGGGTGGTCACCGGCCTGATGGATTTTGTCGGCAAAGGTGTGCGCACCTCCGTCGCTTTGTCGCGCGAAGAAAGCGAACGCCGTCATGCGGCCGAACTGGACGCACAAGCAGCATAAGATGGCGGTGTAGATGACCTGCATATCTGTCAGGTTGAGTGCTCATCGTTAAGATCCGCTGATACGACCGTCCGGATGGACGACTTCAAAACGCGGCCCTCTGCTCGGGGCCGCGTTTTGCATGTGACCCGGGAACCGCGCTGATGACAAAAGCCATTATGATCCAAGGCGCTGGCTCGAATGTCGGCAAATCCATGCTGGTGGCGGGGCTGGCGCGGGCCTGCGTCCGGCGGGGGCTGTCCGTGGCGCCGTTCAAGCCGCAGAATATGTCGAACAACGCCGCGGTGACTGCCGATGGCGGCGAAATTGGCCGGGCACAGGCGCTGCAGGCGCTGGCCTGCGGGCTGGAGCCGCTGACCGATATGAACCCGGTGCTGCTGAAACCGGAATCTGATACCGGGGCACAGGTCATCGTGCAGGGCAAACGCTTTGCGACGCTGAAGGCGCGCGACTATGGTCGCATGAAGAACACCCTGTTACCCCATGTTATGGATAGTTTTTATCGGCTGACACAGGGGCGCGACCTGATCCTGATCGAAGGCGCGGGCAGCCCCGCCGAGGTGAACCTGCGCGCGGGCGATATAGCCAATATGGGCTTTGCCGAGGCCGCACAGGTGCCGGTCATCCTGATCGGCGATATCGATCGGGGCGGGGTGATTGCACAGTTAGTGGGCACTCACGTTGTCTTGCCCCCGGCTGACCAAGCCCTGATCAAAGCCTTTGCAATCAACAAGTTCCGGGGCGATCCTAACCTGTTTTCCGACGGTATGCAGTTTATCGCCGCCCGCACCGGCTGGACCCCCTTGGGGATTATCCCATGGTTCGCCGATGCCTGGAAACTGCCCGCCGAGGATGTGATGGACATCATATCGCGCCCCAAAACCAGCGGCCTGAAAATTGCTGTCCCCCGGCTCAACCGGATCGCCAATTTCGACGATCTTGACCCGCTGTCGGCCGAACCCGGCGTCAGTGTTGAGATCATTACCGCTGGCCGCCCGTTGCCGGGCGATGCCGATCTCATTCTGATCCCCGGGTCCAAATCCACCATCGCCGATCTGGCGCATTTCCGTGCCCAAGGCTGGGATATAGACCTTGCCGCCCATATCCGGCGCGGTGGGCAGGTTTTGGGAATTTGTGGTGGTTATCAGATGCTTGGGGCATGGATCGACGACCCCGAAGGGATCGAAGGGACGCCCACAAAAGTTCCCGGTCTGGGCCATCTGGACGTGACCACCGTGATGAAACCGGAAAAGCGGCTGGCGCTGACCACGGCGACCTATCTGCCCACCGGCGATGCCGTGCAGGGCTATGAAATTCATCTGGGCCAGACCGATGGGCCGGACCGGGCCAATGCATGGCTGGCCATTGCAGGCCGGACCGACGGGGCGGCATCCGCAGATGGGCGGGTCAAAGGCTGCTATCTGCACGGGCTGTTCACGGCGGATGCGTTCCGGACGGCCTATCTGGCGGGGCTAGGGGCAGTTGTCCCGGTCAGCAGTTACAACGCCGGCGTCGAGGCGACGCTGGACGCATTGGCGGCGCATCTGGAAACGCATCTGGATATCGACGAAATCCTGCGGCTGTCAGCCGAGGTTCATTCAAATTCCTGACTGGCCAGCACGCGGTAAATCTCGCGCCGGACCAGTTTGCGGACATTGCGAGTAATGCGTTCACCCATTGGCCCCTGCAATTCCTGCCGGACAATATCAATCACCAACCGGCGCAGGGTTTCTTCGTCAATCAGGCCGGTATCATCCTGATAAACAGGCAAATCTTCTGCCAGTTCGCCCAAAAATTCCCTGCCCAGCAGGGGTTCATCTGCAAGGTCGGCACTACCAAGCATATCATCGTCAGGCCCGGACCGGACGTCACGGAAACCGGCGAATACCAGCTCTGCCACAGGTTCGGGTTGCGGTGCGTCAGCACCAATATCCGCCAGCGGCGTGATCCGCCGCGCCATGGTGCCCAGGTCTAGCGGCGTCAGCGCCGGATGGGCGCGGCTAGCAAACATCAGGGTTTCGGGCGGGGTATTGGCCCAGTCAACAACGGGCGTTTCTTCGCTGCCATCGGGTTCCCAGTCATCGTCCTGCCGGGTCACAGCGGCCTCTAGCTCGGCAATCCGCAATTCCAGTTTGCTACGCGATTCGGCGGCGGGTTCTGCCGTAACGGCAGTTTGATCCGGCCAAATCTGCGGCGGATCGGGCAGCCACGCCACAACTGGGGCGATTGTTTCGACAAGGGTCAGCGTCTTGGCGGCGGTGGTTGGCTCTGCGATTGGCGGCGTCCTGCCTGTCACCCGTAACGCCGGGGTCAGCACGAATCTGTCAACCAAATAAGGATTGTTTGCCGCAGCAAGCGGCACTGCCGGGGCAACCTGGGGCCGGTCAGGCTGTGCCAAAGCTGACAAACCTTCCGCCCGGCGGGGCCTGTCGCCCTCGGACACAAGTCTGCGGATTGAGGATAGGACATCCTCGATTGCGATATTAGTAACCGAGTCGGACATTATTGATCCTGCTTCACGCCTCGGGATCAGTGTAACGCCTTTCGCACGATTTCACAACCGATAGGGCGGATTTGAACCATCAAGTCCAGGCAGGTTCAATCGCTGATCGCCTCGAGCACCCGGTCCAGTGCGGCCCCTTGCTCGGACCGGATCGTCGGGGCGTCTTTGACCAGATTATAATAGGCTGCCGGATCATAGACTTGCACATTCAGCCCCAGATGCTGCGCGGTCAACAAACCCATCGAGGACAGCACGGCGTAGCTTGCCACCGTTTCATCGACCATCGCCGAAATCAGATTGGCCCGCGCATCCAGCAATTCCTGTTCCGCATTCAGCACATCCAGCGTGGTCCGGGCCCCCAAAGTTGCCTCTTCGCGGATCCCTTCGAATGCTGCAGTGGCGGCCCGGACCTGCCGGTCCGACGCATCGCGGCTCGCGCGGGCGACTTCGAGCAAGGAATAGGAATTAAGCACAGTCTGCTCAATCCCTTGCGCCACAATCAGCAGATTGGCCCGCGACGCATCGCGCCGGGCCATGAACTGCCGCACCTGGCTGGACAAACGTCCGCCCTGATAGATCGGCCCGGTCACAGTCAGCCCCAACCGTTCCACGTCGTTTACATCATCATCGACCGACACTGACCCATTCAGTGACACTGTCGGCAGCATCGCTGTTTCCGCCCGCGCGATATTCAGTTCAGCGGCGGCAACAGCATGCTGCGCCTGCCGGATCGCGGGGTGTTGACGCAGGGCCAGGTTGACCGCTTCGGGGATGGATTGGGTCACCGGGGCCGGTCCGACAGGATCAAGACTGCGCGGGGTGGCACCAATCGCGGCCTCGTATTCGGCGATAGCACGGGCCAGACCGCCTTGTTCGGCGGACAATTGGCTGCGGGCTGCGGCCAGCCGCGCCTCGGCCAGGGACACATCGGTGCGGGTCACCTCGCCCACTTCGAACCGGTCCTGTGCGGCCCGCAGTTCCTGCGTGATCAGGCGGGTGTTGCTTTCGCGCAGGTTGACGAATTCATAGGACCGCCGGACATTCATATAGGCCTCGACCGCACGCAACAGCACTTGCTGTTCGTCCACGATCAGCGATTCACGGGTGGCCAGAACGAGCTCTTTCTGCGCGTCAATCGCCAGCTGCGTGCCGCCGCCATCATACAGGGTCAGGTCGGCAGAAATCTGGATTGACGCGTTGACCTCTTCGCTAAAGGATTGTTGCGCCGAAAACCGGTCTTGTACGCCGACTTGCGCAGACCAGCTGATAATCGGCATCAAGGCCGACACGGCCAGTGCGACATCTTCGTCAGCGGCCCGCAGCAGAGCGCGGTTTTGTTCCAGCAGGCCGCTGTTTTCATACCCGGCGGCCAGCGCATCGGCCAGGGATTCGGCGTATAACGCGGGAACCATCAGCCCCAAAGACAGCGTAGAAACCGCGATGACCTTGAAAATGCTCATACTCATCGTCCCTGCCTGTTTCTTGTTTTACGTTGATAACGTGTTGCCAGATCTCAAAGAACGAACCCTGCCGTCGCCGCAAACCCGGTCAGCACCGGGGCACCGGCATTGAACGCAAAGCGCCAGTCGATCCGTCCGGCAGACTTATGCCCGATCCGCACCACTCCCAAGGCCCCTTCGGCAAATATTGCACCAATCCGCCCGCCATCCTTGAGTTGCGACAGGATCGGGTCCGGCACCTGAACCGCAGCACCTTGCAGAATAATCACATCATAAGGGCCCAATTTGGCGGCCCCGGCGGCCAATGGCCCCGCATTCACCGCCGCATTATCGACGCCATTTTCCGACAGATTGACCTGCGCCTGTGTCGCATGGGCGGCGTTATCCTCAACCGCCACGACAAATTCGGCCAGCCGGGCGATAACGGCAGTGGAATAGCCCAGCCCACATGCCAGATCGAGAACCACATCGCGCGGTTGAATATCCAATGCATCCAGCAGCTTGGCCAAAGTGCGCGGATCCAGCGCTACGCGCCCGCCGCCAAGGTTAATATTTTCGCCCATATAAGCCACTTCGCGCTGCGCGGCTGGCAGATAGCGTTCGCGCGGGACATGCAACATCGCCTCGATGATCGGGAATTTGGTGACGTCTGAAGGCCGCACTTGCGTGTCAACCATCATCGTCCGGCGGGTTTCATAATCTGCCACGATCTAAACTCTTTCGTTCAGTTTGGGATGGGTTTGTGATGCCACAACGCGGAGTTGGGGGCAACGGTTGATCCAATCAAGGGCGTATCAGAACTTAGCGACTGTTGCGTTGCAGATTCAACCAGGCGACCTCATTTACGCCAAGCAAAATGCCCAATCCGGGCAGGGTCGAAGCAATTTCACCCGGGCTGCGCGGCCCGATCAATGCCAACGACGGGAACGGCTGCGCCAGCACCCAGGCGGTGGCGATATTATGCGCCGATACGCCCCGTTCTGCGGCCAGCATTTCTGCCCGGCGTCGCCGTTCGGCATTGGCAATTGAACCAAAGCAGGTTTCCGGACTGGTATCTTCGGGTAGCCGGGCCCGCAGGGCCAAGGGCAGAAAATAACCCCGCGCCTGCGATGACCATGACAGATGCACGGTCTGGGTCTGGGCCAGATAATCCAGCGTTTCTGGTGTGTTGGACGTCACGCATCCCGCCCATACAGGCTTTTCCATCACCGCCAAAGACAGGTTGTTATTCATGATCCGTAGCGGCTTCAGCCCGTTTGCCGCCGCATAGGCATTGGCCGCCTTCATCCGGTCGGGGGCCCAGTTCGACCCACCGAAAATCCCGATCTTGCCCGCGCTGTGCAGCCGGTTCAGCGCATCGACAAATTCACCGACCGGCACATCCGGGTTATCGCGGTGCATGATGTAAATCGGCACTTGGGCTACCCCCAGCCGGTCCAGCGAGATATCCAACTGCGCCCCAATCGCATCCGGCAGGCAATAGGGCGTATGCGCACCCTTGCCGATCACCACGATATCGGCTGCGACCCCACGCGCTGCAATCCATTGGCCCAGCACGGTTTCATGCAATCCCCCGCCGTAAACAAACCCGGTGTCAAAGGCATTCCCCCCCGCCTCGACCCAAGCATCCCAGATGATCGCACCATCGGCCAAATTGTTGCGGTTATCGCAGCCGAGGATCAGTTTCGAGACAGGTTTGGCCACGCCGTCCAGCCGGATCATCGGCATGGCCGCGCGATGTGGCGGCAGGGTTTCGGGCAGCCGCCGGATTGTCGCCGGGGTCTGGCCCACGACCACCGCGCCCAATTCGGCCCGCCATTTATCCAGCACTTCGTTATTGCCGATACTGTCGGCATGACTGACCGCCGGATGCGGCGCCTCGCGCAGCCCTGCCGCAATCGCCCGGCTGACGGCTTCCGCCTCAAACGCGAACAGCATTTCGGCATGACGCAGCACCTCGGTCCGGGTCTGGCCGTCTGCCATGATATGCAAGGTCGCATCAGACGGCCCGGCATTGCGCCCGGGCACCCACGGATCATCCATCACGATCTGGCCTTTGGTGCCCTCAATGATTGCCCGGTTATCCATGGTCCGGGCCACTGCCACGGCAATTTCGGCAGTGATCCCGCTGGCAAATCCCAACAGGCCATAGGCCACAGCATCGACACCTGTGGGGGCCAGCAGGCCGCTGCCTTTGACCGTCACCGGATTATCAAACGGCTGCCCGATCCCCGCCCCCGCAATCAGCCGCGCCAGCGACACCGGATAGCCGCCCACATCCAGAATCCCACCGCCGCCGAGGGCCGGATCATACAGCCGATGCCCCGGGGAAAACGGCGCGTTGAACCCGAAATGGGTTTTGATATGCGTGATCTGCCCGATCTCGCCCGCGCCAATAATCGCCAGAACCCGGGCGATTTGCGGATGGCAGCGGTACATGAAGGCTTCCATGTAAAACCGGCCGGTATCAGCCGCGACTTCGGTCACCGCGATCACTTCGGCGGCGTTCAGACCACCCGGTTTTTCGCATAAAACTGCCTTGCCTGCGCGCAACGCCATGATCGATAGTTCGGCATGCCAGGGGTGCGGGGTCGAAATATAGATGGCGTCGATGTCGGGATCGGTCAGAATACCGGCATAAGCGGCATAGCGTTTGGCATCCGCAATCGCGTAGGCATCGCCAAAATCCTTGCGCCGTCCGGCATCGCGGCTGGCAATCGCCAACAGCTCGCCCGAGAGCGCCTGCGCCAGCCCATCGGCAAAGTTATGCGCAATCGCCCCCGGTCCGATGATACCCCATTTGACCGTCGCCATATCGCACCTCTGCTTGACCCGCCGCAAACCCTATGGCCGCCCCTTGGCCACCACAAGACACGATGATACCCGCTTGACGCGGGCCCCGTCTGATCCTATCGACAAGCCAGCTCTGGCGAGTTGGCGGAGAGGTTACGCAGCGGATTGCAAATCCGTGAAGATCGGTTCGATTCCGATACTCGCCTCCAGAGCCCCCCGGAACAACTCGTACGTCGAAATTTTCAAATCCTTAACTTCTGGGACATATTTTCCGACTTGTTCCAGTCATGTTCTCATGGCATCCTCGGAAAAAACCTCCCCGGGGTGATGGATGAGTGAATTTTCGTGTCTGCGCCAAGCCGCAGCCCTAACAGTCCCCGACGCCGCGCTGGCCGTGGGAATTGCCACCAGCACAGCCTATCGGTGGGACCACGGAGAGGTTGCAGCCCCGCGGCAGTCGCTGGATAAACTACGCGCCTTGGCAAGACCCGCAGCCGCAAAACAACCCGGAGCCTTCCGGTTCATCGACTTGTTCGCCGGGATCGGCGGCTTGCGGCGTGGCTTTGATGCCATCGGCGGCACTTGTGTGTGCACCGCCGAATGGGACCGGTTCGCCCAAGCCACCTACCGCGCCAATTATCGCCAAGACGGACCGGAGCATGTGTTTCTGGGCGATATCACCAAAGCTGGGGCCAGCGATATTCCGGCGCATGATGTGCTGCTGGCGGGGTTTCCATGCCAGCCGTTTTCGATTGCCGGGGTCAGCAAGAAAAATTCGCTGGGCCGGTTGCATGGCTTTCGGGACGCCGCCCAAGGCACGTTGTTCTTTGATGTGGCCCGGATCATTGACCATCACCGGCCCAAGGTGATCCTGCTGGAGAACGTCAAGAACTTGCTCAGCCATGATGGCGGCAAGACCTTTGCGGTGATCCGCGCCACGCTGGAACAAGAATTGGGCTATGACATCAGTGTGCGGGTGATAGATGCCCGGTCTTTTGTCCCACAACACCGCGAACGGATTTTCATCGCCGGGGTGCGCCGCGATTTGGGCGTTCAGATTGACCTTGCCAGCATGGTCCTGCCCGATCCGGCCAAGGGACCGCGCCTTGGGTCAATCCTGCACCCCGAGGATGGGAGCGAGGCCAGCGAAGTTGGTTTCACCGATGCGACGGGCCGGGTCGATGGCCGCTATATCCTGTCAGATAAACTTTGGCAGTATTTACAAGGCTACGCCGAAAAGCATCGGCTCAAAGGCAATGGTTTTGGTTTTGGGCTGTCGGGGCGCGGTGATGTGACCCGCACATTATCGGCCCGCTATCACAAAGACGGGTCCGAGATTTTGGTCAGCCGTGGACCCGGGTGCAATCCGCGACGACTGACACCGCGCGAATGTGCCCGTTTGATGGGCTTTGATCGTCCGGGCGAGGCAGCCTTCCTGATGCCAGTGTCAGATACCCAAGCCTATCGACAGTTCGGCAATGCTGTGGTCGTGCCTGTAGTGGAACGGGTTGCCGCCCACATGGCTACAGCCATCCAAACCGCCATGCAAACCGATCAAACCCCAGCCGCAGTCGCGGCGGAATAGCGGCACGACGATGCGCTATGGCTCACTCTCGGACCATTTCACCGGGATCGTTGCCAAACGATTATCTGCGGTTGAAACCGACCCGGCCACGTCACACCAGCACGAATTTAATGGCACGTCAGCGCTGAGGCATCTGTTGACGGATGAAGGTTTCGAAAACCGTCCAGCCCGCTTTGTCCGGTTGGGTGGCGAGGGCGACAACAAAAGTGACGACGGCTTTGTCACCTGGTATGACGCGCGCGCAAACCACAAGACCCGGACCGAATGGCGGCTGTATTATCAAAGCAATGCGGTGATGTCTGCGGCGGTCGAAGGTGATTTGTTGGTGGTCGGCCATCGCCCGGATGGCGCATTACTGTTCTTGGTTGCGGCCCAAGGGACAACCTTTGAGAACCAAATTGCCTGGCTCTTTGCGCTGGATGGTGGGCTGGGTGCCGAATTTCGGTTTGAGGGATTTCAGGGGTCTGGGGACAAGTCGTTGGATTTTGTGTCCCGTTACATACTTGAAGCAATCGGGATTGCGCCCGAGGAACCCGAGGTTGACCGCCTTGACGAAGTGATCGCGCGGTTTGGGCTGATCTTTCCTTCTTCGCGGGTGTTCTCGGATCTCGCGCGTCAACACGCGCTGGCCCCCGACCCGCATGATGATCCGGATGCCGCCTTATTGGCCTGGATCGAATATGAGGAGGCGCTTTTTCGCAGGCTCGAACGCCATATCGTGGCCGAACGCCTCAGATCCGGCTTTATGGTCAATAACATCGCTGACGTCGACGGCTTTCTGCAATTTTCCCTATCCGTCCAGAATCGTCGCAAAAGCCGGATGGGGCTGTCGTTCGAAAACCATGTTGAATATGCATTGAACGCGCTGAATATCCGCCATGAACGGGGGGCCCGGACCGAAGGCAATTCAAAGCCCGATTTTCTGTTTCCTAGCTCTGTCGCCTATCAGAGCCCCAACTTTGCCTCCGAAAACCTGACGATGTTGGGGGTTAAATCCAGCCTCAAGGACCGCTGGCGCCAAGTCTTGGCCGAAGCACAGCGCATCCCCGAAAAACATCTGCTGACGCTAGAGCCGGCTATTTCCGTCCGTCAGACCGATGAAATGAGGCGCAACGCGGTTCAGTTGGTGCTGCCAGCCGGATTACATCGCACGTTCACACACGCCCAAACCGCATGGCTGCTGACCTTCCGCCAATTCGTCACAATGGTCCTCAATCGCCAAACCAATTAGCCCTGACCCCAACCCCGGAGCCACCCCTTGAACCTTGACCACCTGACCCGCCCGCCGTTCAACCTTGATACCGCCGGGCTGGGCTGGGTGCGCATGCCCTATGACAGCCTGGCCCTGCCGGACAGGGTGGCGCAGTTGTTTGTGCTGATCTCAATGGGTGATAACCCGGATGATCTGGACTGACTGAAGGCGTTCAAACCCGGCGGGATCACCCGGTTTTTTGGCCCTGATATCGCCGCTGAACATGACCGCCTGACCGGCTTGCAGGCCCGCGCCGCGATTCCGATGCGGGTCAGCGCCGATCTGGAAGGGTAACGGATGAGCATGGCCGGCGGCACCCCGGTGCCAAACCCGCTGGCATTGGCCGCGATTGATGATATCGCCGTCACGCGCAAGATCAGCCGGATCATGGCTGAGCAAGCCATAGCTTTGGGGGTGAACCGGAGCTTTACCCCCGTGCTGGATATCAACGCGGCCTGGCGCAGCGCCATCGTTGCGACCCGCGGTTTCGGCCGGGATGTGGACACGATCCGACGGCACGCCCGCGCCCAGATCGAGGTATTCCAAGCCCATGGCCTTGCCAACACAGCCAAACACTGGCCCGGCGAAGGGTTTGATGACCGCGATCAGCATCTGGTCACCAGAGTCAATCCGCTGTCCATGCCGGACTGGGAGACACAGTTTGGCACCCTATATCGCGCCGCCATCGACACAGGCGTGCTGTCGGTCATGTCCGCCCATATCGCCCTGCCAGCCTTTGTGCGCGAACAAGACCCCAACGCGGGGCGTGAGCCGTTCCGCCCTGCATCCGTCAGCCATGCGCTGAACATCGACCTGTTGCGCGGCAGGTTGGGCTTTAACGGTGCCATCGTTTCGGATGCATCTGTGATGGGCGGGCTGAGCGCATGGTCCAACCTGACGCGGGCCAAAGTCGATATTATCGCGGGTGGCTGCGACGTGATCCTGTTTTCCTTTGACCCCGAGGGCGAGCGGCAGGCCGTGTTGGATGCCGTGGCCAGTGGCCGGATCACTGCGGCCCGGTTGCAGGATGCCGTGACCCGGGTACTGGGGTTGAAGGCCGCCTTGGGGCTGCATCAGGGGCGCGGGTTGCCGCAGCCCGACGGATTGGCGCAGGTCGGACGGCCCGAAAACCGGGCCATTGCGCTGGACAGTTTCCACCGCGCCCCGACGCTGGTCAAGGACACGCAAAACCTGTTCCCACTAAACCCGGCAACCCACCGCCGGATTTTGGTGATTTCAGGCGGGATCGTCAGCCCGATCCACCCTGCTGCCGTCTTTGCTTTGCCAGATATGCTGGCCCAACGCGGGTTCGAAGTGACTTTGTTTGCCAAAGGCAGCCGCGTGTTTCCCACCGATTACGATCTGATCCTGTATCTGTTCGGCGAAGAAACCTTGCTGACCCGCAGCCGGATATTGATTGACTGGGCCGATCTGATGGGCGGGTTCGAAGGCGCGATGGCACGGTTCTGGCATGACGTGCCCACCGCGATAATCTCGTTCGGATACCCGTATTACCTGTATGACGCGCCCCGCGTACCGACCTATGTCAACGCCTACAGCACCTTGGACGAAGTTCAAGCGGCGGTGGTGGACCTGATGCTGGGCAATGGTGACTGGAACCGGACCAGCCCGGTCGATCCGTTCTGTGGGCTGGAAGATGCGCGGTATTGACCAAAACCGACGGCAACTCGGTCTGTTCACCGCGCCCGCAAGGCCTGTTGCGCCTGCGATATGGCAATGAAATCGCTGGCCGCCGCAGACAACGGCGCGCCTTTGCGCCAGACAATGCCGACCTGCACCACTGGCAAAGCGCCCGATACATCGCGACTTTCGATCCTGTCACCTTCCAGTGACCATGGCCGGTAGACGAGATCGGGCAGCAGTGCGACGCCCGCCCCCGTGGCCACCAGCGACCGCACCGCCTCGACCGACCGGGTCCGGAATGCCACGCGGGGCCGGGTGCCAAGGGCCGATAGCAGATTGACCGCCTCATCCTCCATCTCATCGATATTCAACATGATCAGCGGCTCGGCTGTGACGTCAGACAGACTGATACTGTCTTGCGACGCCAACCTATGCCCTAACGGTAGCCACAGCCGGAACGGCGACACTTCGAGAATCTCGGTCTGCAAAGCAGTCCGGTCGCGCAGGTTCGAGGTGACCATGACCGCCACATCCAATTCGCCGCCGATCAGCAGATGTTCCAGATATTCGCCGCTGTCTTCCACCGCAGTCACCGTCACCTCGGGATTGGCGCGTCGGTATTTCGACAGCAGGTCCGATATCACATAGCCCGCCATCAGCGAGGTGACGCCCAGCGCCAATGTCCCGGCGGGGCGGTCCCGGTCAGCCGTCACTGCCGTTCTGGCGCTGGCAACATCCGACAAAATGGCCGTCGCATGGCGCAGGAACTGGTGCCCTTTTTGGGTGATCGTCAGCCCGCGCGAATGCCGCTCGAACAATCGCAGCCCCAGATCGGCCTCAAGGTCTTTGACCGCTTCGGTCACTGCGGATTGCGAAATCGACATCGCCTGGGCCGCATGGCTGACCGACCCGTGTTCGGCCACGGACACGAAATATTGCAACTGGCGCAGGGTAAACGGCAAGGGGACGGCCTTTTAAGGGTTGCTGTATGTAGAACCGGCATACCGCAAAGGCCAAGGGGATTGTCTTGTTACATGAACTGCGTAGCTTGGCCCAAACCAGCCCAAGGACCGCGGCACCATGACCAAGATCACCGCGATTGAAACCTTTAACACTGAATATGTCTGCTTTGTCCGGCTGACATTGGACAGCGGCGAACAGGGCTGGGGCCAATGTTCGACGTATAATGCCGATATCACCGCCCAAATCCTGCACCGGCAAGTGGCCCCTTGGGCCTTAGGGGTAACGATAGAAACCCAGTCCGATATCCTGCCGCTGGTCCAGCGGATCGAAGAGCGCGAGCACAAGTTTCCGGGGTCCTACCGCGCCCGTGCGCTGGCAGGCCTTGATACCGCATTATGGGACCTGCTTGGCAAACAGGCCGGTGTTCCGGTTACAGCCCTGCTCGGTGGCACCCCCGGCCCGCTGCGCGCCTATGCCAGTTCGATGAAACGCGACATCACCCCACAGGCCGAGGCGGACCGGCTGTGCGCCCTGCGCGACACCCTTGGCTTTGACGCCTTCAAATGGCGGGTCGGGGCCGAATGTGGGCATGATGTGGATGAATGGCCGGGCCGGACCGAACAGGTGATCCCGGTGGTCGCCCGCGCATTGGGCGACGGCATGGCCAAGCTGGTCGATGGTAATTCCGGTTTTTCCGTGGGTCGGGCGATTGAGGTCGCCAAACAGCTTGAGGCCGAAGGGATAAGCCATTTCGAAGAGCCTGTCCCCTATTGGGACCTTGCCGCGACCCGTGCTGTCACCCAAGCCGTGCCGATGGATGTGACCGGGGGCGAACAGGATTGCGAGGTGCAAATCTGGGCGCAGATGATCGACATGCACGCTGTCGATATCGTGCAGCCGGATGTGATGTACATGGGCGGCATCGCCAAGACCCTACTGGTGGCCGATATGGCGGCCAAGGCAGGCCTGCCCTGCACCCCGCATTCTGCCAACCTGTCATTGGTCACGATCTGCACCATGCATCTGCTGCGGGCGATCCCGAATGCCGGCAAATATCTGGAACTGTCCATTGAGGGGCCGGAGTATTACCCTTGGCAGGACGGGCTGTTTCTGGGCGATCCATTTCGGGTCTGCGGTGGCAAGGTGATGATCACCGATCAGCCGGGCTGGGGGGTTACAGTGCATCCCGATTGGCTGAACAAGTCCAGCTATCAGAAATCCGAATTGACGCGGTAATGGCCGTTGCATCCGCTGAACAACTTTGGTGCGCTGGGCTATCAAATTTGTTGCGTGCTGTGGCGCGGCGTGGTTTGATTGACTCGGGCGTCAACTAAAATCGCCCCCTAGCCACGCGCCCGGACCGGCACAAGATCGGCTAAGCGATGCGGCAGGACGCGGGACCAAATGGGGAGAACGACATTATGACACGACATCTGGGACAACCGGGGCTTAGCCGACGTGGATTGCTCAAGGGTGCCTCGGCGCTCGGGGCGTCGACGCTGCTATTGCCGTTTGGAACGCGCAGCGCCATGGCGCAGCCGAAACCCGGCGGAACTCTGCGCCTTGCCCTTGGGCACGGGTCCACGTCGGATGGCTATGATCCGGCGCTGTGGGATCAGGATTTTGCATCATTCTTTGGCACCGCCCGGCATTGTTTCCTGACCGAGATTGGCCCCGACGGCCAACTGGTCGGCGAAATTGCCGAAAGTTGGGAATCCAGTGACGCGATCACCTGGGTGCTGAAAATCCGCGAAGGCGTGTCGTTCCATTCCGGCAAACCGTTGACCATGGATGATGTCATCGCCTCACTGAACCACCACCGTGGCGAAGATTCCGTGTCAGCCGCCAAACCGATTGTCGAAAGCATCACCGATCTGCGCGCCGATGGCTGGAATCTGGTTGTGACCCTGTCAGCCGGCAATGCCGACTTTCCGTTCATTCTGTCGGACTATCACTTGCCGGTCATGCCGTCGGTCGATGGCAAACTGGACGTGATGTCGCCGGATGGCTGCGGCGCCTATATGGTCACCGCCTATGAACCGGGCGTATCCGCGTCTTTGACCCGCAATCCAAACTATTGGAAGCCCGGACGTGCCCATTTTGACGGAATCGAAATGCTGTCGATCTTTGACAGTGCCGCCCGCCAGAACGCCCTGCTGACCGGCGCTGTCGACATGATCGACGGGGTCGATCTGGCCACGGTCGCCCTGCTGGAACGCGCCCCCGGCGTCAAGGTTCTGACTGCCAATGGCACCCAGCATTACCTGTTCGCGATGGATTACCGTGCCGCCCCCTACAGCGACAACAATGTCCGACTGGCGCTGAAATATGCGATTGATCGCGACGAGATTGTGGCGAAAATCCTGAATGGCTACGGCGTTGTCGGCAACGACCACCCGATTGGCCAGTCAAACCGCTACTTCAACACGGAACTGGTGCAAAAGGCCTATGACCCGGACAAAGCCAAGTTTTATCTGGCCGAGGCTGGACTGACCAGTTTGGATGTCACCCTGTCGGTCGCCAATGCGGCGTTTGACGGCGCTGTCGATGCCGGGGTGCTGTTTGCTGAAAAGGCCGCCGTCGCGGGCATCAATCTGACCGTCGAAAATGCCCCCGATGATGGCTATTGGGACAATGTCTGGATGAAAAAGCCGTTCGCTGCGTCGTATTGGAGCGGCAGGCCCACCGAGGACTGGATGTTCACCACAGCCTATTCCAGCGCTGCACCGTGGAACGAAAGTTTCTGGGAAAACGCAAGGTTCAACGAGCTGCTGCTGGCAGCCCGGTCGGAACTGGCCGATGACAAGCGGCGTGACATGTATTGGGAAATGCAGACTATCTGTTCCGACGAAGGCGCGTCGCTGACGCCGATGTTTGCATCCTACGTCATGGCCCATACCGACAAGCTGGCGCATGATGAAAAGGTCGGCGCGAACTGGACTTTGGACGGGATCCGTGCAGCCGAACGTTGGTGGTTTGCCTGATCATTCCAGGGCTTGCGGTTTACGCTGCGGGCCCCGCCGCCATACAGGACACCGCCGATGAACGCAGTTTACCGGATGATCGGCCAGCGCCTGCTGTTTGGGGTGCTGACCCTGCTGATCATTTCCATCGTGATCTTTGGGGCGACAGAACTGTTGCCCGGCGATCTGGCCCGGGCCTTGTTGGGGCAATCCGCCACGCCTGAAACCTTGGCGGCATTGCGCGAACAACTGGGGCTGAATGAACCGGCCTATATCCGCTATTTTAATTGGCTTGGCGCCGCGTTGCAGGGCGATTTCGGCGTGTCGATGGCCAATAAACGCCCCATCGCCGATCTGATTTCGTCGCGGCTGGGCAATACGCTGTTTCTGGCACTGTATGCGGCGGCAATGTCTGTCCCGTTGTCCCTGCTGCTGGGGGTTCTGGCGGCCCTGTGGCGCAATTCGCTGTTCGACCGGACGGCCAATGCGCTGGCCCTGTCGGCGATTTCATTCCCCGAATTTTTCGTGGCCTATATTCTGGTGTTCTGGCTGGCGCAGGCCGGGTTTTTCCCGTCGATGTCCAACGTGAACGCCACCACGGGCTTTGCCGAACGGCTGTATCTGTGCTTTCTGCCGGCGCTGACCCTGACGCTTGTCGTCACGGCGCATATGATGCGGATGACCCGTGCCGCGATCATCAACCTGATGGCGCAGCCCTATATCGAAATGGCCCGGCTAAAGGGGATGTCGCCGCTGCGGGTTATCCTGCGCCACGCGCTGCCCAACGCGCTGGCCCCGATCATCAATGTGGTGGCGCTGAACCTGGCCTATCTGATCACCGGAGTGGTGGTGGTCGAGGTGGTGTTTGTCTATCCCGGCCTTGGGCAACTGATGGTCGATGCGGTCAGCAACCGCGATATTGCCGTGGTGCAGGCCATCGCGCTGATCTTTGCCGCCGCCTATGTGCTGCTGAACCTGCTGGCTGATGTGCTATCGACATTGTCCAATCCCCGCCTGCTGCACGCGCGGTAAGGGGCATGGGATTTGTTTATACCGGGCTCTACATCGCACTGGCGCTGATCGTTGCGGGTATCCTCAGCTGGTTGTTCCGCGCCGCATTGGTAACTGTCATGCCGCGCCAGACCGCCCGCGCCCTGCGCACCGCCCCGCTTACCGCCAGTTTCGGGATGCTGACCGTCCTGCTGTATGTCCTTGTCGCGCTGTTCGCCCCGCTGATTGCCCCATTTGCCGAACGCGAGGTCGTGGGCGCGCAATATCTGGCGTGGGAGGCACCGTATTATCTGGGCACCGATGCCTTGGGCCGCGATATGCTGACCCGGCTGATTTATGGCGCGCGCAATACGGTTGGCATCGCTTTTGCGACCACAGCCTTGGCGTTCATCGTGGGGTCACTGTTGGGGCTGTGGGCCGCCACGGTGGGTGGCTGGGTCGATCAGTTGCTGTCGCGGTTCGTCGATGCGCTGATGGCGATCCCGGCGCTGATATTCTCGCTGTTGCTACTGACGATATTCGGCACTTCGGTATTGTCCCTGATCCTGGTCATTGCGGCGGTGGATGCGACCCGGGTGTTCCGGCTGGCCCGGTCAGTCGCGCAGGGCATTGTGGTGATGGATTATATCGAGGCCGCCAAACTGCGCGGCGAAGGCATGTGGCGGCTGATCACGCGCGAGATATTGCCAAATGCCATGGCCCCGTTGGTGGCCGAATTCGGCCTGCGGTTCTGTTTCGTGTTCCTGTCAATCTCGGCTCTGTCGTTTCTGGGATTGGGGATCAAACCACCCACCGCCGACTGGGGGTCGATGGTCAAGGAAAACGCGGCCCTGATCACCTTTGGCGACATTACCCCGCTGTTGCCAGCGGGGGCGATTGCCTGGCTGACCGTCGCGGTGAATTTTGTCGTAGACTGGCAATTGCACCGCGCCAGCGGACTAAAGGAATAGCCGATGGACAAGCCGGTTTTGTTGCAGATCAAAGGCTTGCAGATTGACGGACGGTCCGGCGATACGTGGTCGCCGATTGTCAAAGGCGTAGACCTGACCCTGCACAAGGGCGAGGTTCTGGGCCTGATCGGCGAATCCGGCGCTGGTAAATCGACACTGGGGCTGGCCGCCATGGGCTTTGTCCGCGATGGTTGCCGCATTTCGGGCGGGTCGATTGAATTCAACGGCATCGACCTGATCAACGCCCCCGAGGCTGACCGGCATGGGCTGCGCGGCAAGCGTATCGCCTATGTCGCGCAATCCGCCGCCGCCAGTTTCAACCCCGCACACCGGCTGTTCGACCAATATGCCGAAATGCCCGTGGTGCATGGCGTGTCCACGGCGGCCAAGGCGCAGGCGGATGCCATCGATCTATATGCCAAAATGCGCCTGCCCTACCCCGACCAGATCGGATTTCGCTATCCGCATCAGGTGTCGGGCGGGCAACTGCAGCGGGCGATGACAGCCATGGCGATGTCTTGCCGCCCGGACCTGATCATTTTTGACGAACCGACCACCGCGCTGGATGTGACCACCCAGATCGAGGTTCTGGCGGCTATCCGCGATATTGTGGCGCAGTTTGATACCGCCGCGATCTACATCACTCATGATCTGGCCGTTGTGGCCCAAATGGCCGACCGGATCAAAGTACTGCTGAAGGGTGCCGAGGTTGAAGAGGCTGATACCCGCACCATGCTGTCCGCCCCGCGCGATGACTATACTAAATCCTTGTGGTCGGTACGCAATTTCGCCCGCGCCGTGCAGCCAGCCGCAGCCGGGGCGCCGTTGGTGTCGGTGCAGAATATCAGCGCGGGTTACGGCACGGCGCTGGTGTTGGACAAGGTCAGCTTTGACATTCACAAACGCCGGACAGTCGCCGTGGTGGGCGAAAGCGGTTCGGGCAAGTCCACTGCGGCGCGGGTCATTACCGGGCTGTTGCCGCCGTTTTCGGGCCAGGTGCTGTTTGACGGCAAACCCTTGCCCGCCAGCTATAAATCCCGGCCCCGTGAGCTTTTGCGCCAGACCCAGATGATTTATCAAATGGCCGACACAGCGCTGAACCCGAAACTGCCGCTGCGCGACCTGATCGGGCGGCCGGCGCAGATGTATCTGGGACTGCAGGGCAAAGCGCTGGAAACCCGGATCAGGGATTTGCTGAACCTGATCGAACTGGACCCGGACACCTATATCGACCGGTTGCCGTCCGAACTGTCGGGCGGACAAAAACAGCGCGTCGGCATTGCCCGCGCGCTGGCTGCTGAACCGCAATTCATCATCTGTGACGAGGTGACTTCGGCGCTGGACCAGATCGTGGCCGAGGGGATCTTGCGCCTGCTGGACAAACTGCAATCCGAATTTGATCTGGCCTATATGTTCATCACCCATGATCTGGCCACGGTCAAAGCCATCGCTGATGATGTCGTGGTCATGCAATATGGCATGGTCGTTGAACAGGGCCCCAAGGCCGAGATGTTCAGCCCGCCGCATGCGCCCTATACTGAACTGCTGCTGTCATCCGTGCCGGAAATGGACCCGGACTGGCTGTCCGGGTTGTTGGCCGACCGCGCGTCAGCCCTGCCCGCCAAGGCCTGATCCAACAGCCAATTGCGAAACAGGTCTGCACCGGGATGCAGTGTTGTGGCACCCGCTTGGGGCGTCAAAAGATAGAATGCCTCGCGCACTGGCAGGGTCAGGGCAAATGGCTGGACCAGCCGCCCTTCCCCGATATCCTTAGCCATCATCGACGCCCGTCCCAGCGCCACACCGCCCCCCGCCGCAGCCACCGCAAAGGCCAGCAGGGATGTGTCGAACTGGGTGCCAGTGGCCGCGTCCACACCCTTGGCCCCGGCGGCATCCAGCCATGTCGCCCAGCCATCCTGATAGCCCAGCACATGCAATAATCGCTCATCCGCCAGATCGGCGGGGGTTTTCAGGCGGTTGGCAGTTTCGGGCGCACAAACCGGGGCCAGCACCTCCCAACTGATCCGGTCGGAGCGGAACCCGGACCAATGACCCAGCCCATACCGGATATCCAGATCATAACTTGTCGGATCATTGTCTTCGTTCCACACGGTCGAAATGATCCGGACCGGCACATCCGGGTTGGCATTCAGAAACAGCGGCAGGCGCGGGGCCAGCCAGTTGACCGCAAATCCCGCGACCGCGCGGATTGTCAGCATTTCGGTCCGGCGATGGCCGAAAATTTCGTAGGTTCCGGCACCCAGCCGGTCGAACGCATCCTGCACCTTCGGCAGATAGGCACCGCCACCTTTGGTCAGTACCAAAGACCGGGCTTTGCGTTCAAACAACGGCTCGCGCAGATGCAGTTCCAGCAATTTGACCTGCTTGGAAATCGCGGCCTGCGTCAGGTTCAGTTCGGCCGCCGCATGGGTAAAACTCAGATGCCGGGCCGCCGCCTCGAACGCCCGCAACCAGTGGAGTGGGGGAAGCCGTAGGGCCATAGTTTACCTGCTGTGTCGGGTCATGACGTTACTGCAGGATTAGCATGGTTTTGCATGGGGGCCAGACCCAAGTGGCATTCTCACATTCCTGCACCGTGGCCTGAGCCCGGTTTTTGGTTGTTTGTGCCGCCGCCCTAACCCAGCGATGGTGCGGGCATCGGGGCGCGCCCCAAAACCGGAGCCTGCCCCGATATGTTCGCCATTACCCCTTCGTCCCGCCTGCGCACCTCGCCCTATTTCGAGGTAACTTTGGCCGAAGGTGTCACCGACTTTACCACCTATAATCACATGCTGATGCCCACGTCCTATGGAAAGCCAGAGGAAGAATATTGGCGCATTATCAAGGGGGTAAGCCTGTGGGATGTCGCAGTCGAGCGGCAGGTGCAACTGCAAGGCCCGGATGCGGGCAAACTGGTGCAAATCCTCGCGCCGCGCGATTTGTCGAAATGTCAGGTCGGACAAGGGCGATATGTGCCTTTGTGCAATCATGACGGCGTGCTGATCAACGACCCGATCCTGCTGAAACTGGCCGATGACCTGATCTGGTTGTCCATCGCCGACAGCAATATCTGGTTCTGGGCCAAAGCGATTGCCGCCGAACGGGGCTTGCGGGTTGAGGTGACCGAACCTGATGTCTCGCCGCTTGCCGTGCAGGGACCGATGGCCGAAGATGTGGTGGCACATGTCTGCGGCGATTGGGTGCGGGGGCTGAAATATTTCTGGTTCCGCGAAACTGAGATCATGGGCATTCCGGTCGTCGTCGCCCGGTCCGGCTGGTCCAAACAGGGCGGGTTCGAAGTGTATTTGCGCGATGGCTCACGTGGCACCGACCTGTGGCGGATTTTCCGCGAGGCTGGCGCGCCATGGGGCATTGGCCCCGGCAACCCGAACCTATGCGAACGGGTTGAAAGCGGCCTGGTTTCCTATGGCGGCGATACCGACGCGCAGACCAATCCCTTCGAGGTGCGGATGGGCAAATACATCGATCTTGATGTGCCCGATGACACGATCGGCATTCAGGCCCTGCGCCGGATCCATGCCGAGGGGCCAAAGCGCCATTCACTGGGAATCATCCTGCAGGCCGAGGCCCCGATGCCCCCCGGCTTTGGCTGGAATCCTATCCTGAAGGACGGGGTGAAGGTCGGCGATCTGACCAATTGTATCTTTTCCTACCGGCTACAGAAGAACATTGGATTTGCGCTGATTACCCGCGAATGTCTGGCCGGTGATGCGGTAGAAGCGGTTGTAGGCAACGTGCCAATCGCCGGAAGGCTGTGCGAATTGCCGTTTGTGTGAGGCGTCAGATGCCTGTGGTCTTTGCCAATGCTTAGCCTGACCCTGCCCCGCGCCGGTGTTCTTTGGCTTGGCTTTTATGGGCTGATTTTGGGTGCCTGGGTTGCGCTTATACTCATGGTCGCCTCGGTTGATGATTTGCCTGCATCATTCTGGACCTCGCTTTGCCTACCCGCCGATCAGGCCGGGTTTTGGGCGGTCTGGGCGATGTGGGGGCTGATGGTGGCCGCCATGATGCTGCCGACATTTGTGCCCGCTTTACAGACCTATCTCGATATGGGGGCCACGGGGGCCACGACGGGCCACGGGGCGGCGGCGCTGATCACGGGTTATGGTGCGGTCTGGGTGTTGGCGGCGGGCGGCGGCGCAGCAGCCCAGATTGGATTAGCGCAGGCGGGGGTTTTGTCGCCACAGGGGCAAAGTCTGTCCGGCTGGCTATCGGGTGGGTTGTTGGTTGGCGCGGGCGCCTATCAGTTTTCGAACCTCAAGGCCGCCTGTTTGGCCAAATGCCGCATGCCACTTACATTCTTCATGCAGCACTGGAAACCGGGGCCATCGCAGGCCTTGCTTATGGGCGCATATCTGGGCGCGATATGTTTGGGCTGTTGCTGGGCGTTGATGGCCTTGGGCTTTGTCGGAGGGATCAATAACCTGCTGTGGATGGGGGCGGCCACCACCTTTATGACGTTGGAAAAATTGCCCGAAATCGGGCGTTGGCTGACCCGCCCAGCGGGTGTGGCATTGATTGTGGCGGGGATCACCCGTCTGATGTGGATATAGGGAGAGCGACATGGCCGAACCACTTGCCCCATGGGCGATCAAAGGCGAATTGATCCTGAACTGCAACTGCACCGTGTTTTGCCCCTGCGTGGTATCCTTGGGTAAACACCCCCCGACCGAAGGCTATTGTCAAGCTTGGGTCGGCGTGCGGATTGATCAGGGCCATCATGGTGACGCATCCCTGAGTGGGCTGAATGTCGGCCTGCTGATGGATATTCCGGGCAATATGGGGCGCGGCAACTGGAAGGCCGCGGCCTATATCGACGAGCGCGCCACGGACGCGGCCTATGACGGGCTGGTCAGGATATTCTCGGGCAAGGCGCGCGGCACGACGGGGCTTTTTGCCCTCATGGTGTCAGAATTTCTCGGCGCAGAACGCTCGCCCGTATCCTATGAAACCGAAGGCAAGACTCGCCGCCTGATGGTGGGTAAAAAGATTCAGGGCGAAGTCACTCCGATCACCGGCGCAAACCCGGATCAAGAGGTAGTCGTGTCTAACACCGGCTATTGGATGGGCCCTGATATTACGATAGCCAGCGCTGGCAAGGGCCGCGTCCGGGCCTACGGCCGGGTCTGGGATTTTGATGGACGCAGTGCTGAAATCTGTCAGATCGACTGGCATGGACCAAACTAAGGATACACGCATGTTCAAGGCATTAGTCGTCGAAAAGGCCGAAGATGGCACCACATCCGCCGCCGTTCAAACATTGGATGACAGCCGCTTGCCCGCGGGCGATGTCACCGTCGCGGTGGCCTATTCAACCCTGAACTACAAAGACGGGCTGTGCCTGGGGTCTGGCGGCGGGCTGGTGCGCACATGGCCGCATGTGCCGGGGATCGACTTTGCCGGCACGGTCGAGGCGTCCGATGACCCGCGCTACACGCCCGGCGACCGGGTGATCCTGACCGGTTGGCGCGTGGGCGAGGCACAATGGGGCGGTTATGCCACCCGCGCGCGCGTCAAGGCGGATATGCTGGTGCCGCTGCCCGCCGGTCTGACCTTGCGGCAGAGCATGGCTGTGGGCACCGCTGGTCTGACCGCGATGCTGGCCGTGATTGCGCTGGAAGATCACGGGCTGACCCCGGGCGCGGGGGAGGTTTTGGTCACCGGGGCCGCAGGCGGCGTAGGGTCGGTTGCAACGGCCATTCTGGCGCATTTGGGCTATGTTGTGGCGGCAGTTACGGGCAGACCGGAAACCGAGGCATACCTGCGCGAACTGGGTGCTGCCCGCATCATCCCCCGCGCTGATTTGGCGGAACCGGTGAAACGCCCGCTCGAGGCGGAAACTTGGGCTGGCTGCATCGACGCCGTTGGCGGGGCAATGCTGGCACGGGTGCTAGGGCAGATGAAATACAACGCGTCCGTTGCTGCAGTCGGTTTGGCGGGCGGATCGGGTCTACCCGCTACCGTTATCCCGTTCCTGCTGCGCGGGGTCAATCTGCTGGGCATCGATTCGGTGATGCGGCCCACTCCGGACCGTATCCGCGCTTGGGACCGGATCGCCCGCGACCTGCCATTGACGAAGCTCGAGGCGATGATCGTGCCGGCCGCACTGGCCGATTTACCGGGCTTGGGCCGCGATATTCTGGCCGGTCAGGTCAAGGGCCGGGTGGTGGTGGATGTGAATACCTGACGGGACTAGCACCGCACCTTGCGTGAACCGCCACCCGTCAGAACACCGTGAAATCGTTGAAGGTGATGCCCAGCCCGGCGGCAAGGTCACCGAACAGCACTCGGACGCCAGCGCCGTTACCGTCCGCATCAAACCACAGATTGCCATTATCCGTCTCGTAGATGATCCGCACATTGGCAGTCGTGGCCTGCCCGCTGGCACCGGCATGGAACCGGAATGCAGCAAGCCCGCCGTTACCGATGCCGGTAAAGAACCCGCCTTCCAGCAGAATCTCATCCAGACCGGCCACGAAATCAGTAATGATATCAACGTTGGTTGTGGCGATTGCCGTGGCAAATACGAACCGGTCAGCCCCGGCCCCGCCGGTCATCGTGTCCTGCCCCTCGCGCCCGTCAATCTGATTGGCCCCGGCATTGCCGAAAAATGACTGGGACAACGCGTTCCCGGTCAGATTGATCGCCGTGGCTGCCAGAGTTGAGACGGTCTGCATCACCTCGATATTATCATCGGCTGCCAGCACAAAACCGGCCGCGGCCAAAACCCGGTCGGCAGTGCCCTGGCCCGTATCCTCAACAATCACCGAGGCTGCATTGCGGATGATATAAGTATCATTTCCCCCAGACCCGGTCAGCGTATCGGCGGCCCCCGCCCCGCCATCCAGCGTATTGATCCCGTTATTGCCGAATATCTGCTGCGCAATCGCATTGCCGGTCAGATTGATCGCGGTCCTGCCGGTAAAGAAATTGGTCTGCATGGTTTCGACATTGGCCGTGGCGGCCAGCGCATAGGACACAAAGGAAATCACCCGGTCCGCGGTGCCCTGACCTGCAGTCTCGACGATGACCGCATCGGCGTTATTAACGATATAGGTATCATTGCCCGCGCCACCGATCAGCGTATCCACCGCACCAAAGCCGCCATCCGACAGGACATTCGCGCCCGCATTGCCAGTGATCGTCTGGACAAACGTATTGCCGGTCAGATTGATTGCAGCCGTTCCACCAGCAAATGTCGTGGCCATGACCTCGATCAGACATTCGGATCGCAGCGCATAACTGCTGCTCGCCCGCAGTTCGTCAAATGCGCCGCCGTCAAACGCCTCGGATACAGAATCCAAGGGATTATCAACGTAAATCAGATCATTGCCCGCGCCACCCGCGACGGTATCAATTCCTATGCCGCCATCAATCGTGTCATCTCCGGCACCACCATAGAGAAGATTGTTCTGAATATCCCCGGTAATCTTGTCATCTGTTAGTGTCCCGAAAACATATTGAATACTTTCAAGTACATATGTTCCATCTTCATTTTGATCATTCGGAAGCAGGCTATAAGTCGACAATGAAAGATTTACGTCGACGCCGACAAAGATGTTGGTCCAATATGTCAGATCAAGCAGGTCTGTGTCACCGCCACCATAGATATCATCGCCCAGTTCATTTCCAATGATTTGAAAAATGTCACTGCCGGCCCCGCCATAACACACATCTTTCGACGTGCCGCCAGTCAGCACATCGTCTCCGTCGCCGCCAAAAAGAGTGTCGATGGCATCGCCGCCAAACAATGTGTCATTCCCCGATCCACCATCCAGCGTATCAGAGCCGGTACCGCCCAAAAGACTGTCATTTCCGGCGACGCCGTGCAGGATGTCATTCCCGTTGCCCCCGTCCAGATAGTCATCCCCCATCAGCGGGCTGGCATTGGTCACAGTTTGCCCGGTCAACGAAAAATTGGCGACGTATGTATCGCCGGTGTCGATCTCGGACGGGCCGGTTTCGCGGATCTGAACGTAATAGCTTCCGGTCGTCGCTACCGCATACGTCAAATAGCTGTCGAGGCCATTGGTGCTGCCGCCTGCGCCCAATGCAGCGGTGCTGTCGTCGTTGCTGGATACCAGACTGAGATTGAGGTTTATCGCCCCGTCATCGCGGAACAATTCGACCACAGTATCAACACTGCCTCCGATCTCGTGCGAGCCATAGTCGATATCGACGGTCAGCACCTGCCCGGCCACCAGATCAAACCGAACCCAGTTATAAAAACCGTTCCCTTCGATCACGATCGACGCATGCGGAACAGTGGTGGCACTTGCGATATCGGGGTTTTCTGCAGTGCTCCAGATGCTGGTAAGGTCGGTCATGTGAATTTCAGAAGCAGCGAGCGCAGACCAGCCGATGGACTCAATGTCGAGAAAGTAGTCGTAGTCGCCAATCAGCAGGTCATCCCCATTGCCGCCATACAGGGTATGGTTGGCCCCGCCGAGTGAAAGGCCAAGCATAAAGTCATCCCCGACCGTGCCGGTCATTGTGGAGTCATTGTAAAAAACGGGCATCGTGCAATTCCTTTGGAAACAAATCTGTTGTTAAGCAAATGTTAGCAGTTATGCCCCGCCATGTTCAAAAATTCAACATAATCGAAGCACTAGCGCAACGAACGTGCCGCCACCTCCCATGCAAGGGACCTGAGCCACAAAAACCCCACACGCCGTCGGCAGCGGCCCGGTATCGAGAATACCAAAGCAGATGCGCCGCGATCCGTGGCTGGCCCGCCGCTTTGGCCTAAAACACCGTGAAATCGTTTAACGTCACGCCCAGCCCGGCGGCCAGATCGCCGAACAGCACTCGGACGCCAGCGCCATTGCCATCCGCATCATACCACAGATTGCCGTTGTCGGTTTCATAGATGATCCGCACGTCGGCCGTCGTGGCCTGTCCGCTGGCCCCGGCATGGAACCGGAACGCTGCAAGCCCGCCGTTACCGATGCCGGTAAAGAACCCGCCCTCTAGCAGGATCTCATCCAGTCCGGCCACGAAATCAGTGATGATATCAACGTTGGTTGTGGCGATTGCCGTGGCAAATACGAACCGGTCAGCCCCGGCCCCGCCGGTCATCGTGTCCTGCCCCTCGCGGCCATCAATCTGATTGACCCCGGCATTGCCGAAAAATGACTGGGACAACGCGTTGCCGGTCAGGTTGATCGCCGTGGCTGCCGCCGCTGAAACAGTCTGCATCACTTCAATATTATCATCGGCCGCCAGGATGAAACCAGTCGCAGCCAGAACCCGGTCGGCAGTGCCTTGGCCCGTGCTTTCGACAATCACCGTGCCCGCATTGCGGATGATATAGGTGTCATTGCCCGTGCCGCCGTTATAGATGTCGATACCGCCGCCGCCATCAAGCGTATCATTGCCGCTAAGACCTGACAGCGTATTGGATGCGGCGTTGCCGGTCAGTGTATTGGCCAGCGTATTGCCGGTTCCATTGATCGCCGAAACGCCCTTCAGCGTCAGCCGTTCGACATTATCGCTCAGTGTGAATGTCCCAGAAATCCCGGTGAATTGAACAAGGTCGTTGCCCCCGGTGGCCAGCGTCGCGTTGGTTTCGGTCGCCGTATCGCTTGCCATATTCACAAAATAGGTATCGTTCCCGTCCCCACCTGTCAGAAGGTCCGCGCCAATACCGCCGTCCAAAGTATCGTCGCCAGCAGCGCCATCAATAGTGTCGTTACCTGCGCCAGACAGGATCGTATCGGCAAATGCGGTACCGAAATAATGATCCCCCGCCGTGGTGCCGATCAGGGTGATGCCCTCTTCGCGCGGATCAAAGATTGTGGTGACGATGGTCTCGGGGGCAGGCCCGAGCCCGCTTTCCCAGGACACCGCGAAACGGCCATCGGCCAATGTGGCGATGGTGGGCCGCGACTGGTCGCCTGCGGTGTCGGTGTTGACGGTAAATTCGGCCCCGTCCGGCACGCCGTCGGCGAACATCACCTGCCCCGCGATATCGCCGCCTGCGGTTTTCCAGACGGAGACAAAACGACCATCATGCAAAGCGGTGGTCTGTGCCTGGTTGTCGGTGGTATTGGCAAAGCCCGTGCCAATTGGAAACACAGCACCACCGGCCGCTCCGGCGGCATCATATGTCCGGCCGAACAGGTTTCCCACCGCAAATTCCGCGTAAGTCACCACGAAACCGCCATCGGCCAGCGCCGTGACATCGGGAAAGCTTGCGGCTTGCCCGCCGGTCTGCACGTCGATGACACCGCCTTGGGCGGTACCGCCGGGCGAAAACACCCGGGCGAAAACATCCCGATTGCTGCCGTTGTCCCAGACCACCACGTAATTGCCATTGGCCAGCACCGTGATCTCGACGTCACGGTACTGATCGGCCGAACCGGTGCCGACAGTCTGCGGCGCATTGGGGTTGGTCACGGTGTTGAACAGGGTTCCGGCGATATCGTAGAACCTCAGGATCAGCTGGCCGCCCTCCACCGAGGTGTCGGCGAGGGCCACGACAAAGCCGGTGCCGCCCGCAGCCACGACCGGATCATGCTGCCGCCCCACCCCGCCCGACACCAGAAAGCGCGGCACATCTATGATATTGTTGCCAAAGTAGATCTGGGCATAGACATCTTCCTGGTTGCCGCCACCCGCCTCTGGCTCCTCGGTCCAGACGATGATGCGCCGCCCGTCCGGCGTCCAGGCGCTGGCAACCTGATGTTCGATGGTGCTGGAGGAAAACGTGGTCCCGATGGAGGCTGGGTTTGTCCCTGCCGCTGAAAAGACCCGCTCTTCAAGGTCGGTATGAACAGTTGGCGCCAGCAGGGTCTCGTAAAACATCAGCGAAAACCGGCCATCCGGAGAGGCCGAAAGCCAAGGCTCGCCTTCCGGATTCTCTGCATTGACGAGTTCAAAATCATTAAGCCATTTGATAGGTGCGGGCATATTTTTTCCCCTGTCCGGCCCGTACGGGCCCAAGTCATTGGGTTTAAATAATTCCAGAGCTTACAACAATTCAGTGATCCGGCAACAGATTTACCGCGCGAACGGTCAGCGCCGGACTTTTGTCCGGTCCACGTAAAACTAGCGGGAATTTATGATACCGGCCCTAAAACACCGTGAAATCGTTGAACGTCACGCCCAGCCCGGCGGCAAGGTCACCGAACAGCACCCGGACGCCTGCGCCGTTGCCGTCGGCATCATACCACAGATTGCCATTATCCGTCTCGTAGATGATCCGCACATCCGCCGATGTGGCCTGCCCGCTGGCCCCGGCATGGAACCGTGTGGTTGCCAAAGCCCCCGCGCCAATTCCGGCAAAGACCGCGCCCCCAAGCAATATCTCGTCCAGTCCGGCCACAAAATCAATAATGAAATCAACATTTGAGGGCGCAAGCGCGGTGGAGAATACAAACCGGTCAGCCCCTGCCCCACCTGTTATCGTGTCCTGCCCCGCGCGCCCGTCAATCTGATTGGCTCCGGCATTGCCGAAAAATGACTGGGACAACGCGTTCCCGGTCAGATTGATCGCCGTGGCCGCCCCTGCTGATATGGTTTGCATCACCTCGATATTATCATCGGTGGCCAAGATGAAACCAGTCGCGGCCAGAACCCGGTCGGCGGTGCCCTGACCGATCCCTTCAACAATCACCGTGCCCGCGTTGCGGATGATGTAAGTATCATTGCCGCCAGACCCGGTCAGCGTATCGGCAGCCCCCGCCCCGCCATCCAGCGTATTGATCCCGCTATTGCCAAACAACTGTTGCGCCAACGCATTGCCGGTCAGATTGATCGACGTGTTGCTACTGGTCGAGATGGTCTGCAGGCATTCGATATCGTCATCGGCTGATAATACAAAGTTGGACCTTGCGAGGACCCGGTCAGCGGTCCCGCGATTGGCGATTTCATCGACAATATCGCTACTGTTATCAACGATATAAGTGTCATTTCCAGACAGGCCGATCAGGGTATCTGCGCCCGCCCCGCCGTCCAGTTGGTTCGCACCGCTGTTGCCAATAAGCTTGTCCGCGCCGGAACCACCAAAGGCATTTTCAATGACCGCACCTGCGGCAATGGTGAAACCGCCCGAGATTCCAATGACCGATGACACAAACCCGCCGCCCCCTGCGGCGGTTGTCAGATTGGCGCTTCGCAAATCGATGGTGCAGGCGGTCGCACCCGTGTTGCGTATTTCGTCGCTCCCGCCGGCGTCCCAAATAGCCCGCCACATAGCCCCATCGGCGTTGGCCTGAACCAACTGATAGCTGTTGTTGCCAGTATTCGTTGCCGTATTGGCCCCATATTTTTGTTGCAGAATGGCAATGTCCAGCGCCATCGGGCCGGATTCGTATCCCCATTGATTGTTCGGATCCCCAGCACTGCCCGACGCACCGGTATGGAAGCCGGTATTGTAAGACATCGTCGTAAAGATACCTTGGTTCAGGTTGAACGCGCCATAGTCGTCAAAGTCAGACTGGACGCCTTCCATCACAGTTGACGACCCACCATTATCATGTGGGTGGGCCAGACCCAAACCATGCAAAAGTTCATGCGTGATGGTCACAAAGTCATACCCGCCAGCCTCCAGACTGCCGCCAGCCGTCCGGTCCCACGCATCGCCCGCAAACACCCCCACACCGGCATCGGTTGTCCCCGGCGGGCTGAAGTAACCCAGATACTCGCCGTTATTTTCGTTGGTATCGAGAACCAGCCGGAAATCCGCCGCAGCGGCCGTTGCAACAATGTTAAAGGTCACACCAGCGACTGCCGAGATCAGATCAAAGGCCGCCTGAAACCGGGCGATTTCATAAGCATTGAATCCCTCGGACGTCTCGGCACCAAATCCAACCCCGGCTGGTGCAAAATACACATCAATGCTTGTGTCACTGACTTGGGTGCCCCAGTCCAGCGACGCCAGCGGCGGCGGTTGAACTGCCGTCGCCACACTGACCTGATAGCCGCCAACCTCGATATTATCAAACCCACCCACATCGATGAAATAGGTCCCTGCGGTCTGGGCGGTCCAGATCATCCCCGAATTGAACGAGTCCCCATAGACACCGTAATCATCGTTCGTGAACAGCAAGACACTGGCAGGATCATACAACGCCATGGTGCTGTCAGTTAATTGCTGTCCGCCAAAACCGAGCACCCGAATTTCAACGGTCTGGCCTGCCGCCAGCGTAACCTTGATCCAATCATGATCCGCCGCTGTTTCCAGTATGTCCGAATATTGCCCACCCACCGTAACGACAGCCGTGGTGGTGGAACTTGCTGGTAAATCAGGCATTTTGCGGCTCCGGCAGCTTTTGCGTTGACAGGAGTGTTGGGCGTTCTGGGGTGATGGTCAAGCGCAAATGCCTGCCATGGCAAGAACCTGCCATCGGGCCACAACCCGGGAATATGACGGCGCGGGACCTGTCATCTGACAATCGCCCGGTTGCTGCAGAACAATGGTCAGGCGTCGTATTACTTTTGCTTCCAGCCGCGACAGCCGGTCCGCCGCCCCACTCACCGATATAGCTCTATTTCCAAGTGCAGATCCGGCGATGATAAGAATTCGAGTTAAGATTATGCAGAGTTATTGTTAAGAATCCTGCTGTCCGTTCAGATTTTCAACAATTTAAAAAGGTAGTATCGCATTGATTACAAAAAGTTTTTAGCCCTTGGATAATCAACTCCCCGGTGTCTTATCAATCTGGTTCAAACTGGTCTGACTGCCCGGTTTTTGCGCCCAGATTTTGCCACACTCTGCAGGCTTGGCTAACGCTCACGGAGTCAAATGACTACCACCCGGACGCATCAGTTGCCCGGCTTCACCCCGCTTGACCCGGTCGGAAACGAGGCGATGAATGGACTCTGGCACAGCAGCGGTTTCGCTCGATCAGCCGTATCTTGATGAATTGGCCGCCGGGCAGACGTTGTTGCGTGGTCAATACCGGATCGAACGCTATCTGAACAGTGGGGGGTTCGGGATCACCTATCTGGCCCGTGATAGCCTCGACCGGTTGGTGGTGATTAAGGAATGTTATCCCGGTGCCCTGTGCCACCGCCAAGATGCGATAGTCCGCCCCCGGTCGCGTACGTTGCATGGCGAATTCCGGGCCATGGTCAGCCTGTTCCTGCGCGAGGCCCGCAATCTGTCAAAACTGCGCCATTCGAATATTGTTGGCGTGCATCAGGTGTTCGAGGATAATTCGACCGCTTACATGGCGCTGGATCTGGTCGAAGGACGCGATCTGCTTGAGATTATCGAGGATGGGGCGGGGCACCTGACCCCTGCCAACGTTCAGTCGATCCTGCTGCAGTTGCTGGATGCAGTCGCCTTCATGCATGGCCACGACATTCTGCACCGTGATATATCGCCAGATAACATCCTGTTGAATACCAAAGGGCAGCCGGTCCTGATCGATTTTGGATCAGCGCGGGAAGAGGCGACCAAAGCCAGCCGTGTGTTAACCGGCGTGCTGATGGTCAAAGACGGGTATTCGCCGCAAGAGTTTTACATCGCCAACAGCAGGCAACTGCCGTGCAGCGATCTGTATGCATTGGGGGCCACATTCTATCATCTTATCACCGGCGCACCGCCGCCCAACAGTCAGGCCCGTCTGGCCGCAATCGCCACGGGCGAAAAAGACCCGTATGTGCCGCTCACGGGCCGTTTTGGCAATTATGATCGCACCTTTTTGGCCGCCATCGATCAGGTCATGCATGTGTTTCCGGGGGACCGGATTCAAACAGCCGAGGAATGGGTTCGTCTGATTGACCCCGCCCGCCAACACGAGGTGGCCCTGGCAGATTTGCCGCGCGACCAGTCGATCGAGGTTTCTATAACCCGCCTGATTACCGAGGCCAATGCATTGGCCGCTGATCAGCCGCTGGCCAGCCCTGCACAATCCGTATCCCCTGTGCCAGAGCCGCCCATGCCGCGCGTGCTTGAATATATCGGGTTTGACCGTGAAGATGCCCCGGTTGCGCTGGCCCCAATCGCACAGCCAGACCCGCCAGACGACCCGGGCTATTGCGAACCGCCCGCCATGCGCTGGCCACAACGGATATTGCGGGCCGCAGTCGCCGGGATTGTTGTCGGTGTCGGCGGGGCCTTGTTGGCGCCAATTGGCCAGGATTTGTTTCGCGCCGTCCTGATGTCCGGGATTCCGATCGGGCAGACCTCTGCCCAAAGTTAGTCCCATGGGTCAACAGGCGTGAACCAGATTTTCACAAAGATGCGCCACAGTTGCGGCAGGGCCATCGGCCATCTGCGCAATCTGGCGGCAAAGGGCAGCTGAATGATACGATTGAACCGGATTTTTGGCCATAGGGGCCCGGATGGTCTGGAACAGACCGAAACTGCCACCGCGCCACACGAGCCGGGCTTTGACCCGACCGCGATTGAAGAAGACTGGGACGAGGGTTTAGCCGATGATTATCTGACGCAGCAGGAAAAAACCGGATCGACCCCACTCGATGATCTGATGGTTGCGCCTCCGACACCGATTGTTCCTGCCGTGATACCAATCGCGCAGCCGGATTTGCCAGCAGAGCTGCCTGTATCACAACGCCAATGGGCGGCGGGCCAGCTGGCCGGGCAGGTATTGCCGGAACCGGCTGTTCCGATTGATCTGTCCCAGACTGACCTGCCCGACACCGGGCGGGCCGGGCGAAGGGCGGGGCGGGTCAAGACCCGACTGTTGGGCTTTGACCATGCGCCAGGGTTAACCCAAGACCCGATTGAGGCCGCTATTGCCGCGACTCCGGTCCGACAGGACCGCTTTCCAACCGGCTGGATTGTGGTCATTCATGGGCCGGGACGCGGCGCATTTTTTTCTATTTTCAATGGCGTATCGCAGATTGGCCGGGGTGACGATCAGGCGATCAGGCTGGACTTTGGCGACAACAGCATTTCGCGCAGTAATCACGCAGCGATTGCTTATGATGATGAACAGAACAGGTTTTTTCTGGGCCATGGCGGCAAAACCAATATCGTCCGTCTGAACGACCGCCCGGTTATCAGCACGGAACCGCTGCAGCATCACGACCTGATCCGCATCGGTGAATCGACTTTGATGTTTGTCGCGTTGTGCGCCGGTGATTTTAATTGGGGTGCCGCTTTGGACGGGTCTGACCACGGTGGCTGACCCCAGTTTTGACAGTGCCACGGCGCAGATTTTGGGGCGGCGCGATTGTCAGGAAGACGCGATTGTCGCCCATTTCGCCCAAGGCCGCGACCTGAGTTTTGTGGTTTTAGCGGATGGCATGGGCGGACATGCCGCAGGTGACATTGCAGCCAAGATCGTCGTGACCGAAGTCTTTAGCGAACTGATGTTTCAGGATGAAAATAAGCAAAATCTATGGACCGGTATGCACGGCACGTTGCGCGCTGCAGCACGATCAGCGGATGACTGCATTGCTGCCTACGTTGCCGCGAACCCTGCCGCCAAGGGAATGGGGGCAACGCTGGTCGCGCCAGTAATTCTGAACCGGTCGCTTTGGTGGATTTCCATTGGCGATTCACCGCTTTTCTTGTTCCGCGACGGCATATTGCGGCAATTGAACGAAGATCATTCACTCGCACCGCAGATTGATTTCATGGCGGCAAATGGCCTGCTTGATCCCACGACAGCCCGGGATCACCCCGATAGGAATGTCCTGACGTCGGTCCTGTTTGGTGCGCGGGTTGACCGGATTGACTGTCCGGCTGACCCCGTAACGTTGCAAAACGGCGATATCCTGATCGTAGCCAGCGACGGCCTGCAGTTTTTGGATAATCACGGAATTGCGGCTGTGCTGGCGGCCAATCTGCGGCGATCCAGTGCGATGATTGCCCAAAAATTGCTGGCCGCCATCGCCCAGCTTGATGACCCGGATCAAGACAATGTATCGTTTTGCGTGATCAAAGTCTTACCCGCGTTGTCCCGCAGTGTTGAGGAGGCTGCGAAATGGTGCCGCCACACAACCCGGCCCACAAGCTATGCGATCAAGGCAGGCGAGTGACCGCGCCTGATCACGCCGCGCTGATGCAGCGGATGACCCAAACCCTGTCCGGGCGATTGCGCCCCGATGCGGCCGCGATCGGGGCTATTTTGCTGGCGCGTTTTGCCAGCCCGGTTCACATCGCAGTTGTCGGACACAGCGGCACTGGCAAGACCCAGCTTGTGAACATGTTGGCGCGGCAACAAGACCTGCAATGTGACATCACGGAAATCACGATAACGGAAAACCCGGGACAGGTGCGAGCAGCCATCTGTGAGGCCGACATTGTGCTTTGGTGCGGGCAGACCTTTGACGCCGCTGATCTTGCTGTCTGGACCAAGGTGCCTGACGCGTTAAAGGATCACAGCTTTTTTGTGCTGACAAAGGCCGATAAATTGACAGGCCAGGGCCTGCTGGACCAGAAACTACGGTCCATTGGCGACGCTGTCATGGATGAGTTTCACAGCCTATTTCCAGTGGCGACGCTGCAGGCCATTGCATCACTTAACCGCGCGGAGGCCGATCAAACGCCCGCCCTACGTGCGAGTGGTGCTGCGGCACTGATTACAGTGCTGCGACGACAAATCGCGGTGGGGCAAAGTGCGGTGCGGGACAGCGCGCTGCTGTTTTTGGCGCGTCATGCGACAGCAGAACCAGCGCCATCTGCCCCAACCATCATGGCCCAAAACTCACCCGCTGGCTCCTCGGGATGGACCGATGCTTTTGCCTATTTGGAGCGTCAAGCCCGCGATCTGGGCCCCGCGATGGTGTTACCCGATGCCGAAAAAATCAGCCTTGTGCTGTCGCATTGCTGCGATACTGCCGACGGGCTGGCTCTTATCATTGCTGACCAGCCTGCCCTGAAAGGTGGGTTAGCCGACGATGCGAAAGCTTTGCCAGACACCATGCTGCTACTTCGCCTCGAGGGTAATGCGTTGTCTGCCGTCGATGCATTGACACTGCTATTGCAAGTGCGCCGGGATATCGCTGCCTGTGTAGATACATAAAAATGCATTTAATATCAATATGTTAAAAATTTACCTGCCGTAGAAAGGCCATGTTTCAGGTCGATATAGACCTTAGTTGGGCCGGGCAACGGAACATCCCAACGACAAGATCACGCGAGTATCACAGCGCGGGTCTGGGTGTCAGCCAGAGGTTTGGCCGCGTTTTGGGGGTGTGATCATGAATGCTTATAATCACCTTGACCGGGACAAAATCGACCAGTCCGGTACAGGGCTGGAACGCCTTGCCGCCTTTGCGCATCGTGTCGAAAAACTACGCATGGCGCTGCTACGGCTGGCGCGCATTGGCGATAAAGAAACCAAAAAGGCAGCGCTGCGCCTGGTGCATCAGCTGAATGCCATAGAACCCAGCGTAACCCTGATCGGGCAGGTCAAATCCGGCAAAACCTCGCTTGTGAACGCCATGATCGGCGTGCCCGGTCTTTTGCCGGCGGATGTGAACCCTTGGACATCGGTCGTCACCACCCTGCATCTGTCCCCCCCCGCACATGACATCAAACCCGGTGCGCGGTTTCGATTTTTTGACGAACAGGAATGGACCCGCCTGATCGAAAGTGGGGGTCGGATCGGTGAATTGGCAAGCCGCGCCGGAGCGGACGAAGAATTGGAAAAAGTACGCACGCAGATCAGCGATATGCGCGCCAAATCCCGCAAACGGCTGGGCCGTAAGTTCGAGATGCTGTTGGGGCAGGAACATGATTATGGCTATGTCGATCAGGACCTGATCCAGCGCTATGTCTGTCTGGGCGATGACTTTGACGACGATACGACTGCAGCCAGCAGTCAGGGCCGTTTTGCCGATATCACCAAATCAGCCGATATTTTCTTGCCCAGCCCGGCAATGCCAATGCGCATGTGCCTGCGTGACACCCCCGGTGTGAACGACACTTTCATGATGCGCGAACAGATCACAATCAATGCAATCCGCGACAGCCGACTGTGCGTCGTCGTCTTATCCGCACATCAGGCGCTGACCTCGACGGACATGGCGCTGGTGCGGTTGATCGCCAATGTCAAATCCCGTGAGGTCCTGATTTTTGTGAACCGGATTGACGAATTGGCCAATCCGGCAGTTGAAGTGCCCGAAATCCGGACCCGCATCTTGGAGACTCTTGCCGCATTTAACGGACCTGCAGATCCGCAGGTCATTTTTGGCAGTGCCTTGTGGGCAAATGCCAGCTTGGCGGGCCAGTTGGGAACATTGCCCGCCGATAGTTCAGCAGCCCTGCTGAACTGGGCCGAGGTTGCGGCCCGCCCCTCGACTGTGCCTTTGACTACCACCCAAATCATTACAGAGCTATCAGGTTTGCCAGAGCTTTTTCGCGCAATATCAGACCGTATTGTCGAAGGAGTGGGCCTTGAGGCGGTGCAACGTATCGCCCGCATGTCGCTGAACCTTGCTAAAGGTGTGCAGGCCGCAGACCGTATCATGTCGTTCGAGGTAAACCGCAAATCTGCGGCGACGTTAACCCCGGATCAGGTTGCAGGTTTACTTGACCAATTGCAGGTTGCGTGTCTGGCTACCTTGACCAGTGATATTGCCGCGGCCATTTCGGATTATAGTGACCGGCTGGACCGCGCACATCGCAGCTTTCTGGACCGTGCCACATCGGCCTTAATCTCGCATCTTGAACGGTATGGCGAAAACAGCCCGTGGCACTACAGCCCTGATGGATTGCGGATCTTGCTGCGGGCCAATTATCTGAATTTTGGCAGTAATATGCAAAAAGTTACCCAAACCGCTATGTCAGCCGCCCGCGTCGCCGTCGGCGAGGTGTTTGCGAAACTGGTCGACTGTCCACCAGCGCAGATTCAAATCGAAATTTCCACCGAATTGCGGGTCCCACCACCGGTGACATTGGGCCAGACCATTGCCCTTGATCTACAAGGCAGCTGGTGGAAAAGCTGGTGGTTCCGCAGGCGCGGCTATCAGGCCTTTGCTGTCAAATTTCATGACCTGATCAAGGCTGAAACCGACCCCATGCTGCATGATTTAAAGGCAGTTCAGGCCGTCGCGTTACATGCAACCGCGACCCATCTTGTCCGGGGTTTTCTAACCGAACAGCGCGCCATTTTGCTGAATGTTGCACGCAAAGCCGATGCCAGCCCGGCCGATCTGAAAAAGATGTTTGGCCTGCAGGCGCTGGAAGATCGACGCAATGCGCTACAATCCACAATCGAAACATTTACAAGGTTCACTGCATGATTATGGAAAAGATCAATGCTGCGACTGATTCCGCGCTGCGCAAACCGCGATTGGCCCTGATGGGTGAATTCAGTGCTGGAAAAAGCACGCTGGCCAATTTACTGACCGGCGGTCAGCATTTGCCAGTTCAGGTCACAGCCACACAACTACCCCCGGTCTGGATATCCTATGGTACGTCGCCCGCTTACCGTGTTGATCTAGAAGGCAAGACCATCCCTGTCAGTTTGGCGCGACTCGAGGATGTGCCGATTGCTGAAACCGCTTACATCCGGTTCTTTGAGCAATCTGACATGCTGGCGAGCTGTGATATCATCGATATGCCCGGCATTTCCGATCCAAATATGCCCGCTGAAATCTGGCAGCGTGTCTTGCCACAAGCCGATGGTGTGATCTGGTGTACCCATGCCACCCAGGCTTGGCGTCAAAGCGAAAACGCAATCTGGGCTACCATGCCCCCCGAACTGCAAGCGCACAGCCTGCTATTGCTGACCCGGATTGACAAAATTATCAGTGAACGGGACCGCGACCGCATCGTGAAGCGGGTAAACAAAGAAACTACCGGCCTATTTGCCGCACCTTGCCTGCCCATTTCGTTGACTGGTGCAATTGCCGCGCAAGGGCGGGCTGATCTGTTGACCGCATCCGGGGCCGACGAATTCCTATGTCAATTGATTGGCCTGATCCAGTCCATCCAGCATAGTCTGGGACATCCGCTAAGTTCCACTACCCCGGACACCGTCCAATCAGACCCTATTCTGCCGCGCAGGATCAAATCCGAACCGGGCAACGCCACCCCTACACCCAGACCCGCCTTTGTTCAGGACGACCCAGAAGTGGCTGCATTCCGGGCAATACTGCAGGGCAAAAACCGCTGACAACACTCTGTTCATGGATTCGTGCGATCAAAGGGTGAACTAGAAACCTTGGGCACTGCCTTTGACAGTTTTGGACCACTTGGACAGGCTTTGTCGGCAATTTCCGGCCTGCAATGCGCTGGCATACACAGACCTGACGTCGGGCATGGTGATGGGGTTCAGCACGCGGCTTAAACTGCCGCAGGAACAACTTGATCAGCTATGCCAGACAGCGGTGGATCTGTTGACCGGGGACATCGCATCACAATTTCTGGCAGGTTCAACAGAGACCATCGTGCAATCCGCCGTTTTGATCGATGGAAATAATGTCGAACTGTTCTTTCGTTCAGCGATTCATCCAGCAGAAGTATTATGTTGTGATTGCACAACCCAGATCGATATCAGGAAATTTACTGAAACGGCTCAGGATGTGCTGGCTATAATAACTGAGGCGTCATGAAAAACTCTGATGACATCTTAAGTCTGGACCAGGCCCTGGAAATCTATATGACTGAAGCTGTCTACAGCGCATCAACCCGGAGACAAGTTATAAATTCCAACAGTACGAATTTAATCACAGCCATCCTGCGCGAAATTAACGAAACGATTCTGCCGCGCCGGTTGGTTTTTTCCACAGCGGCTGACGAAACTCTCTGCTTCGACGTCGCAGGCCGAAGAATTCTTGGCTGCGTTGATCTGACATCAGGCGTAGAAATCGGAATAATGGTGGCACCCGATGATCAATTTTCTGAATATGACGTAGATAGAATTATAGATCTATTGAGGGATTTCACCGCACGACATGATATGTTGGGGGTACGCTCGATTATAGCCGAGGGTTTAAAGTTATCTAGTTCAGGTGGGGTATCAGGCACAACAATAATTAAGCAACTGGAATTAGTTGCGACAAAACCGCAAGAGCCTCTCAGTTTAGAAAAACTCACTCAATACATTCACCGATTGGGGCCGATCGCAAAAAGATATATCATTCTTGAGGCAGGGTTGAAGCTTCAAAGTCTTGGGAATACCACGAATTTAGTTCGTATAAAAAATGACTTTCTCAACACATCGATACAAGCCAAAGGCGATAACAATCAAATGGTCCTTCTACAAGAAAAAGGAACTATAGGTAATCGGCGCGATTTCTTGTTTGCAGAATATGGAAGCCATCAGCTGTTAATGGAGTTCGAATCCGAAGATCCTATAGCTCTGATCGAAACATGGCTTTCGGTGAAAACTACGAGTTATGAAAAAGGCTTCACCCAGATGGACATTCCAATCTCGCAACATAATTATTAAAATGACAAAATACACTCTGTAACATGTAAATATGCAAAATTGCTTTCATCTTTAATAGAAAATTTGATCCGGTGTAGCCTCCCAGTATCCAGAGTTTACTCAAATCTGTGACGCATTCGCTCTAACAACATAAAAGGTTTCACAGTTGGCGACCAATCTTAACGATGTACAAGTGACAAACTTGTTTTAAGCAACGTCTACAGCCACCCCAAATGCCCTGTTCGCCACACGTCCAACAGGTCGTCAACCCATTACCTCTGATTTGCACATGACCTACGCGCTGGCTTTGCCCGCTCCCGTCAAAACCTGCACAAAACTGAAATCGGCCATTCCGGGCAACAGCATGGCCCACTGCACGACGGTTTTTCACACCGCAAATCGGATCAGCAGCCAGTGGATTGGCGAATTTTCTTGCCCGCGACAAAGCGCAAACCTACGCTGACACAGAGAGACGTTTTTTCTCGCGCTGCATTTCAGGATGTTGCCTGCCGTGGGTGCGGTTGGCTATTGCGCGCATGATCGTCTGTTGCCTGAATCGGGGGGGAATGGGATGGATGTGCCGGACAGTTCTGTCGGCGAAATAATTTCGGACACGGAACTACCGTCTGGTCTGCAATCCGTGATTTCGCCTATCATCGCCAGCGTGGTCCTTGAAAATGCCGGGCAACGCGCCACCGATTTCGCGACTGCGGTTCCCACCATCGTGCTATGTGCCGATTTGTCGGGGTTTTCGATTGCCGGGGCCACGCTGGCCCGGGCCGAGGCGCGCGGGGCCGAGGAATTGCGCGCGATTATGAATGCAGTCTTTGGGCGTGTCACTGATGCTATTCAATCGGCTGGCGGGCAAATCCTGCAGTTTTCCGGCGATGCGGTGACGGCGGCCTGGCCCGGTGACGGCGATCCCGCAATCCGGACAATGCACGCCATTGCGGCGGGTCTGGCCTTGCAAGAGGCGTGCCGCCAACTGACTGCCCCCGCGATGGCCACCTTGAAAATGCGGGTTTCCGTGGCGCAGGGGCAGGTCTGGATCGCGCATCTGACATTGGGTGCGATCACCCCCGAAACCGTGATCTGTGGCGATGTTTTCGATGCCGCCCATAGCGAGGCGGGGTTCCGCGACGGTGTGTTTCTGGACCCACGGCTTTGGGCGCAGGTTTCAGTGACGGTCGGCCCCCGCGCATCGGTGGCGGCCGATCAAAATGGCGTCCGGGTGCTGACGCTTGACAGCACATTGCCTGCGGCTGCCCCTGCGCTTGTCCGCAACGCTGCCGATGTGGCGATTATCGCGGGTTATGTTCCGGGTTATCTGCGCGACCTGTTAGATGGCATAGCCACCGACTGGCTTGCCGAATTCCGCTCTGCGCAGATTGTTTTTGCACGGTTTTCAGGGTTCCAGTTTCAAGGCCCTGATGACCTGCCCGCTTTGGCGATTTTGTCAAAAGGGCTGCGGCGGGCCGTCGAGGACAACGGCGGGGTGCGGTTAAAGTTCGGGGCTGACGACAAGGGGCTGATCTTGTTGGCCGCCTGGGGGCTGCAATCCCGGTCGTTCGAGGATAATGCAGAACGCGCCTTAACTGCGGCAGTGATGGTGCAGGATGCGGCCCGAATGGCGGGCTTGACCGCCAGCATCGGCGTAACCGGCGGCAAGGTGTTTGCGGGGTTGGTCGGGTCTGACCGCCACATGGAATATACCGTTATCGGTGATGCGGTGAACCGCGCGGCTGCCCTGTCTGGCGGGGCCAAAGGTCAGACGCGGGTGGATGCGCATACCCGGGCTGCGGGGGCGGACCGGTTCCGCTTTGCCGATGCGGGCGTCTTTACTCTGAAAGGTCAGGATGCCACGGCGCATTACATCTTGCAGGCCGAAGCGTTGGGGCAGGCTGATGACCGGGGTGCGTTTGTCGGGCGAATGGCCGAATGCGCACAATTGGACGATTTGGTTATGGGCCTGACTGCCGCCAGTGACCCCGGACTGATCCATATCGTGGGCGAGGCGGGCTTGGGTAAATCGCGGCTGGCGGGGTATCTTGAAACCTGCCTGACCGGTGCAGGCATCACCACCCTGCGTATGAACGCCGACAGCCTGCGCCGCACCACCGGGTTTTACCCTTGGCGTCCGTTGGTCGCGGCATTGGTTGGCCCCGATCCCAGCGCCGACGAACTGGCGCAAATGCTGGCGCATGACCCCACGATGGTCGGTCTTGTCCCGTTACTCAGCCCGGTTCTGCGCAATGTTATTCCCGATACCGCCTTTACCATCGGCCTGTTCGGCGGCGGGCGGGCCGAGAAAACCCAAAGCGTGATCATCGCCCTGTTGGAACGCCTGATCGGCCCAGCCCCGCAAGTGGTGATTGTAGAGGACGCGCATTGGTTCGATTCCGCATCGTGGCAACTGCTGGAGCGGTTTTCGCGGGCGTTTCCCCAAATCACAATTGCGCTTGTATCGCGCCCGCTGGACCGCGACGCCCTGCCGTTCGAGGCGCGACGCTTGTTGGACCGGCCGGATGCAGCGGTAATCCAGCTTGTGCCGTTTTCGCGGGATGACTCGGTGGCGCTGGTCAACGCGTCGCTTGAGGTGGTCGAAACTGCTGCGGCCATCGTGGACCTGATCTATCGCCATGCCGAGGGTCACCCGCTGTTTACCACAGCCCTTGCCCTGTCGTTGCGCGAGCAGGGGTTGGTGCGGATTGAGGCCGGTTATGCGCATTTGCGGCTGGGCGAGCAGGGCCTGTCGCAGATTGCCTTTCCTGATGCGGTCGAAGGCGTGGTCGCCGAACGCATCGCCAGCCTTGCGCCCGCGCAGCAATTGACGCTGAAGGTGGCCGCTGTGCTGGGCCGGACCTTTGATCTTGATCTTTTGTCGCGGCTGCATCCGGCAGGCACAGCCATTGCAGTGCTGGCCGACGAGATTGCCGCCGCCCAAAACGCGGGGCTGGTCGATCCGGTCGACGCGGAAGGTGGTATCCACCGCTTTCACCATGCCATTATCGGCGATGCAGCCTATAAGTTGTTGGTCAGTGATCAGCGCCGGGGGCTGCATGCCAAGGTCGCCGCATTGCTGAACGCGCGCGGGGCAGCGCAGGACTATCCAGCCGCCTCACTCGCCCTTTTGGCGCATCATTTTGAACAGGCAGACTTGCCGGATCAGGCCGTCGATTTCCTGTCACGCGCAGCAGAAAGTGCGCGGTCAGGCTATAACAACGCCGAGGTTGTGGATTTTCTGACCCGGGCCCTGAACATCGTGGCCAGACAACCACAGCTTGCCAGCAAGATCACCCAAGGCCACTGGAACCATAAGATCGCCGATGCGCTAAAGGCGCTTGGCCATTACAACCGTGCGGCGGAATTCTTGTGTGAAAGTGCCGCACTGCTGGACCGCGCCCCGCCTAAAACCACACGGGCGGCACTGGTCACAGCAATGGGCGGCTTTGCCGGATATAAACTGCGCCCGCACCGCGCGCCGCAACCCGCCGCGGTGCGCGACCCGATGATTGCCGCGGCCGAGATCAACATGACGTTGTCTGAGATACATTATGAGCTGAACAAGGTGCCGTTTTCCTTGGCCGAGGTGTTGCGCGGTGTGAACCTGGCCCGCAGCGGCGGTGGCGACAGCACGACGCTGGCCAAGATTTACATGGGCATGGCGCTGATTTCCCGCGCCTTGCCATGGGCGCTGGACGGCAATGATTTGCAAGCCAAGTCCATCGACATTGCCGAACGGCTGGCCGATCTGCCGACGATTTCATGGGTCTATATGGCCTCTGGTGTGTTCGAGATGGGCAAATGCGGCTGGACCATCGGCGAGGCGCATTTTCGGCGGTCCATGGACGTGGCAGACCGCTGCGGCGAGCGGAAAAACTGGGAGACCTCGATGTCGTCGTTGGGCAACCTCAAGCGGGTCGAAGGCTGGTTCGAACAGGCCAAGGCCTGCAGCGACGCCACCCTTGCCGCCGCGCGTGACCGCGACATCAGCCATTCCATCGCCTGGTCGCATAATGGCCGGTTGCGCGACCTGATGTGCCTGAACCGGCTGGATGAGGCCCGCGAGGATTGCCGGATTTTGAACGGCATCCTGAACGACCCAAAGAAAAAGGGCGATACCAACGACAATTCCAACGTGGTCGATGGGTATGCGCGGGCCTTGCTGGCGCTGGTGGACGGTGATCTGGTGCAGGGCCGCGCGGGCTTGGACGATGCCATATCCGTTGTGCGCGGGATGCGCCGCCCGCAGGTCTACATGGTGCAGAACGTCAGTTTCTTATGTGATGTCGTGTGGAACCTGTGGCGGCGGACCGGGGATAAATCTTTGCTGGCGCATAGTGCCGTGGTGGCCAAAAGCGGCGGGCGAATGGCGCGGCAATACCGGGCGGGCAAACCATCAGCCGACCTCGCCGCCGGGGATGCAGCCTGGTATCGTGGCAAACGTGACGTTGCGGCCAAGCACTGGCTGGCCGCGGCGCATGGCGCGGCAGAGCGAGGGATGTTGTACAATCAGGCGCAGGCGCTGTTCCGGCTGGACGAGGCCGAATGCCTGCCAAAAGATCACGAAGGTTCCGGCTGGCAGGCGCTGGTGGCGCAACTGGGCATCACCCGGCCCAAGATATGGTCAATTGCCAAGGATTAAAGTGTTTGGGGTTCAGACAACAATCCGGGCCTGTCGCGGCTTGGAGCCGCGCCGATGATGGCATTTCCGGCAGCACGGGAGATGCGCCTTGGGCTAGGCAGAACTGATGAATTCCGTCAAAATGAGGTGCGGGTAGCACTGCAGCAACCGACTGTTTCATCCTTGATGAAAGTGGTGCCCGGGGGCGGTCTCGAACCACCGACACGAGGATTTTCAATCCACTGCTCTACCCCTGAGCTACCCGGGCACGGGTCGGCGCAAGATGCCTTGCGTCGGGTGGATGCGTTCTAGGCGAGTGCTTTGGGGGTGTCCAGAGGGATTAGGCAGATTTTGGCGATGCGATGGCAAGCCCAGCTTGCCCGATTGGCCGGCGGGCCTTAGTAAAACAAGTATGTTTACCAAAACCTTGCGCCCCATTCCCAATTTCACCTGCGCCGACCTTTTTGGCGGTGGCCCGGATCAGGTTTGCCGCACATGACCCTGCCCCCGGCCATTGCATCCCTGCCGTGCTGGACTGGCACCCCGACCGGGGCACCGCTGGCCGGGGGCCTGTCGAATGAAATCTGGAAAGTGACGGATAACACCGGCGCATATGTCGCCCGGCTTGGCCGTGATTATCCGTTTCACCATGTCAGCCGGGCCCGCGAGGCACTGATCACGCAGGCGGCCTATGACGCAGGCTTTGGCCCTGCGGTCATCTATACCGGCCCCGGCGTGATGGTCACTGATTTCATCACAGCGCGCACCTTGACGGCCACTGATCTGCAGGCCGATCCCGCCCGGATTGCCGATCTCTTGCGCCGGTTCCACACCTTGATGCCTGCCTTTATCACCGGCGACCCGCCGCTTTTCTGGGTGTTTCATGTGATCCGCGATTATGCCCGGACCCTGACCGCTGGGCACAGCCGCTGGGGCGCGGTCCTGCCACATTATCTGCACCTGGCCACAGAATGGGAGGGCGCGCAAACACCCTTGCCATTGATTTTTGGGCATAATGACCTGTTGCCAGCCAATCTGCTGGACGATGACAACCGGTTATGGCTGATCGACTACGAATATGCAGGCTTCTCCACCGCCTTGTTTGACCTTGCCGGGGCTGCGTCGAACGCCGAGATGACGCCTGTGCAATCAGACTTGCTTTTGACCCATTATTTCGACGCAGCACCCACCCCAGCCCTGCTGCAATCTTTTCACGCCATGCAATGCGCGTCGCTATTGCGCGAGGCGATGTGGGCCATGGTGTCGGAAATCCATCTCAAAGCGCCGGGGGCAGATTACGCGGCATATACAAAACAGAATATCGACAAGGTCGATGTTGCCGCCGCTCATTACCACACCCGCTACGGATAAACCGCCATGCCCCTGCCGACCCATGCCCAAATCGTCGTCATCGGGGGGGGCATTATCGGCTGTTCTACCGCCTATCATCTGGCGCGGGATCACAAAGCTGATGTGGTACTGCTGGAACAGGGCAAGCTGACCTCGGGGTCCACCTGGCATGCGGCGGGGTTGGTCGGGCAACTGCGGTCTTCGGCCAGCATCACCAAGGTGCTGAAATACTCGGTCGATCTGTATAAATCTTTGGCGTCCGAGACCGGGCTTGAAACCGGCTGGAAAATGACCGGCTGCCTGCGGTTGGCCACTACGCCGGACCGCTGGACCGAATACAAACGGCTGGCCACCACAGCAGGCAGTTTCGGGATGGAGATGCATCTGATCTCGCCCGCCGAGGTGGCCCAGATGTGGCCCTTGATGGACACATCCGACCTGATCGGGGCATCATGGCTGCCGACTGACGGGCAGGCCACACCGTCCGACATTACCCAATCGCTGGCCAAAGGTGCGCGGATGCACGGGGCCAAAATCCACGAGGGGGTGCGCGTCATCGGCTTTGTGATGGACGGCCCCCGGATAACTGCCGTTCAGACCACCCAAGGAACCATCACATGCGATACCGTGGTCAATTGTGCCGGCCAATGGGCGCGGCAGGTGGGGGCAATGGCCGGGATAAATGTGCCGCTGCAACCGGTCAAGCACCAGTATATCGTGACCGACCGCATCCCCGGCCTAGCCACCGATGCCGCCACCCTGCGCGACCCCGACCGGCGCACCTATTTCAAAGAGGAAGTCGGCGGTCTGGTCATGGGCGGCTATGAACCCAACCCGCAACCTTGGGTGACCGGCGATGTGCCGGACGATTGGGAATTCGGGTTGTTTGACGATGATTACGATCATTTCGAACAGCATATGGATCAGGCCCTGGCCCGCGTCCCGGCGCTGGCCAATACCGGGGTCAAACAAATGATCAATGGATCGGAATCGTTTACCCCCGACGGCAATTTCATCCTTGGGCGGGCCAATGAATGCGCCAATATGTTCGTTGGGGCCGGGTTCAACGCCTTCGGCATCGCCTCGGGTGGCGGGGCGGGCTGGGTGCTGGCCGAATGGGCGATAACGGGCGAGGCACCGCTGGATCTGTGGGTGGTGGACATCCGGCGCTTTGCGGATATGCACAAAGACCGCAATTGGGTGCGGGATCGCACGCTTGAGGCGTATGGCAAGCATTACACCATCGCTTTTCCACATGAGGAATACACTTCGGGCCGCCTTCATATCAAATCACCACTTTATGACCAACTAACCGCACAAGGCGCAGTATTCGGGTCGAAACTCGGGTGGGAGCGGCCCAATTGGTTCAGCGATACGCCGGGGGCGGCGGATGTTTACAGCATGGGGCGGCAGAACTGGTTCGACGCTGTCGGGGCGGAACATGCCCATGTGCGCAACCATGTGGGCGTGTTCGATCAGTCGTCTTTCGCCAAATACGAACTGAAGGGCGCAGGCGTTATGGCCGCGTTGGACCGGATTTGCGCGAATGACGTGACCAAACCCGCCGGACGGCTGACCTATACCCAATTGCTCAACACCCGGGGCGGGATCGAATGCGACCTGACCGTGGCGCGGCTGGCCGCCGACCATTTCTACATCGTCACCGGCACCGGTTTCCGGACCCATGATTTCGGCTGGATCAGCGACCATTTGCCCAAAGGGCTGGTCTTGCAGGACGTGACCGAGGAATGGGGCACCCTGTCGGTCATGGGACCCAAAGCGCGGGATGTGCTGGCCGCCGTTTGCGCCGACGACTTGTCAAACGCCGGGTTTCCGTTTGGGCATGTCCGCGACGTGACAATTGCGGGGGTCCAACTGCGGGCGTTGCGGGTGACATATGTGGGCGAATTGGGATGGGAATTGCACATCCCGATCAGCGGGCTGGCGCAGGTTTACGACGCGCTTATGGCTGCCGGGCATGGGATCAAACCGATCGGTTATCGGGCGCTTGAATCTCTGCGGCTGGAAAAAGGCTATCGCGCCTGGTCGTCCGACATTACCCCCAACGATACGCCACACGAGGCCGGATTGGGCTGGGCCGTCAAAAAAGGCGCCGCCGATTTTCTCGGCAAGGACGCGCTGACAGCCCGTGCAGGCCAGCCTCTGACCAAACGCTTCGCAGGCTTCACCCTGACCGATCCGGACGCGGTGCTGCTAGGGCGCGAAACCATCCTGCGAGACGGGATGGCGGTGGGCTATCTTACCTCGGGCGGATACGGCTATACGATTGGGAAATCAGTCGGTTACGGCTATGTGCGGCATGCGGGCGGCGTCAGCGCGGACTGGCAGAACGCCGGGCATTATGCGCTGATTGTGGCAGGCGAAACCCTGGACGCGCAGATCAGCCTTGCGCCGTTCTATGACCCCGAAAACCTGCGGGTGCGGGGCCATACAGCTAGCCCCTAAACCCGCCGCAACGCCACAGCCACCCCCGGCACCGTGCCCACCTCGCCGGGCATCGACACATAGGGCGCAGTCAGTTCCAGCATCTGCACATCAGAACTGGCAGCGATAGCCTGCACAAACCCAGCTTCCCAGATCGGCAGTTTGACCGTCAGCACCAGAACACCCCCGATCGCTGTAATGCGGATCAGTTCGGGCAGGGCTTCGGCCCCGACATGGCCGGTGGTGAAGACGCCGGTTGAAATCACCCCGGCATAGGCCCCGTCGGCAAACGGCAATGGACCACCCAGCGCCAGACAATGCAGAGCCTTATACTGGCCCTTGGCGGCAGCCACGGCCAGCATCCCTTCGGAAATATCCAGCGCCTCGACTTCGGCGTAGCCGACAATGCCCAGCCAATCACCCACCAACCCGGTGCCCGCGCCGGCATCCAGCAGCGGGGCAGCACCACGCGGCAGATACCGGGCCAACAGCGCCAATGCCACGGACGGATGGCGATATCCGGCTGCGGCCATTTCGGCGTCATATGTGCCCGACCAGCGGTCATACAGGGCGGCCACTTCGGCTGGCCCTTTGGCCTCATAGACAGCCCCCAGATGACCATCATGTTTATGCGTTGTCATAGCTGTCCCATTTCCAGAAAATCACTTGCGGAATCATAGCCTTTGGCAGCCAATCGGGAAACCGCAATCGCCCAAAGGTTGACCCATGTCAGAAGATATCCGCCCAATACTGGCGACCATCCCGGTCTTGGCGGGCTATACCGGCCCGATTGACCGGCTGGGTGGGCTGACCAACCGGGTCTACCGGCTGGGGGACCAAGTGTTGCGACTGCCCGGAGCCGGCACCGAAGATTACATCAACCGCCACCACGAGGCGGCCAGTGCCACTGCCGCCGCCACTGCCGGGGTCAGCCCTGCGGTGATATTTGTCGATCCGGCCAGCGGGATCATGGTCACGCAGCACATCGATGGGGCCACTACCATGTCGCCCGCCGGGTTTCGTGACCGCCCCGGTGCAATCACCCGCGCCGGGCAATCGCTGCGCCAGTTGCACGACTCCGGCGTGACTTTCCCATTCCGGTTCGAACTTTTCGCAATGATTGACAATTATCTGGCGCTGCTGGCGACCAAAGATGTGGCCCTGCCTGCTGGTTATCATGATGTCGTGGCTGCAGCGGGCAGCATCCGGACTGCCCTGTTGCACAACCCCGTGCCGCTGGTCGCGTGCCATTGCGACCCGTTATGCGAAAACTTCCTAGATACCGGCGCCAAAATGTGGATCGTCGATTGGGAATATGCAGGCATGAATGACCCGATGTGGGACCTCGGGGATGTGTCGGTCGAAGGGCAGTTTGATGCGGATCAGGACGCGGCACTGCTGGCCGCCTATTTTGGCGGCCCTGCCCCTGCGGCAGACCGGGGCCGGATGGTGATCTACAAAGCGATGTGCGATCTTTTATGGACGCTCTGGGGCCTGATCCAACTGGCCAATGGCAACACGGCGGATGATTTCCGGGCCTATGCGGACGGACGTTTTGCGCGGTGCCGGGCGCTGATGGACACTGCAGGGTTCAGCCGGGCGATGGCGGCAATCACAGGCTGATCGCTAAAATCCGCCGGGCGCGTTGACCGGGGCAAAGCCTGCAATATCCGTAGCCTCGACCTTGCGCAGCAGGTCAATAAACCCGGCAACCATGTGCCGGGCCAAAGCATGGCCTTTTTCGGCCGTGCCAGCAAAGGCATCACCCACCGCCCCCGCCGGGTTCAGGTCCGACGACACCCAGCCATAACTGACCGGACCAATCGGCGAAATCAGCCCGCCCTCGGCGCTGGACCGGAAATCGCCCGCCGCCGCCATGTCCACGGTATCTGGCGCAAAGGCCAGGATCAGCGAGGTTTCAGCGTCGCCGCCATGAATCCCAAATGCCTTTTCCCGGTCCGACAGCAGCCCATCGGGCAGGCCAAAGCCGGACCATTGCGATTTGACCGCCAGCATCCCGGCCCTGATCCGCAATTCGCGGCTCAGGACCGAACACAGGTCCAGATTGCCACCATGGCTGTTGACAATGACCAGTTTGCGCACACCCGCACGGGCGACGGACAGACCGATTTCGGTCCATGCGGCAAGGGCCGTGGGGGCAGACAGGGTCAGGGTGCCCGCCGCCCAGATATGCTCGTTCGATTTGCCCACCGCCTGCACCGGCAGAATGCGGATATCCAGATCGGCAGGGCAGTCGGCACGCAACCGGGCCAGCAACCCTTCGGCAATAATCGTATCGGTGCCAACTGGCAGATGCGGCCCATGCTGTTCGATCGCGGCAGTCGGCAGGATCGCAATGGTGCGCATCGGATCAATCGCTGCATATTCTGGCGCACGAAAGTCAGCCCAATCATAGCGGCGGGTCATGCGCGCACCTCTTTTTGTTGTGGGGCGGGCCGTCCGATCAGCCGGTCCATTTTCGCGGCCACCTTCCCCAAATGCGCGGCACGGCTGGTGGGGGTCGAACTATCCATCAGATAATGCGCCGCAAATACGCTGCGCTTGCCCGGGCGCAGCAGGAAGCCAACACCACGCTGCAAGGTGCGCTTGCCCGGCGCACCGACGACAAAGGTCAGCCAACGCGACGCACCACAAGTGGTGAACACCCCCAGCCGTTTGATATGGTGCAATCCGGGTCGGATATTCTTGTGCGTTGCATCGGGCATCAGAAACGCCACATCGGGCAGCAAAACCCTGTCAAGCCAGCCTTTCAGCATGGCAGGCAACCCATACCACCATGTCGGATAGATAAAAATCAGCGTATCCGCCCAGCGCACATCATCCACCGGGCCCGCCACCGGGGCGACATTGCCCGGGCATCCCAGATAACCCGCCCATTCCGGCGCGGTCAAAACCGGGGAAAACCCCATGCCATACAGGTCATGCAGCCGCACTTCGGCCCCCTGCCCGGCCAGCTTTTCAAGGATCAGATCGCGCACAGCGGCATTAAAGCTGCCCGGATCGGGATGACAATAAATCACCAACGCCCGCATCAGAACGCCTCCATCTCGGCTTTAACCCGGGCCAGATATGCGGCGCGTTGGGCATCGGTGACGCGGTTCATGTCATGCAGGGCCAGATAGCGCATCTTTTCAGCGCCACAAACATAGCGGATTGACCGGGTGACAACCCGGCGCGGCGGATCGCCGGCCAGGAAGGTCTTGAACCTTGTGCCACCATAAGTGGTCACGGCGGCCAGTTTGCCGATATTCATAAGGTTCGGTTTAACCTTGCCATCGACCAGTCTGAAGGACACGCCGGGCAGAAACACCCGGTCAAAAAACCCCTTCAGGATCGCCGGGAAACCGTAGTTCCAGACCGGAAAGACCAGCACCAATGCTTGTGCGGCCATGACCCGATCAACATAGCTTTGAACAGGTGCGGTGTTCGGGCCGACATCATGATAGGCTCGCCGTTCAGCTGCGGACAGCACCGGGCTGAACCCCTCGGCATTCAGGTCGCAATCATCCACCTCCCAGCCTTTGGCGGTCAGCGCATCCACGACAGTCTTGTGCAAAGCGGCTGAAAAGCTTTCTTCGCAAGGATGTGCGAAAAGGACCAAAACCCGGTTCATTCCGCCGCCTTCAGCCCAGAATATTGGTAGATTTTGTCAAAGGCAAACGTCGGATCATCCCAGGCAATCATCTTGCCGGGGTTCAGCAGGCCTTTGGGATCAGCCTCGCGCTTGAAATCCAGCTGGCGTGCATCGACCGACTGCCGCCCGCCTTCCTCTAAGGTGTAGCGGTGCGGGTTGAACACCATACAGCCCAGCGCCTCGTGGCCCTTCACAATCTCGTCCAGCCGCGCCTCGGTGGTAAACCGGACCAATGACAGCCCTGCCACCATCAGCCGCCCATTTTCGCGCATAACTTCAAGGTGTTGCAGTACCTCACCCGGAAACATGGCGCGGACTGCTTCGATCTTGGCCAGATAATCCGGCGCGCCATAGCGTACTTGCAGATAGGTGATCGCCGGATCAACCTTGAGCGCCCGCAATGTCGTATGGTTCCAGCCATACTCAAACACATGCCCGGGTTCGCGGGCCCAATCGTGGGCGTCAGACCGGTAGATCACCTTCGCGCCCGGCCTGCGGGCGGTGAAGGTGGCAAAGGCATCCATCGCATGCGGGGCGACCATCAGCCCGATCAGGTGGTCGCCGGGTTGCACATAAGGGGCGACGCGCTGGAAATAATCCTGCGCGATCGGGGTTTCATAGACCGAGGCGAGTTTGATCAGAATGCCGTCTTCATCCGCCAGATCGGTGGCGAATTGCGCAGCGGCAGGAAAATCCTGGCAGGTCACGAACAGTTCAACCCAATCATAGGCCGGGGCCACCGGCATCTCCAATTCGACGATGATCCCGTTAGTGCCATAGGCGTGGCTGACCCGGTGCAGTTCCTCGCCGATGAAATCCAGCACGCGGGGCTCTGCCTCCATCGTCACCACCCGCAGCCGGATGATATTGCCCAGATCGCGCAAGGCGCCCCAGCGCACTGATCCCACCCCACCCGAGCCTCCAGCGATGAAGCCGCCGATGGTGGCGGTGGCCCAAGTACTAGAAAACATGCGAATTTCCTGCCCCGAATGCGCGATGCAGGCGGCATCGAGGTCTTTCAGCAAACACCCCGGCTCAACAATTACCCGCCCCGGATAGACCGCCTTCACCGCGTTCATATTGTGCATATGCAGCACGCAACCACCGGCCAAGGGCATCGCCTGCCCGTAATTCCCAGTGCCGGTGCCGCGCGTGGTGACGGGGACGTTATGGGCATAGCAGACGCGCAAAACCTCAATCACCTCGGCCTCATTGCGCGGGGCTATCACGAAATCGGCAGTGACATGATCCAGCCGCGCCTTCAGCACTGGCGAATACCAAAAGAAATCGCGCGATTTGGCGCGGACGGAAACCGGATTTTCGTCCATGTCCAGATGCGCCAATGCGGCCTTGGCGCTGGCAATGTCGGCTTTGGGCAAACTCATGTGGGCCTCATCAAATGATCAAGTTCGGCATAGTCCGGCAGCGTCCGGTCAATCTGTCTGCCATGGCGTAACACGATCCGGTCGGCCTGGGGCCGCGACAAAAGTTCCGTCCATGAACGGGCTTTGAAGATCACCAGATCGGCAGGGTCTCCAACAGCAAGGTCGCGCGGTTCCAGCCCCATGGCCATGCGCGGGTTCGCTGTAAACGCCCGTGGCCAGTCGTGCCCGGAATGGTCCAGATGGCTTAGGCGCACAGCCTCGCGCATCACCTCGACCATATCCAGATCACCGTAGGCATAAAACGGGTCGCGCGTATTGTCAGAGGCAAAGCTGACATTGATCCCGCGCGCCTGCATCTCGTGGACCAATGTAATCCCGCGCATCCGGGGGGTGCGTCCGGCGTGGCGGTCTTGCAGATACAGGTTACACATTGGCAGGCTGACCACGTTCAGACCGGCACGGGCCACAAGGTCCAGCGTCGCCATCGCGGTGGCCTCGTCCATCGCGGATACCGAACAGCAATGGCCGACGACCACGGGGGCGTCATAGCCGGTTTCCAGCACCGCCAAGGCAATCTGGCGCAGGGTATTGCTGCCGGTATCCAGCGTCTCGTCCACATGGAAATCGGCGGACAGCCCCCGCGCGGCGGCCATGTCAAAGAAGCCAGCGATGCGGTCGGTGATATCTGGCACCGGATAGGTCACCATGCCCAACACGCCGCCGTGTTCCGCCACGATATCCGCAGTTCGGGCAAAATCGCCTGCGGTCGAAAACCCCTCACAGCCGATCAGGCAGGCGGCTTGCAGGTCGATCTTGCCCGCCCATTTCTCCCGCAACTCTGCAAAGACTGGCCATGAAATTGCATCCTGCGGCGGGGTAGAGTCCAGATGCGTCCGGATCGCCGCCGTCCCATGGGCATAGGCGCAGCGCAGGGCGAAATCAGCCCGCTGGCGAATATCCTCTGCGGTCCAGCGCCCAACGGTATCGCCCCGCACTGCCGTCAGCGCCCCCATAAAGGTGCCATCCGGGTTAGGCGACCGGGGCCAGATATGGCCTTTGTCCAGATGGGTGTGCATGTCGGTAAAGGCGGGAAATACCATCGCGCCCTTCATATTCACCACCGGCCCTGCCACATCAGCAACGATCCTGCCGCCCTCAATACACAGATCGCCCCGGACCAGATCACCGTCCTGCCCCGCCAGACAGGCCGGCAGGGTCAGATTGGCAAGGCGCAGGGGGCCAGCGGGCAGGGTCGCAAAATCCATCATGTATCCCGTGCAATCGCCGATTCATGCCATTTGCGCAGCAGCAGATGCGACAGGATCGCGGTCAGCGCAAAGATCACCACGCCCACTGCGCCAATCAAGGCCAATGCGGCAAACATCCGGGGGATATTCAGACGATAGGACGCCTCAAGTATCCGGAACGCCAGCCCCGACCCGGCCCCGCCGGTGCCCACCACATATTCGGCGACAATCGCCCCGATCAGGGCCAACCCCCCGGCAATCCGCAGTCCCCCAAGAAAATACGGCAAGGCCGACGGCAATTGCAGCCGGATCAGCCGTTGCCAGCGCGACGCCCCGTAAATCGTGAACAAATCCCGCAGGTTATGGTCCGTCGATTTCAGGCCCAACGTGGTATTGGACAGGATCGGAAAGAACGCCACGATCCAGGCACAGATCAGCACGCGGGCGGTCGGGTCCTGCACATAGATAAAGATCAGGGGTGCGATGGACACGATGGGTGTGACTTGCAGGATGACGGCATAGGGGTAAAACACCAGTTCGGCAAAGCGGCTTTGATTGAACAGGATCGCCAATAACACGCCCCCCGTCACTGCAACCGCCAGCGCCATCACGGTGATGCGCAATGTCACCAGCAGCGCCTGCCCCAGCAATACCCGGTCCGCGACCAATTGGTCCCACACCCTGCCGGGGCCGGGCAGAATATAATGCGGGATATCGTTCAGCTTGACCGTCTGGTCCCACAAAATCACGGTCAGCACCACGACGGCCAAGGGGATCAGCCAGCGGGCCACAGCCTCGTTCTGGCGACTGCGGGCGCGGCGGGCCTCTTCGGCGTCAAACAGCGCCTCTTGGGAATTGGTGACGCTCATGCAACCTCTCCTATCGCCTGCAACAGGGCGGCTGACACGACCTGGGTATGGGCGGCGTAATTGGCCGACGTGCGAAACGCCATGTCGCGGGGATAGGGGGCATCGACCGTAATCTCCTCGACCACACGGCCGGGTCTTGCGGCCATGACGATGATGCGGTCGGACAGGAACACGCTTTCAAACACCGAATGGGTGACAAAAATCACCGTGCAGCCAATTTTCGATTTCAGCGCCAGGAGGTCATTGTTCAACTTTTGCCGGGTGATTTCATCAAGTGCGGCAAAGGGTTCGTCCATCAGGATCAAGCGGGGATTGGTCACCAATGCGCGGGCGATGGACACGCGCATCTTCATACCGCCCGACAATTCGCGCGGATAGGCATCGGGGAATTTATCCAAGCCAACCAGCGCCAATGCCTCGTCAATCTTGTCCCTGACCTTGACAAAGGTCAGACCGCGCAGGCGAAACGGCAGATAGACATTCTGCGCCACGGTCGCCCATGGCATCAGGGTCGGTTCCTGAAACACCACACCAATGTCGCCGGACGCCTGCCCGCCTTCCCACATGATGCGGCCCGACGTGGGGTTCATCAACCCTGCGATCAGGCGCAATGCCGTGGACTTGCCACAACCGGACGGACCCAGCAGCGACACGAAATCGCCCGCGTTCACGGTCAGGGACATGCCTTTCAGGGCGGTGACATTGCCATTGAAAACCTTGGCAATGCCAGCCATTTCCAGCACTTTGGGTCGCCGCCCAAGGGGGAGTGTTGCGGGATGGGTCATCTGTGACATGGGGTTCGTCCGACTGCGGCAGGGCCAGACAGGCCCCGCCGCAAGATCCGGTCTTTACTGCGCTGGCCGCAGATCTAGCCCGACGCCCTGATTGACAAAATCCAGCGTGTAGGCTGATTTCCAGTCCAGACCTGCGGGTACGGCTCCGGCCTCGACCATCTTGTTATAGAAGTCTTCCATCCGCGCATCGGTCATCGCACCAATGCCCAGGGTCAGCGCATCGCCTGAATCCGCGATCCCGTTGGTGTTCATCACCTCGATGGCATAGGCAATCGCCTCGTCAGTCATTTCGGCGTTGTCGGCCTTGATCATTTCAACCGCTGCGGCATTGTCGTTATACAGAAAGTTGTACCAACCAATCGCCGACCCATCGACAAAGCATTTCACCGCCTCGGGGTTGTTGGCAATCGTATCGGCCATGGTGTCGATCGTGGTCGAATAGGCGGTATAACCCGCATCCGCGATCAGCCAGACATCGGGTTTGAACCCGGCCTCCTGTTCAACAAAATACGGCTCGGACGACAGATAGCCCTGCATGCCCCAGGTCGTGTTGGCGATCAGCGGGGCGGCGTTGAACGTGTACACTTCGCGCTGTTCCGGGGTGAAGCCATAGGCCGACACCATCCAGGCCCAGAAGGTCAGCACACCGCCGTCCGAGATCAGAAACTTGTCCAGATTGACCAGTTCGGCAAAGGATGTGGCGGCACCGGGATGGGTGACGATGACCTGCGGGTCCTTTTGGAACGTCGCAGCAACGGTGATGATCGGCACACCTTCCTGAATCGCCGTAAACGCGTCCAGCGACGATCCACCCATCAGAAAGTCGATTTGCCCGGACAACAGCAAGGCGCGGTTGTTGACCTGCGGGCCACCGGGCACAATGGTCACATCCAACCCGCAGGCGGCATAGGTGCCGTCGGCAACAGCCTGATAATAGCCGCCATGTTCGGCCTGAGCGACCCAGTTGGTGCCATAGGTCACAGCCATGTTTTGGGCCATCGCGGCCCCGGACATTGCCAGCAAAGCTGCGACACTGGTCATCATTGCGTTACGATTGATCATTGGACATCTCCCCTTTTTGTGATTCTGAAACTCAAAGTAATCTTCGCCCCGGCACTGGCGAGGTGTCGCGCCAAGAATCCCCTGCTGCCGGAAAGTCATGCGTAAAAATTAGACAGCTTTGCCAATCTTCGTCAATGAATTAGGCGACCCTTGCAAAACTTGGTCGTATGGCCGCCAATCCGGGCCAGAACGGACTGACTGAATTGCAATGAGGACCCGATGAAAACCCTGAACCCACCAACCATCAGCCCGCCTTTTGCCCGCTATGCCCATGGGGTCGCGGTGCCCGCCGGGGCGCGGTTGGCCGTCACCTCTGGCCAATTGGCACTGGCCGCTGACGGATCAGTTCCGGACGGCGCACAGGCACAGGCGACCCTTTGCTTCGCCAATTGCGCCGCGATACTGGCCGAGGCCGGAATGGGCCCCGCCGATGTGATCCGGATCAATGCCTATGTCACCGACCGGGCGCACATGGCAGGCTACATGGCCGCGCGGGATGCGTGGCTGGAAGGGGTTGCCCGCCTGCCAGCCTCGACGCTGGTCATCGTGTCGGGGTTCACGCGACCCGAGTTTGTCGTCGAGGTCGAGGTGACCGCGGCAAAAGCCTAGCGGTCCAAACCTTTCATAAAGCCGTCAAACTCAGCATCCGCAATCGGCACGACATGCGCAGGCGCCGGATAAGCGCCGCTGGCGACATCGGCCTTGTATTCGGCAAAGGCGGCGATCCGTTCAGCCTGTAACCGGTCCATTTCGCTGCGAAAATTGCGATAAATCTTGGCATGGCGGGGCTTGTGACCCCGGGTATAGCCCAGCACATCCTCGGCAAACAGATACTGGGCATCAGCATGTGGACCAGCACCCATGCCCAGCATGATCAGCGAGGTGCGCTTGGTAATTTCGGCCGCAACACGGTCTGGCACCACCTCCAGCTCTGCGCCGAATGCGCCTGCATCCTCAAGCCGCCTGACATGATCCCAAACCATCAACGCCTGTTCTGCGGTCTTGCCCACCGCCCTGAACCCGCCGGTCCATGTGGCCCGCGACGGGACCAGCCCGACATGGCCCACCACCGGGATCCATTCATCGGCCAGCAGTTTGACCGTGCTGAAACTGGCCGAACAATAACAGCAATCGCCGCCGGTCAACATCGCCGCGTGGGCGGCGCGTAGATAATCCTCGGGCGTCGCATTGACCCCGGCCAACAGACCCACCTGCACAAAACAATCCCCCGCCGCCACGCGCATCTGAGGCGTCCAGACCGGGGCCACAATGGACAGCATGTCGATGCCCGCAGCAGCGGCAGCGGCAGCCTCGTCTGGCGTATCGACAAACAGCATGGACAATTGCCGCTTGCCCTTGAGGGCGCGGATATCGGCGACGGTGGGGCGCATGGGTCTACTCCAAATGGCGGTTTGCCGCGACGTTCCCCCGAAATCGACACTGCCGCAAGGTCACTTAGGCGGCAATGATGGAAACCCATCACACTGGCTGCCATCGGACCCTCTGGAAACCGCCACGATCTGCTGTCACAACTGGCCCAACAGCCGCCCAAGGAACCCCGTCATGACCGCATGTTTCACCGCCCCCGGCCGTTTCTACCGGGGCAATCTGCACACCCATTCCACCCTGTCCGACGGCATCCTGGAACCCGCCGAAGTGTGCCGCCGGTACAAGGCCGAAGGCTATGATTTCATCGCCCTGACAGACCATTTCATCGGATTATACAGCTATCCGATTGCCGACACCCTGCCGTTCCGGGACGCCGACTTTACCACCATTCTGGGGGCCGAACTGCATTCCGGGGCGATGGAAAACGGCGATCTGTGGCATATCCTTGCGGTCGGCCTGCCGCCCGGCTTCACCCCCCCCAATACTCCGCATTTCCGGCCCGTCGCCGGGCAGGAAACCGGGCCGCAACTGGCAGCTAGGGCCGTGGCCGCCGGGGCGTATGTCGCCATCGCGCATCCGCAATGGTCCGGGCTGACTATGGCCGATGCACGGTCGATCACCAGCGCCCATGCGGTCGAGGTCTATAACCACGGCTGCGCCATGGGCTGCGACCGGCCTGACGGATTTCACACGTTGGATTTGCTGTTGACCGAAGGCAAACGGCTGAACCTGATCGCCACCGATGATGCGCATTTTTCCGAACCTGACCATTTCGGCGGCTGGGTCATGGTCAAGGCCACCGAAAACAGCCCCGACGCGCTGCTGGCCGCACTCAAGGCCGGGGATTTCTACTCAAGCCAGGGGCCGGAACTGCGCGGCATTCATATCGGCAAACGCCATGCGACCATCGATTGCAGTGCGGTGTCGTCCATCATCGTGCAGGGGCAGGCCTCGGCCGCCAAATCGATCCACGGGCAATCGTTGACCACGGGACAGGTCGAACTGGACCGGCTGGAAAACTCGCCGTGGCTGCGAATCTCAGTCATCGACCGGGCAGGCAAACGGGCTTGGTCCAACCCGATCTGGCGGGACATTTAGCCCTTGAACGCCCGCGCCACTGCAGCGGCGGCCAATACATGCGATGACATCGCGGCCTCGGCCCAATCGGGGTCACGGGCGCTAATCGCTTCGGCAATATCATGGTGATGGCGCGATTGGCGGATCATATCGTGGTCATCATACATCCGGTAGGTCCGCAGCACGAGGCCCAGGTTGATCGCCAGCGACATCATCGCACCCAACCGGGGTGACTTTGCGGCCAGCATGATGGTGCGGTGAAACGCGGCATTCGCCTCCGATATCGTATCGAAATCCTGATCGGTTTTCGGCGGCGTATGGCCCGACATGACCGCCGCCAGCCGGTGCAGTTCGTCCTGTTCCGCAGGGGTCGCATGTTCGGCGGCACGGCGGGCACCGTAGCTTTCGAGTTTCAACCGGATCTGGAATATCTGTTGCACTTCATCGGGTTCCAGCCCGGTCACCCGCAACCCCTCGCCCGGCGCGCGGGTCAGAAACCCCTCGATCAACAGCCGTTTGACCGCCTCACGCACCGGGGTGCGGGACATGTTCAACCGGTCGGCAAGGGTCACTTCGGTCAGCCGATCATCTGGTTTCAACACCCCCGACAAAATCTCGTCACGCAACGCATGATACGCACTGTCAGAGGCATTCAGGCGGTCATCCTCGCCGCGCATCAGGCGGCTTTCGGGGGAAAACCGCCCGCCTTCATCACCATGCCGGGAACGATATGGCCCAGCTGGGTTTCCAGCCATTCAGCAGCAGATATGCAGGCATGCAGGTCCATGCCCGTCGCAATACCAGACCGTTCCGCCATGTAAACAAGGTCTTCGGTCGCAATATTGCCCGTGGCTTTCGGCGCGAAAGGGCACCCACCAACGCCGCCCAGCGACGCATCCAGCGCCGTGGCCCCGGCCAAGATCCCGGCCCAGGCATTGGCAATCCCGGTATTGCGGGTGTTGTGCAGGTGCAGCCGGACCCGCAGCCGCGGAAACGCCGCGCGGATGGCCCCCACCCGTTCCGTGATATCGCAGGGGGTCGCCACACCGATGGTATCGGCAAGGGCCAGTTCGGCAGGCGCGTTTTTCATGGCAGTTTCGACAACCTGCATCAGCCGGGACAGCGGCACCTCGCCCTCGAACGGACAGCCAAACGCCGCGCCAATGGTCAGGCCCGCAACAATCCGTCCCTTGGCTGCCGCCTGAACCTCGGCCCACAGGCCAAGGCCCTGATCGGTCGACATGCCCTGATTGCGCTGACTAAAGGTTTCACTGGCGACAATAACGAAATTCACCTCGTCCAACCGCGCCGCAACCGCCCGTTCAAACCCACGCATATTCAGGGCCAGCCCACCATAAATCGCGGCACCCTTTGGCAAGCGGGCACACAGGTCATCCGCATCGGCCAGTTGCGGCACCCGGGCCGGATTGACGAAACTGGTCACTTCGATCCGGCGGGCACCGGCGGCAACAGCCTTGGCAATCAATGCCAGTTTTGTATCCACTGAAAGCAGCGTCCGCTCGTTTTGTATCCCGTCACGGGGCGATACTTCGATGATTTCAATGGATTTAGGCTGATCCGTCACGATTTACGACTCCGGGGCTTTTCTTTTGCATACATTGATGTAGCTTCCTTAGCAAGAATTCACGACTCGGGCTAGCCAATGGATACAATTGGCACCCCTAGGGGAGAGACGATGGTTGCTGCCGTTCCACCCCGTCAGGGGCCGATGACCGATATCCGGGTGATCGAAATGGGTCAGCTTCTGGCAGGTCCGTTTTGCGGCCAACTTCTGGCCGATTTCGGGGCCGAAGTGATCAAGATCGAACAACCCGGCGAAGGCGACCCGATGCGCGAATGGGGCCGCGAAAAACCCTATGGTAAATCATTGTGGTGGCCCGTCGTGGCGCGGAATAAAAAGTCGCTGACGCTGAACCTGCGCACCCCCGAAGGCCAACAGGTGGTGCGCGATCTGGTAGCAACATCTGATATCCTGATTGAAAATTTCCGACCTGGGACGCTGGAAAAGTGGAACCTTGGCCCCGAGGAATTGCACAAAATCAATCCGGGGCTGGTTATCGTCCGGGTAACAGGGTTCGGCCAGACCGGCCCTTATTCCAAGCGCGCCGGCTATGGCTCGATCGGCGAGGCGATGGGCGGATTGCGCTATGTCGTGGGTGATCCGTCGACCCAACCCAGCCGCATGGGCATTTCTATCGGCGATGAACTGGCCGCGACCTATGCCTGCCTTGGGGCCTTGATGGCGCTGCATGCGCGGGGTCGGACCGGCAAAGGCCAGATCGTCGATTCCGCGATTTACGAAGCGGTCTTGGCGATGATGGAAAGCATGGTCAGCGAATACCACATCGCGGGCTATGTGCGCGAACGTACCGGACCGATCCTGCCGAATGTGTCGCCGTCAAATGTGTTTGATACGGCGGACGGAAAACTACTGCTGATCGCCGCCAATCAAGACACGGTTTTCAAGCGTCTGGCCGAAGCGATGGGGCAACCGGAACTGGCCACAGACCCCCGCTACGCCACCCATGCGGCCCGTGGTTTGTGCCAGCCAGAGCTTGACGCGCTGATCAACGACTGGACAAAAACCGTTGATCTTGAACCACTTGAGGCATTGCTGACCGAAAATGGCGTGCCCTGCGGCCTGATCTATACCGCCCCGGACATGCTGACAGACCCGCATTTCATCGCGCGGCAGGCCATTGTCGATGTGCCGCATCCGGACTTTGGCACGCTGAAAATGCAAAACGTCGCCCCTCGCCTGTCCGACACGCCCGGCATGGTGCGGCATGTCGGGCCGGAGCTGGGCGAACACACCGATGACGTCCTGACCAATGTGCTGAACCTGCCCCCCGAAACCCTGACCGACTGGCGCGCAAGGGGGATTATCTGAGGCCATGATGGACGCCGGGCCAGATCGCAACACCAGCTTTCTGCCTCTGTCCGAGGCCGCCGAACGGTTAGGCTTAAGCCGTCTGAAACTGCGCGAGGCGATTGCGAAAGGGGTCCTGCCAGCCCGACGCAACAATCAGGGCGACTGGCGGGTTGATCTGACCGGGATCAATGATTTAGCGCATTCTGTCAAAGATATACAGGTCGATCCTGATGTATTAATGGGCCTGCTGTTTGACGAGATTGAGGCGCTGTCGACTGACCTGGACAGCGCCCTGACTGAACGGGACCAGTTCGCGCAGTTCACCGACCGGGCGATGATTGCCGCCGAACACGCGCAGGCCCAGACCAGCGCTTTGCGCCAGACCACAGACCGGGCGTTTGAATTGCTTGACCGCACCACCAGCGCCCTTGAAACCGCACGGGCCGATATAACCGCAAAAGACCACGAAATCGCGGGGCAAACCGGGCAGATGGACAGGCTGTTTTCCCTGTCTGAACAGGCTGTCGCCAAGGCGACCATGGCCCGCAGGCCGGGCTGGATCGCGCGGGTTCTGGGCATTTCGGGCCCGGCCAAGGGATAAGATGAGATGGGAAAGAAGATGAGCAAAACCGAAGATCTGATCCGCACCTACGAAACGCGGCTCGCAGAAATCGAGGCGCGGCTGGCCCGGGTTGAGGGTGGCCCCGCCCCCACGGCCCAGTCCCGCAAACCGCGCCAGACTGGCGGTCTGCGGCTAGGCGTTGACGTGGGCGGCACCTTTACCGACTTGATATTGCTGGATGAATCGCGTGGCAAGGTCTGGTCCGCCAAGGTCCCCTCCACCCCCGCCGACAGTTCCGTCGGGGTGCTGAACGGCATCGAAAAAATCTGCCGCGAGGCGGGGATCAAGCCCTCTGAAATCTCGGAAGTTATGCATGGCACCACCGTCGCGACCAACACCGTGCTGACCGGATCTGGCGCGCGGGTCGGTCTGGTGACGACCAAAGGCTACCGCGACACGTTGCAAATCGCCCGGTCTTTTGTGCCCGGCGGTCTGGGCGGCTGGGTGATCTGGAACAAAAGCCTGCCTTTGGCGCGGCTTGAGGATACCATCGAGGCCGACGAACGGCTTGATTCCAAAGGCAATACCCTGGTCGCATTAGACGAAACAGCCCTGCGCCGCGATCTGAAAAAACTGCGTGATCGCGGGATCGAGGCGCTGACCATTTCGCTGTTCAACGGCTATGTCTCCGGCAAACACGAGGACCGGGTTGCCGCGATTGCCGCCGAGGTAATGCCGGGCATCCCGGTCTCCACCTCATCGAACGTCATGCCCGAAATGTATGAATATGAACGCACCGAGACCACCGTCGTTAACTCTTACGTCCGGCCCATCGTTGCGAAATACATCGCCAATCTGCAGCGCGAGCTGAAGGCAAAGATGGGCGATGTGATGTTGCAGATCCTGCGCTCGGACGGCGGCCTTTCATCCGCGCAGGCGGCAATGGACCAGCCGGTGAACCTGCTGATGTCGGGACCTGCGGGGGGTGTTTCGGGGGCTTTATGGATCGCCAAGAACGCCGGTTTCGCCAATTTGTTAACCTTTGACATGGGCGGCACCTCGACAGATGTGGCGCTGATTGAAAAGGGTGTCGCACGAACCCGGCGCGAAACGCGGGTGGCTGATGTGACTGTCCGCGCCCCGTCAATCGATGTGCGCACTGTGGGCGCAGGTGGCGGGTCCATCGCCTATGTGCCTGATCTGACAAAGGCTTTGCGCGTCGGGCCAAAGTCGGCAGGCGCTGTGCCCGGCCCTGCCGCCTATGACAAAGGCGGCGACACGGCCACCGTTACGGACGCCAATGTGGTGCTGGGCTATCTGCCGTCGGATGCCAAACTGGGCGGCGATATGGTGATCCGGCGGGACCTCGCGGTTAACGCGGTGCAGAAAATTGCCGATAGTCTGAGCGTGTCGTTGGAGACGGCCGCCGAGGGGATTGTCCGCATTGTCAACGAAAACATGTGCGGCGCGCTGCGGTTGGTGTCGGTTGAACAAGGCTACGACCCGCGCGACTTTGCGTTGATCGGGTTCGGCGGCGCGGGGCCGCTGCATGCCAACGCCTTGTCCCGATTGGTTAACGCATGGCCGTGCATTATCCCTCCTGGCCCCGGTGTGCTATGCGCCTACGGCGACGCCACGACCCGCCTGCGCAATGAGGCATCGCAGACCTATGTGACCGCCACGACCGCGACCAATGACAAAGATATCGGTCGGATGCTGCGCGATCTGGCCGACCGCGCCTCGGGTGACCTGGAAGGCGAAGGGGTGCCTCGGTCCGAACAGGAAACCCGCTATCAGGTTGATATCCGCTATCAGGGTCAGGGGATGAAACTGACCATTGACAGCACGCCCGAGGGGTTTGCCCGCGACGGTGTGGCCGGAATTGCCAAACGTTTCGACGCCGAACACGAACAGTTGTTCACCTTTGCGCTGGACGCGCCGCATGAACTGGTTGGCCTGCGGGCCGTGGTTCAAGGGGCCGAAAAGCCGTTTATCGGCCGGGATTACGGGTCTGGCGGCAAGGATTCCAGCGCCGCCGTGGTGCAGGACACCCGCATCTATGCCGATGCAGATTGGCACAAGGCGAAAATTTATGACCGTAGCAGATTGAAATCCGGCAATCGTATTGCCGGGCCAGCCATTGTCACCGAAATGGATGCCACGTCATTAATTCTGCCTGGTCATACCGGGATCGTCGATAAAGTCGGCACTATTCTGATCTGGCCCAATGGCCATGACAAACTGCGCTAAAGGGGGATAGATCATGCCAGCCAAAATCATCCAGACCAATCAAACCCCGTTCAAGCGGGTCAAGGTTGATCCGATCACCCTCGACATCGTGGAAAACGCCCTGCGCAATGCGCGGGCCGAAATGGACGCCGTCCTGTTTCGCACCGCCATGTCTCCGGGTATCCGCGAACAGCATGACGCATTTCCGATGATTGCCAATGAGCAAGGCAAAATGGTGGTCGGCCAATTCGGATCGTTCCTCTATGGTTTCATGCAAGGTTATGGCGGCACGATTGAAGAAGGCGATATATTCCTGACCAATGACCCGTATTCCTGCGAGGGGGCGGTTAGCCATCTGAACGACTGGCTGTTGATGATGCCAATTTTTCACGATGGGCGTCTGGTCAGTTGGTCAGCGATGTTTGGCCACATGACTGATGTTGGCGGCAAAGTGCCGGGGTCATTGCCGACCGATGCCAAGATGATCTACGAGGAAGGGTTGATTATCCCACCGACCAAGATTTACCGCAAAGGTGAATTGCAAACCGAGATCTTCAATATACTGCTGGCCAATACCCGCATGCCCGACTGGAATAAATCGGACTTTTTCGCCATTATCGCATCGTTGCGTTTAGCCGAACGTCGCGTGCGCGAAAATATCCAACGATTTGGCGTTGATAACTATATATCTGCCATGCAGGACATGTTGGACCGTAACAAGACCGCCATGTCGGCAATCATCAAGATGTTCATCCCCGAAGGCCGTACCAAGGCCAGCCATTTCGAGGATTGGATTGATGATGACGGTCAGGGCAACGGCCCGTTCAAAATCGCCTGTACCATGTGGCGCGAAGGCGATCTGGCGATTTTTGATTTCGACGGATCCGACCCGCAATCAAACTCGTCGATCAACTTTCTGTTGAACGAAGAAATGTTCAAGATGTTTTTCGGGGCCTTCACGATCAATCTGTTCGATCCGCAGATCCTGTTCAATGATGGATTTTATGATCTGGTCGATGTGCGCATTCCGGCGGGCTGCATCCTCAAACCTAAAAAACCCGCCGCCTTGTCCTGCCGCACCCATATGCTGGGCCGAATATTCGACCTGATGGGCGGGCTCTTGGGCCAAGGCGCGCCCGATGCCTTGAATGCGGCTGGTTTCTCGGACAGCCCGCATTTCATGTATTCCGGCTTTGACCGCGATGGCAAATGGTTCCAGCTATTCCAGATCGGTTTTGGCGGTGTCCCCGGCAGACCAGCGGGCGACGGGCCGGATGGCCATTCAATGTGGCCCGCCTTTACCAATGTGCCGAATGAATTTCTTGAGGCGTATTTCCCGTTGCGTATCCGGACATATGCCACCATTCCGGACTCGGGCGGCGCTGGCCTGCATCGCGGTGGTAATGGCATTACCATCGCCTATGAAATGCTCGAGGCCGGAGAGATATCGATCCATGATGATCGCTGGCTGACCTATCCATGGGGGGTCAACGGCGGCGAGCCCGGTTTGCGCTCTACCAAACGGCTGGTCCGCAAGGATGGGTCCGAGGAAAACATCCCCTCCAAATGCGACCGCGTCAAGGTTGGCCCCGGCGATATGCTGCATTTCAACACCTGGGGCGGCGGCGGCTGGGGCGATCCGTTCAAACGCGACCCGGCCCTCGTGTTGGCCGATGTCGAGCGGCATCTGGCAACCGAGGACGGGGCGCGCCGCTATGGCGTGGTGATCGAGGATGGGCGGCTTGACCTGCCCGCCACCGAAAAGCTGCGCGTCAGGATGGCCGACAAACGCGGTGACACGCAGCTGTTTGACCGCGGTTTCGAAAACTTGCGCGAACTTAAGGCCCGGTCGAAACGCGAAACCGGGTTTGATGCGCCCAAGGACCCTGAATTCGTTCAGGTCAGGACCGCCGCCGAATGACCGAAAGCCTGGATCAGAACTACGCCCGTGCGGGGTATCACAACCGGCAGGTCTGGGGCCAACGCCCGGCCCTGCTGCTGGTAGATTTCGCGCAGGCGTATTTTGAGCCAACCTCGCCGTTATACGGGGGTGAGGGCTGCCTAAACGCCCTGACCCACGCCAAAACCCTGCTGGCACAGGCCCGCGCTACCCGGACCCCGGTCATTTTTACCGAAGTACGCTACATCAAGGGCGGCGCTGATGGCGGCGTTTTCTACCGCAAGACCCCACCGCTCAAGGTCCTCGAATGGGGCAACCCCTTGGGCGACCTGACCCCCGAACTCGCCAGCAACCCGGACGAGATCATGGTGACCAAACAATACCCATCCGCCTTCTTCGGCACCTCGCTGGCGGCAACGCTGACCGCCATGCAGATCGACACCGTCCTGCTATCTGGCCTCACCACCTCTGGCTGTGTCCGTGCCACCTGCGTCGATTCCATGTCGCATGGCTTCATCACGCTTGTCGTGGGCGATGCTTGCGGCGACCGGGCTGACCGCCCGCACCAGTCCAACCTGTTTGATATGTCTGCGAAATATGCCGACCTCATAACAATACCCGAGGCGGCGGATTACCTTAACTCAACCCAACGGGAGTAACCAAAATGCGCCTGCTATCTGCCGCAGCCCTGACGCTGCTGTCCACCCCCGCCTTTGCCGATATGGACGCCGCCCGCGCCCTGATCGCGCAATACAGCGCCACGCCAACCTTTACCGCCCCCGGCGAGGCATTTGATGCCAAGGCCTGCATGGCCGACAAATCCATTTTCGTTATTCCCCTGACCAATGCCAACCCGTTCAACGCGGCAATCAGCACGGGCATGGTGCAGGCGGCCGACATGGTCGGGTTCGAACTGCGCGACTGGGAAACCCAGATGGACCCCACCCAATGGACCCAAGGGATCACCACCGCCATGGCCGAAGGGTTTGATCTGATCGACCTTCAGGGTGGCCTCCCCCCCGAATTCCTGGCACCCCAAATCGGCGAGGCGCGGGCTGCGGGGCTCAAAGTCACGGCGACGCATAATTGGGATGCGACAACCCAGACCGTCCCCGATTTCATGGATGGGGCGGCCAATACGGATTATGTGACCGTCGGCAATATCATCGCCGCATGGGCGATGGTGCAGACCGAAGGCAAGGTCAATGCGCTGGTCCTCGGGCCGGATGAGATCACCCCCACCGCGCCGCTGCGCGATGCGATCATCGGCTATCTGACCGACAACTGCCCCGATTGCACCACGACCTATATCAACGTGCCGGTGAATGACTGGGCGACCCAGGGGCAATCTGCCGTGCAAAACGCCCTCTTGGCTGACCCGACCATCAACTACGTCCTGCCGGTCTACGATTCGATGTCCGGTTTCATCGTGCCCGCCATTCAGATCGCCGGGTCCAGCGCCAAGATCGTCAGCTATAACGGCACCCCCTTCGTGCTGGATATGATGCGCGACGGCGATATCGTGGAAATGAACGTGGGCGAAAGTCTGGGGTGGGTCGGCATGGCCGGGGTGGATGCGAATATGCGCCTGCTCTGTGGCCTTGCACCCGTCACCCAACTGAACACGCCCGCTTTCATCTTTACCGATGAAAACGTGGCGACAGCGGGCAATCCGGCCACGTTCAACGACGGTTACGGCGATGTGCATATTGCCGGGTTCAAGGCCCTTTGGGGTATTGAATGACCGACAGCCCGGCGCTGCGCGTTACCGGACTGTCCAAACGGTTCGGCGGTGCGCTGGCGCTGGATAATGTTGCCCTGACCGTTGAACGCGGTGAAGTGCATGGCTTGCTCGGGTCCAACGGCTCGGGCAAGTCAACATTGATCAAGGTTCTGGCGGGGTTTCACACGCCGGAACCGGGGGGACAGGTGCAGCTATATGGGCACGCCGTCCCTTTGCCCATTCCGGGGCCAAAGGTCCGGGCTTTGGGGCTCGCTTTTGTGCACCAGCATCTGGGGCTGATCGGGTCGCTGTCTGTCACCGAAAACCTCAATATCGGGCGGCTCGCCACCGGTCAAAACTGGGGGCTGAACTGGGCGCGCGAACATGACAGTGCCGCCGCAATCTTTGCCCGCTACGGCCTGTCACTGGACCCAAAGGCCGACGTGGCCCGATTGTCGCCGGTCGAACAGGCGCTGCTGGCCATTGTCCGGGCGGTCGAGGACCTCAAGGGCGCGTCCGGGGAACCCGGCGTGCTGGTGCTGGATGAACCCACCCCATTCCTGCCCCGCGCCGGGGTGGACCAGTTATTCCAGCTGATCAAAACCTGCGTCGCAGGCGGGGCCTCGGTAATTTTTGTCAGCCATGATGTGGCCGAGGTCCGCGACATCACCGACCGGGCCACGATCCTGCGCGATGGGCGGCTGATTGACACAGTGGTCACACACGATACCAGCCATGACAGCTTTGTCGAGAAAATCATCGGGCGCAGCCTCGCGGCCTATGGCGGCGGGGCCAAAATCCTGCCCGATGCCGACCCGCTGATCCGGATCGAAAACTTGTCGGCCCCCGGCATCGGCCCGCTGTCCCTGACTATGGCCCCGGGCGAAATTCTGGGTCTGACCGGGCTGATCGGGTCGGGCTATGATGCCGTGCCTGCGCTGCTCTATGGGGCGCGGCGGGCCACCAAAGGGCAGCTCAAAATCGGTGGGCGCAGCATAGCGCTGCGCTCGGTTGAGCCGCCCGCCGCCTTGGCCCGCCGCATCGTCTATCTGCCCGCCGACCGGCTGGGTGCGGCGGGGGTCGGGTCATTACCGGTTGGCGATAATGTCGGGCTGCCGGTGCTGGGGCGGCTCAAACGCGGGCTGGGCCTGTTCGCCCGCGATATCGAACGCCACGCGGCCAGGCTGGGCGCACAGGCCGGGGTCAAACCCAATATCCCGGCCCTGCCGTTGTCGGCCCTGTCGGGTGGCAATGCGCAAAAGGCGCTGCTGGCTAAATGGCTGCAGGTCGACCCACAACTGCTGCTGCTGGACGAACCGACCCAGGGGGTCGACGTCGGCGCACGGCAAGACATCTGGGATGCGCTCGACCGGGCAGCGGCGGGCGGGGCCTGCGTGCTGATCGGGTCGACCGACTACGAACAACTGGCCAAACTGTGCCACCGCGTCCTTGTGTTTTCACGCGGACAGATCATCACTGAAATCAGCGGCGCGGCCCTGACCAAAGACGCCATTGCCGAGGCTTGTTTCCGCGCAACCCACCTGCAGTTAATTGCCTGAAAGCTTACAGATGCCCGATCAGACCAATGCCACCGACCGCCGCATCGCCGCCCTGGAAGAGCGTCTCAGGACCTTTGAAAGCCGCCTTTCCCCGCCCGGCAGCCGGACCAGCGGGGCCGAATGGGCCGAACGGTTCGGGCTGATCGCGGCCTGGGGGCTGTTGATCCTCGTGTTGGGAATTGCCAAGCCAGATCAGATGTTTGCATGGAATTCCTACGCCAGCATGTTCGGCTCAAACGCGATGATCGTGGTGCTGACGCTGGGGCTGATCATCCCGCTGACCACTGGCGATTTTGACCTGTCTGTGGCCTCAACCATGACACTCGCCTCGATGACACTGGCGGTTTTGAACGTAAAACTGGGCTGGGGGATCACCGAAACCATCCTCGTCGTGCTGCTGGTGGGCGCCTTGGTGGGGGCCATAAATGCGCTGTTCGTGCTGTGGTTTGGAATTCATTCGTTGATTGTGACGCTGGGAACTGGCTATTTTATCAATGGGTTAGTGCTGTGGATCGCCAATTCGGCCACCATCTCGGGCGTCTCGCCGGGGCTGGTCAAGGTCGTCATCCTGACCCGGTTTCTGGGCATCCCGCTGGCATTCTGGTTCGCCGCGATCCTGGCTGCAATCATCTGGTACATCTTCCAGCACACTGCAATGGGCCGCCGCCTGCTGTTCGTCGGGCGCGGACGCGAGGTGGCCCGTCTGTCCGGCGTCAACGTCCACCGCACCCGCGCCGGGGCGCTGATCGCCTCGGGCATCGTCGCGGCTTTTGCCGGGATCATCTACACCGGCATGCGCAGCACGGCTGATCCGTCATCTGCGCTGAACTTCCTGCTACCCGCCTTCGCCGCAGCCTTTCTCGGCTCCACCACCCTCTACCCCGGCCGGTTCAACGCACCCGGGGCGTTTGTGGCGGTGTATTTCCTGTCCACCGGGATCATGGGGCTGAACTTTCTGCGGGTCGATGGCTTTGTAAACAATCTGTTTTATGGCGGCGGGCTGATCATCGCCGTGTCAATCAGCCAGCTGATACGCAAGCGCCGACCAATGGACTAACACAGCGCCTGCATTTTCAGAGTTGCTAAAATACCTCCGCCGGAGGCACCGGCTTTAGTGCAATTCAGGCGGCTGGTCGTCGTCCTCGTCCTCCACCACCGGGATCGCATAGGCCCCGGTCAGCCATTTCGCCAGATCGACATCCGCACAATGGCGCGAACAGAACGGCTTGAACGCGGGCAAAGTCTCGCGTTTGCAGATCGGGCAAGCCACGGTTACAGCCCCAGCAATCTGGCGGTCGGCGCCCGTTCGCGTTTGCGCTGCAATTCGAACAGACCCATCGGGGTCCAGCCCACAAGGCTGGTTTCAATCGGGCAATTGCGGAATGACCCGCGCAGGGATTGTTCGACCTGTTTGCGATGCGCCTTGGACATCGGCGCAAAATCCACCGTGATCTGCCCGCCCAACCCCCGCAGGCGCAAGGCGCGGGGCAAGGCACGGCAGGCCGCCAGATTGGCCTTGAGTGCCGCCGCAGGCGATGTATCGCCGCCAGTATTCACGTCAACTGCCACCAGCGCCCGGGTTGGTTCAACAAACATCGTGCCTTCGCCCAACGGCACCTCGGCCCCGGCCAGATCGCCGATTTGCTCCAGCACACCCTCACGCGCGAACCCGCCGGCATCCGTCACCACCGTATCAGCGACCCAGTCGCGCCAGGCCAAAACATGCGGGCCGTCACCTGCGGTCAGGGCCTCGGGGTCAACCCCTGCGGCGTCTGCCAGCACGGCGTCAGCCAGCGCCAGCATTTCGGCGATATCCTCTGTGATTTCAGTGGCCTCAGCCCCCGCGCAAGCCGATCGCAGGATCAGCCCATGCGGGCTATCAAATGCGCCATGCGCGATTTCAAGCAAACGGTCCCGCTCGTCCTCCTCGACAATCTGACGCGACACATTCACCCCCGGCGCGCCCGGCGTGACGATGGCAAAGCGGCTTTTGAACAGCACCCGGTCGGTCACCGGCACGGCTTTACCGGGTTCGGTCACGCCCGTCACCTGCACCAGCATCGGCTGACCGGGGCGCAAGCCTTTGGCGGACCGCAGAAAGGCCGACCCTTCGGGCAGCCGCAGCATCATCCCGCCCTGACCTTTCAGCGGGCGGTCACAAATCGCGCGGAAAATAGCACCGGGGCGGGGAGCGGACGGATCATCAATCAGCAAGTCATCCAGACGGCCATCGACCAGCAAGGCTGCAGCCTCTTGCCCCTGAAAATCATCCAGAACGATCATCCGACCCTTCATGCGCTTTCTCCATATACCGGGTAACCCGCAGCGGTCAGCAGCCCGGCGGTTTGGGCCAAAGGCAGGCCAACCACGCCGGTAAATGACCCGTTGATCCACGGAATAAACGCGCCCGCTGGCCCCTGAATGGCATAGGCACCCGCCTTGCCCTGCCAGTCGCCGCTGGCCAGATAGGCGTTCACTTCGGGATTGCTCAGACGTTTGAACATCACGGCGGTCATCACATCGGTCTGCCAGATCTTATCGCCACGTTTGACCACAACGGCGGTGATAACCCGGTGCCTGCGGCCTGACAGCAGGTGCAAAAACGCGGCGGCTTGTGCGATATCAGCAGGTTTGCCCAAAATCCGGCGACCCAAAGCCACGGTGGTATCGGCGCATAAGACCACTTCATCGGTGGCCAAAACCGCCTGCACCTTTTCCAACGCGATCCGGCGAACATAGTCGCGCGGCAGTTCAGCCTTGCGCGGGGTCTCGTCGATCTCGGGCGGGCGTATGGCGTCGGGGATCACCCCGATCTGCGCCAGCAATTCCAGACGGCGGGGCGAGGCTGAGCCGAGGATCAGCCTAAGGCCGGCAGTCATGTGTTCACTTGAACCGGTAATTGATCCGACCCTTGGTCAGATCATAGGGGGTCATTTCGACCTGCACTTTGTCGCCCGCCAGCACCCGGATGCGGTTTTTGCGCATCTTGCCTGCGGTGTGGGCGATGATTTCGTGGCCATTTTCCAACTCGACCCGGAACGTCGCGTTCGGCAAAAGCTCCTTTACGATCCCCGGAAATTCGAGCAGTTCTTCCTTGGCCATGGTCTCTCCAAACGATGCCACCCGCGAAAATCGCGGGTGCGCCCGTGCTATGCGTCCAGTTGCGGGGATTTTCAAGCGCTAAAGCACATGATCCTTTGGCGAAACTTGCGGCGGGCCCCAACGTTCAATCAGACGTTGAATGATCATGTCGCGGCTTTGACGATAGGTCTTTAGCCGTTCGTCCCGCCCCTCGCCCAGTCCGGTGGGATCAAGGATTGGCCAGTATTCGACAATCAGATGCGAAAACCGGGTCAGGTCCAGCGCACGCCGCTGGCTGGCGGGTGATAATGCAAGGACCAGATCGAACGACGTCAGATCATCGCCCCATTGTTCCATCTCGTCAAATGACCGGCTGCGGTGGCGGGACAGTTCCACGCCCAGTTCGGCGCAAACTGTGATCGCAAACCCGTCGATTTCCATGTCATTTTTTACCCCGACGGATTGAATGTAACAGGTTGTTCCATAAAACTTTTTCATGATTCCTTCGGCCATCGGGGACCGGACCGAGTTATGATCGCAACAAAACAAAACCGACTGTGGCAGGGCTTGGATGAGGGCGCTATGTTCCATCATCAGCCCCCGAAATGCAGAACGCAGATCAGGGTGAACAGGCGGCGGGCGGTGTCGGTATCGACCTCGGCCTTGCCAGCAAGCCGCTCCTGCAACACCCGCGCGCCTTCGTTGTGGATACCGCGCCTTGCCATATCGATGGTTTCGATTTGACCAGGTGGCAGAGATTTCACCGCAGAAAAATAGCTTTGGCAAATCTGATAGTAATCCTTGACCACCTGGCGGAACGGGCCAAGGGAGAGATGAAATTCTCCTGCAATATCAGCGGCTTCGGTGCGAATATCAAACACCAGCCGTCGCTCGCGGATCGACAGGGCCAGCACATAGGGGCCTGTCGGCACCGCCCGCCCATCGCGACCGGGCAGCACAAAGCTGTTAGCCTCAAGCAGATCAAACATTGCGACTTTGCGTTCCTGCTCGACCTCGGGCGTAGGTGGCGGCAGGCCGGTATCATCCAGCGTGATCTGGCAGATACGGGTCATTGGTTCAGGCGGTCCAACCGGGCCTGCACCGATAGGCCATGCGCCTGCAGGCTTTCCGACATGGCCAGACGAACTGCCGCCGGACCGATGGCGCGCAACGCCTGCGGCGTCATTTTCGCCATTGTGGTTCGTTTGAGAAAATCCATCACCGACAGCCCGCTGGAAAACCGCGCCGAGCGTGCGGTTGGCAGCACATGGTTCGGCCCGCCGATGTAATCGCCAATCGCCTCTGGCGTCCAGTGGCCAAGGAAAATCGCGCCCGCATGGATGACTTTTGCGGCCAAACCTTCGGGGTCTGCCACACATAATTGTAGATGTTCGGGCGCAATCCGGTCGCTCAACACTGCGGCTTCGGCCATATCGCGCACCACGATCACTGCGCCATTTTCGCGCCAAGCCACCCCGGCAATTGCCCGCCGTTCCAACGTTTCCAGCCGCTTTTCAACAGCTTGCATAACCGCCCGGCCAAACCCGGCATCATCGGTGATCAGGATCGACTGGGTGCTGGCGTCATGTTCGGCTTGGGATAGCAGATCCAGTGCAATCCAGTCCGGATCATTATCCGCGTCCGCGATCACCAGAATCTCGGACGGTCCGGCGATCATATCAATACCAACCTTGCCAAACACCCGGCGCTTGGCCGCCGCCACATAGGCATTTCCCGGCCCGGTAATCTTGTCCACCGGGGCTATGGTTTGCGTCCCATAGGCCAGTGCCGCAATCGCCTGCGCCCCGCCGATGCGGTAAATCTCGTCTACGCCAGCCATCCGGGCAGCCAGCAACACCAGCGGGTTCATCGCCCCGTCCGGCGTTGGCACCACCATCGCCAGACGACCCACCCCCGCCACTTTGGCCGGGATCGCATTCATCAGCACTGAGGATGGATAGGTCGCCAGCCCCCCCGGCACATACAACCCTGCCGCCGAAACGGCGGTCCAGCGCCAGCCCAATGTGGCCCCGGCGGCGTCAGTCCAGCTCTCGTTCATTGGCATTTGGCGGGCGTGGTAGGCCGTTATCCGGTCTGCAGCCAGCTCTAGCGCCTGCCGGTCCTCTGGCCCCACTTTGGCGCATTCGGCATCAATTTCAGCTTCCGAGAACCGCAAGGTGTCAGGTGTCAGCGTGAGGCGGTCAAATCTGGCTGTCAGGTCAATCACCGCCTGATCCCCCCGCGCCCGGACATCGGCAATAATACGCGCGACAACCGCGTCCACGTCCGGGCTATCTTCGCGTTTCATGCCCAGCAATGCGGCAAACGCCACCTCAAACCCAGGTTCGGACGCATTCAAGATCTGAGGCATGGCAAAGCTCCTTTGCGGCCGACATAGCGCTGCTGCGTGAACACATCAATAAAGGGCAAGCGCTGGTCAAAAAACCAATGACCGCCAAGGGGGAATTTTCGGCGCGGCAATCGTCAGCCCGGGTGGCCCGGTAGCTTGCCCGACGCAGCAGCATAAGGACGGGTCACATCGCGCAAAACCACTTCCAACGTCTCGACCTCGACCGAAATCAATCCGTCACCTGCCAATGTCAGCAGCACATGTCCGGTTCCATCGATCCCCGGTTGGAAGGAAATCGACAAAACGGACATAATCACGCTGTTATCGCTGCGACCAACGCCAAGGGATTGTACTTTTGTGACATCCTCGATGGCCAGCACGGACTGGACCCGCTCGTAATGACGGCGGCGCTGTTCGGCGTTTGGCGCGTCTTCCCAGCGAAACCTGTTCAGTAGAATCGCAAAGCGACGGTCCTTGCGGGTCCAGATCATCTCGGAGGCGGGGAACACTGCATCTTGCACAAGACTTGACAGAACCGCCAGATCATCCGCATCCAGTGCTTTCAGACGCAATGGCAAAACGCGGCCATCCTCGAATCTGGCATCGCCGGTCATTGGCCCCGGACCCGTTCGATACGGGCACCCACGGCATTCAGCTTTTCCTCGACATGCTCGTACCCCCGGTCCAAATGGTAGACACGGTTGACGATCGTTTCGCCTTCGGCTGCCAGCCCGGCCAAAATCAACGACACCGAGGCGCGCAAATCCGTGGCCATGACGGGCGCGCCGCGCAATCGGTCGACACCTTGAACGGTCGCCACGCCGCCATGCACATCAATCCGCGCGCCCATCCGCACCAGTTCGGGGGCATGCATGAAGCGGTTTTCAAATATCCGTTCTTCCAGCACTGATTTACCTTCGGCGATACACAGCATCGCCATCATCTGCGCCTGCAGGTCGGTTGGAAAGCCGGGGAATGGGGCGGTTACCACATCCACCGCACGGGGTCGGTCGCCGCGCAGGCGCACCTTTAGGCCCTTGTCGGTTTCAAACACATCGACACCGGCCGCATCCAAGCGCTCGGCAAAGGCCGCGACCAGTTCCAACCGCCCACCAAGGCATTCCACCTCGCCCCCGGTAAACACCGGGGCGAGCATATAGGTGCCCAGCTCAATCCGGTCGGTGACCACCTGATGGGTCGCGCCGCCCAGTCGGTCGACGCCTTGAATTTCGATGGTCGACGTGCCCTCGCCGCTGATCTGGGCGCCCATTTTGCGCAAGCATCGGGCCAGATCGACAATCTCGGGCTCGCGCGCGGCATTCTCGATCAGGGTTGTGCCTTTGGCGAGCGTGGCGGCCATCAACACATTTTCTGTGGCGCCCACCGACGCGAAACGCAATGGCACGCGGGCACCTTTCAGGCCGCCCCGGGCGACAGCATGCAGATAGCCATCTTTCAGCTCAATCTCGGCCCCCAAAGCCTCCAGCGCGGAAATATGTATATCCATCGGCCGTGCCCCAATTGCGCAGCCACCGGGCAAAGACACAATTGCCTGATGTTCGCGGGCCAGCAGCGGGCCCAACACCAGATTGGACGCCCGCATCTTGCGTACGATGTCATAGTCAGCACGGGTCGAAGTGATAGTGTGCGACGACAATGCAATCACTTTGCCGCCTTGCATCGAGGTCACCTCGGTGCCCAAGGATTCCAACAGCAAGGTCATCGTCTTGATATCCGACAGGCGCGGGGCATTGGTCAGGGTCAGGGGTTCGTCCGACAGCAGGGTGACGGGCATCAGCGTCAAGGCTGCATTCTTGGCCCCGGCAATTGGAATTTGGCCGGACAATGGTGCCCCGCCCCTGACGACGATCGAATCCATGCCTGTCTACTCTTTCTCGGTTGAGTCGGGCTGCTCCGCCTGTGGTCCCAATTCTGGTCCCAATTCTGGCCCCAATTCTGACCCCCGCCCCTTAACCTGTGCCTTGCGTCGGGCAATATTAGCCTGCAACGCCGCCTTGAGCCGCACATTGCGATCATTGATGTTTGGTATCTGGGGCGGGGGGGTCTGTTTGGGTGTTTTCATGCGCTTCGTAATAATCCGGGGGCGGGCCAGCGTCTAGGTCCAAACTGCCCGACAAAACCCCTTGCACTCGCCACCCGTGTCGCTAAAAGCCGCTAAGCGTTGCTGTGGTAGCTCAGTGGTAGAGCACACCCTTGGTAAGGGTGAGGTCGAGAGTTCAATCCTCTCTCACAGCACCATTTAGCACTAAAAATTCAGAGAGTTACGGGGAACCTACGAACGGGCGATACGATAACTTACGCGCATTTGCGGGAACAAACGCCGACAATTCGGGGCTTCCGCGTACAAACCCCGTACAAGTCAAACTGATTTGTTCGCCTGACGTTCCCCAGAAAAACGAAACCCCCGGCGCGCTGGCGGGCGCATCCGGGGCTCCCGCATCGCCAAGATGTATCGTGCAAGCTGCGGGGCGTCGTCCGGCTCATTCGCTTTCCGGATCACGGCGCGCCTTGCGGCGCTTTGGCACGCGCCGGCATGAGCGCAATGCGGATTTCAGAGATTTTCCGGCAGGCTTCCTTCAAATCAGCTGCAGTTTCCGGCGTGGCAGGCAGTGGGCCAGTATTCATCGCCCTTGCAAGCTGATTAAGGTTTGAAGATAGGCGTAACCGACAGCGTGCCCCCAACACCTAGCCAAGAACGTCGTTATTTTCAATCGTGCTGTTTCCGGGCCGCTTGTGCGCGACTGTATCAATGCCGAACTGCCGCTCACGCATATACGCCACGAGCGCCATATCGTCCCGTTCGGCATCCAGCTGCGCCCGTTTTTCGAATGTCATGCGCAGGCAGCGGGGCGGCGGATATTTTTTATAGGCCTTACTCTTGGCTATCCTGATGAAATAGAAATCTAAAATTCTTCTACCCGCACCCAGAGTCCGTAAGTCTAAACATGCGAGATGCCGCTCCCGCTGTTCCAAAACCGCAACGAAAGACTCAAGTCTTCGCCCTCTCGCGCCACTGTCTGCATTCCGTGGCAAGCTGACCGGCGCTTTGCGCTGTCGAAAAACGTGTTGCGTTTGTCTTAGTTTGACTGTGCGGCCTGCCCTCGCGACAGGCTAAAAAACCCATCGGCGTCCAACATTTCCCACGCGCCTTCGGTACCGTCCGGCCAGATTACCCGGACTTCCGCCTCGGTCAGATCGCCCAAGCCGAAATGCCACCAACCCGCCTGTCCGCTGGCATGACCGCCGCCGACCGCAATCTCACGGCGCATGACGACATCACCTCGCCGGACCTCAATCCATGCGCCAATCGCAGCGGTATTGGGCGCGGGTTGCGACAGAGCCAGACCCAGCCAGTGGCCGCCGCTAGCGCCTGTATTTCGCCAGATTTGCGCCGGCACCCGGCGGTTGACGACAACGATATCGAGCCAACCATCCAGATTGAAATCAGCCACCGCTCCACCACGCCCGATCAGGGTGCTGGCCACGCCGGCCAGACTGCCCGCCTCGGCATAGGTGCCGTCCGGGCGGCCAAGCAGCAAGTTATTGGGGTCTTCGGCGGCAAAATCCGGCATTTGATCGACATTGCCTTTGACCACGAATAAATCAGCAAACCCGTCATTGTTCACATCTTCAAACTGGGCATGCCAAGCCGTGCTGGGCCGCGCATTTTCGCCGATATACGGCCGGTGCGCTGTGACACCCAACGAAAATGCAACATCAGCAAAGGCGGGCAGTGGCAAGGTTTCGGTCACCAACCGCTGCAGTTTATTGTCGGCCATGCTGGTCAGGAAATATTCCGGATAGCCATTGTAATCAATGTCATAGCTGGCAATTCCCATGCCCCAGATGCGCAATGGTTTCCAGCCTTCGGCAGCCGTTAGCAAGGCCGGTGCCACGCCGTGCTCCAGCCGCCACATCTGTTCCTGCCCGCCTTTGTAATACTCGCGGTCATTGGACACCCGCAGCGACGGTGTGCCCGACCGGTTCCAGTCGGTGAACAGCATGGACAGGGCGCAAAAGCTGGGGGTCAAAGGCAATGGGGCCTCAAACCCCTGCGCCCCCCCCCGGTGCAGCCAGTTATCGGTGCAAGACCCCCATGGAAACGCTTCTTCGGTCCGGTCGATGTAGTTGCCGACGGCAAGCGTCGGCCAAATCGCCCCATCCTCCCACATCGCGGAAAACGCGGTGGACCAGCCGTCGCCGCCATCAAAGCCCCAGGCCTCGTTCGCGCGTTCGAACCGACAATCGCCCAAGCCACGCATGATCAAATTTTCGCCCACGCGCAGGACTACCAGATCGGTGATCCCGTCGCTGTCGGCATCCAGCGGATAGGCCCCTGTGGCCGCATCAACTTCTAAACCACTATCCACCCGGGCGAATTGCAAGGGGCCAGCTACATTGCTTTGGTTGACATAGAATTGCGCCACCGCTTCGCCGCCCGCGAAGAACAGATCGGCCTTGAAATCGCCGTTGCAGTCAAACGCCGCCACACCGCCACCGACCATGTATTGCCAGTCGCCTGCATAAATGCTGTCGATCCCGGCAGTTGCGGTTTCCTCTACGTAAACCGGCATGGCGGGCATGTCTTGAGCGGACAAAGAGCTGGCACAAAACCCAGCGAGCAGGGCGAAAATTCTGGTCATTCACTGGTTCCTTGTCTGCAAAGCCGCGGCATAAGCGCCGATACAGCGGCCTTGGTCCAGCCCCAGGTCTATGGCCGCCCGAAAGTGGATTCCACCATATAACCTTGATAAAGCCGCTTCTTCGGCTGCGGCCCAAAAGCTGGGAAAACTGCGGGGCGGCAGGCCGTCCTCGCTGCGGGATTCATCGTCAAAGGCAAAATCCGCGCCGAAATAGGCGGTTAGCACGACGGCAGCTGCCGCCGATTGTACCGAATGGCCGCTGGGGTATTCGGGGAACGGCGGGGTCAATAGCAACGGTTCCCATTTCGGGTCCATAACCCGGCGAATATAGGTAATCGGGCGCAGCAGGTTATAGTCAAACTTGGCCTGCCAGCAGCCGATGAAACCATCAGCCACGGCAATGCCAAGCTGCGCCAGCACCTCGACCCGCGTTTCAAGCGGGGCCTGATCACGGTCCATCACTTGCATTGCAATTGCTACCCAATGGCCCGGCGGCGTCATCGACAGCATCGCATCATCGGCCCAGAACCGGGCAATTGCGGTTTGTTCGGGGGTCAAGCCCGCCTTGAAATCAATAACTTCCTGCGCCTGAGCGTAGAATTCCGACCCCGGTTCCTCGCTATAGTCCGGCGGCGGCGGCAGGGAGCAGGTGGTGCCTGCGGGCATGGCAAAGGGCCGGTTCGTCCCCCAGCCCGGCAGCAGCGGGGTCTGTTGCAGCCGCACCAGATTGGTCGGCACCCAATGGCCCGGCCCGTCGATCAAGACATATTCCGCCGGAAAACCCATTGTGTCGATTACAGCGCCGCCATCCGTCGCGGCCCAGGCCAGAATATGTCCGGCCAGTGCCGCGCCCAGCGCATCGCTACGCTCCACCACATCGGCAGGCAAATCAGCCACCACATCAGCGCGCATCTGTTCGGTGACAGCCGCCAACGCCCGTTGCCCGGTCGGGCCGGTATTGGCAAACAGGTCGGTCACGACTGCGCCAAGGGCCACATGCAGGACCAGCGCCTCGTCATATGCCTGACCGACCTCGCGCTTGGGCAAAACCGTCAGCCCGTTCAGCTGGCCTGCCAACGACTGCAACTGGTCTGACCCCGAGGCGACGCTTTCAAACGCAGTTATTCCGACATAGGCAAAAGTCCGACTGGCCACCGGCGGGGTATAGGTCGGCGTATGGCGGACCAGTTCCAATGTCAGGCGCAGCCATGTCCGCAAAACCTCCTCGGCTGCAGCCGCATCGGCCCGTGCCGCCGGGGCCGCCAAATTCAACACTACCATCAATACCAGCGCCAAACCGTGCCGCATTATTCGCATCGCCATCCCCTACCCGCGCAATTGGCGCAGTGATACGGTTATTTCGGCGGCCTGCAAGGGTCGGGCGGGATCCGGATACAACCACCCTTTGTATCGCACGATCAGCCCAGCCCCAAACGGGGCATAGAGGGCCACATCAAAGCAGAACCGGTCTTCATATGCGTATTCCCGCGCTACGCTGACAGGTAGCAAAAAACGCGGGAGCGGTATCCCTAGGCACCGGCCAGATACGACCGGAAAATGTAATGCGTTCTGTTTGACAAAAAGATTGAGACCGAATGTCATCGGCCCAAACCGTTCGGTCATGCCCTTGGCGGTCAAGCGCAGATGCGACCTGAACAGGCCCGCGCCAAAGCGACGATCCCAAATCTCGCCCCCCGGCACCGGAGTTTTCAGGACGGTAACGGGAATGTCAGTGCCGACCGCAGGAAACCGAAACAGTACAGCGATCAACCGCGCGAGAACGCCCCGACCGCGCGTAATCTTGGCCAGGCCAACCCAGCGCCGGGGGCCAGCGTGGTCATGTGTGGCCCGAACCGGTTCGGGTAAGGTGGCGAATGCGGGCCCTAATGCCTGCCGGAACAGTGGCAGCAATGGGGCCTCGGTTTGGGTCAATGTCACAGCCAGATCGGCCATCGCGGCCTCGGCTTTAGTCAAGGTAAAGGCGGACAAAGCTGGACCCGCCCCCGCGGGCACTAGTGACACATCCCGCAAAATCGTTCGTGCAGCGATGCCGGGAATATATGGCCCGTGGCCTTTGCGCACAACGAGGGTCCAGTCCTTGGCCACCCACCCATCTGGCCCCTTGCCCGTCACCCGCACCACCATCCCGCCGCGATCCGACCCGAACCGGGCCAAAAGGCCTGCGCCCAGCCGGACTGCGCCGACAACCCAGCGCGGCATTCCCAGCCCCAACGCATGGCGCAGCCATGACAACGCGGCCAGTCCGTAATTCATCAACCACAACTCTAACCCAGCCCGAAATTCGACCGTCCGGGCGTTGAAATGTTTGGGTAAAAGGCGCTGATCGGGAACCTCGATCATCCAGCCTTGCCGGATCATACCCTTGCCCAGGCTAAAATACTGCGGGTGCGACCAGCTGCGCCTTGGTTCGGCCCGTCGGTCAACGACCGTGCCAAAGGTGGTCCCGGCCTGGTGCAGGATACTATCCACCACCGACTGGCCCCGTGGCGCACGATTGCCGGGCAGAATGGCAATGCTGATCGTGTCAATCTCTTTGATGTCTTGCGAAAGTGCCGTCACCACTGCCGATGACAGGGCCGGAACGCTGGACACACCCGACAGGGCAAATACGCCTGCCGCCTTGGCCTGTACCTCCAGCGCGGCAATCCCCGCACAAAACGCCGCGTCGTCGGCGAGGTCCAGATAGTTCACGCCTTGCGCGATTGCCGCCTTGGGCAGGCGGTAGGGGTCAGCGCCATAGGCATGAAACGGCCCTGCCGCATCGACAACAACTATGGGCGACAAGGCCCAAAGCGGGGCCAGATCGGCAGTTCGGTCCAGCACCAGCCCAATCACCCCGAGTTCGGCCATCAGCCGGTCAATCGCTGCCGCTCCCCGGCCTATCACGATCACCTCATGACCATCCCTGACCAGCAACCGGACCAGTCGTTCGCCAAACACCCCGGTGCCGCCGATAACCGCAATTTTCATGCGATCAATCTTGCGCGAAAGGCCGGATCAGGGATAGCGCAGATATCACCACGGCCAAACAGCGCATAGCGGTTGCGGGCGATCCGGGCATACAGCCAGTCGCGCAAGGGCTTCGGGATCAGCCGCAGTATGCCCAGCAGCTTGCCCCAGCCACCCGCCCGTATCCCCACTTCGGCCATGGCATCAAAGTCGGTCCAGACCCGGCCATCTGCGATGAACAGCCAGCTTTCGGGATCGGTGCCGGACAGACCGTGCCGGGACAACAACTGCTGACCCAGCCCGCTTTGAACCGGGCAAATCCGGATTGTGCCGGTCCGGTCCAGCCGATGGATCATCCGGGCCCCGAAACTGCACAGGGCGCAGGTGGCATCCATCACGGCAATCGGAGCGTCATCCATGGATCCGGTGTAGCCAGTTCAAGGGCCAAAGTCAGCGTGGCAAACCGCCTTATTTGGCCCATTCCCATGGCCGGGTGAATGCGCCCAGCGCGCGCAGCACGTCCTCGTCCGAAACTGTGCCGGTCTTGGCTATCCGGGCCACAAGGCCGCGCTTTTTATCCTCGACCACTTCGGACACTTCGGCGGCGACATCGGCATTGGCCAAGGCTGCGTTATAGACCCGGGTAATCGCCATCCGGCGCAGATCGGGTTTAAAGATTTTGCCCACAGCGGTTTTCGGCAATTCGGCCATGATTTCCAGATGTTTGGGATGGGCGGCACGTTCGCGGACGTGTTCCTTGGCAAATTCCAATAACTCGGCCTCGGTTGTGGTGGCCCCTTTGACCAGTTCGACATAGACGCAAGGCACCTCGCCGGCATGGGCATCAGGCTGGCCAATCGCCCCTGCAAAGGCCACGTCCTTGTGACCCGCCATCGCCTCTTCGATCTCGGCGGGGTCAATGTTGTGGCCGCCGCGAATGATCAGGTCCTTGGCCCTGCCAGTGATCCACATATAGCCATCCGGATCGACCCGGCCCAGATCGCCGGTGCGCAGATATTGCGGACTGTCGCCGGTGAACGGGTAATACAGCGATTTGTTCTTGTCGGTCTCGGTATAGGTCTGGCCTTCGTAAACGCCGGGGGACGAAATACAAATCTCGCCCACCTCATCCGGGCCGCATTCCATTTCGGTCGCAACCGAGACAATTTTGATGTGGGTATAGGGGAACGGCAGACCGATCGAGCCGATCTTTTTCTCGCCATCCGGCGGGTTGATCGACACCAGACACGTGGCCTCGGTCAATCCATAGCCTTCGCAGATTGTCACACCTGCGGCTTTTTCAAAGCGCCTATACAATTCCACCGGCAACGGGGCCGACCCGCAAAACGCCATCCGTAAGGACGATATATCAGCATCGACCGGACGCTGCATCAGGGCGGACATGGCGGTGGGCACGGTGATCACGAATGACACTTTGTACCGCGCAATCAGCTTCCAGAAATTGTCGAATACCCCCTCGCCCCGGTAGCCTTGCGGCGTTGGAAACACGACATGCGCCCCGGACGCGAGCGAGGCACCCATTACCACAATCGCCGCGAACACATGGAACATCGGCAATGGGCAAATCAGAATGTCCTTTTCGGTAAACAACAACCGGTGCCCCAGCCATGCGTTATAGATGATCCCGCGATACCGGTGCTGCGCCACCTTGGGCATGCCGGTGGTACCGCCGGTATGGAAATACGCCGCCACCCGGTCGCCCGGACTGTCGGCAAAGGCCAGCGTTTTGGGCTGACGGGCGATTTCGGCGTCAAAGTCCAACACCTTGGCCTGATGACCGACCACCATCTTGGGGCGGATCAGCGGCACGATGAACCGTTTGATCCCGCCCAGATACCGCAGCAGATCAACCTCGATCACATGGGTAACATTGGGGGCCAGGCGCACCGCCTCGGCGGCCTTTTGGGCAACATCGGTTTTGGGGAATGCGCGGAGGGTGACCAGCACTTTGGCCTTGGTTTCACGCAGGATGCCTGCGATTTGGTCTGCGTCCATCAGCGGATTGATCGGACTGACGATGCCTGCCACTTGCCCGCCTAGATAGGTCAGCACCGCCTCGTTACAGTTGGGCAGCATGTAGGCCACGACATCGGTTTCGCCTATGCCAAGGGACCGGAACAAGTTAGCTGTCTGGCTGACTTTATCTTTGAGCGCGGACCAACTGAGCGTTTCTTTTTTCGACGCCGGGTCTGACAAAAGTTGAAAACTTAGCGCATCGCGCCCAGCATAGGCCTGGGCGGTGCGTGACAGCAGCCCATAGGTGGTTTTCGGCAAATCGCGCGCGTCCCACGCCGTTTCGGCCTCGATCCCATCGCGATCCGCAAGTGTTGCATATGCCATATTGGCCTCCCCCTGTTCGACTGCCGCCGGGCTTCCTCGTCCCGGCAGTGTCTGCTTCCCTGCGCCCAAGATGGAAACTTACCCGCCTTGGTGCAAGCATGACGCAGCGAAATGATGCATCTGGCAAGGATTATCGGAAAAGATAAGGAAATTACTAAGATCACGGCTACTCCGCCGCCAACCCCGCCGTAAACTGCAACCGCGCCAGCCGCGCATAAAGTCCACCTTCCGCGACCAAGGCATCATGCGTGCCTTGCGCCACGATCCGGCCCGCCTCGAACACCAAAATCCGGTCGGCCTTTTTCACCGTAGCCAGCCTATGGGCCACGATCAGGGTAGTGCGGCCCTGCGACAGCTTTTCAACGGCCAGTTGCACCGCCAACTCGCTTTCGGCATCCAGCGCCGATGTCGCCTCGTCCAGCAACAGCACGGGAGCGTTGCGCAAAATGGCGCGGGCAATGGCGATGCGTTGTTTCTGGCCGCCCGACAACATGACGCCACGTTCGCCAACATAGCTGTCATAACCCTGCGGCAGGGCGGTCAGGAAATCATGCGCGGCGGCGGCTTTTGCAGCAACTTCAACCTCGGCGTCACTGGCCTCGGGGCGGCCAAAGCGGATGTTTTCGCGGGCCGTATCGGCAAAAATCACCGGGTCCTGCGGGACTAGCGCCATATGTTGGCGAAAATCGGCGCGGGCCATGTGGCGCAGGTCAATACCGTCCAATGTAATCTGGCCCGCCTGCGGGTCATAAAACCGCTGCAACAGCTGAATAATTGTAGTCTTGCCTGCGCCGGACGGGCCAACAAGCGCGACAGTTTCACCTGCTTTGACAGTGAAACTAACGTCTTTTAGCGCCGAAATACCGGGACGGGACGGGTATTCGAACGACACCGCCTGAAAGGCCACTTCGCCGCGTGGGCGGGTGCCTGTGGGAACTGCGCGGGCGGGGTCTGCCACGGCATCCTCGGCATGCAGCAATTCAACCAGCCGTTCGGTTGCACCTGCAGCGCGCTGCAATTCACCCCACACTTCGGTCAACGCGCCAACGCCGCCCGCGACCATGACCGAATAAATAACGAACTGGAACAATTCGCCGACGCTCATATTGCCAAGTCGCACATCGCGGGCACCGATCCACAACACACCGACAATACCCGCGAATATCAGGAAGATCACAATAGCCGTCATGATCGCGCGCACACCAATCCGGTCACGAGCAGAGTCAAAACTTTTCTCGGTCACGGCGCTGAACTTGCCCCGGCTTTTCGTCTCATGGGTAAAGGCCTGCACGGTTTGCGCCGACAGTAACGCTTCGGACGCCGAGCCCGACGATGACGCAATCCAGTCCTGATTTTCCCGGCTAAGGCGGCGCAGTTTGCGGCCCAACACGACGATTGGCACAATCACCACCGGCACGATCAACAAAACCAGCCCGGTGAGTTTGGGCGAGGTGTAAAACAGCAGGCCTAGCCCGCCCAACAAGGTCAAGATATTACGCAGGGCTACTGATACCGATGATCCGATCACCGAAAGGATCAGGGTTGTGTCAGTGGTAATGCGGCTTAGCACCTCGCCCGTCATAATCTTTTCATAAAATGCTGGCGACATGCCGATCATGCGGTCAAATACCGCCTTGCGGATATCGGCAACGACACGCTCACCCAGCCGGGTAACAAGGTAATAGCGCAATGCCGATCCTGCCGCGAGCAAAGCCGCGATGCCCAAGGCGGCGGCGAAATACTGGTCCAGCAATGACGCGGCTGCCGTGTTGAAATTATCCACCACGCGACGCGCAGCCAATGGCAGGATCAGTGACACCAGCGCGGTCAGCGTCAAGGCCGTCAGGGCGGCCAAAATCATGCCACCATAAGGTTTCATGAATGGCCATAACGCACCTAGCGCTGAAATCCGCTTGGATTTAGCGCGTTCCTCGTCGGCCTGAATGGGTGCGATAGCCATGAAGCCTGCCCTCTTACAACTCACGGCTATTTAGGGCGGCGGGACTGGCCACACAAGGCAGCTTTCGGTTTCGGGCTATTGGAGCGGGCGGCGGGAATCGAACCCGCGTCTTTAGCTTGGAAGGCTAAGGTCTTACCATTACACAACGCCCGCGCTCTGCTTCGGGCTTATCAGGACGACGGCAAAGGGTGCAAGCGGGTTTTAGGCCGCCAATGACACTACCAGGCCCGGCCCGCTGGCGCGGTTTGAATTGACCGACCTGCCGACCAGCCGAAATAGCACAGCATCCTCAGGGCAAGCCTTCATCAAGACCGCCGCCCCGTGTCCGGCTTCGCCCAGCCATAACGGCAGACGGCAGGCCCCAGAATGACCGGAACCGGTCATGGATCCGGCCCACGGCAGCATTGGCGGCACAGCAGCAAATAGCTGCACCATGGCGTCAGGCGGCGGGTGTTGGCCATGCGTCCTCAGATTGCGCCACCTGACTACGGTCTGACCCAAACGCAAAGGCCAAGGCAGTGCCCCGGCCTTTGATTTCAAAGTTGCAAAAATACCCGCTGCGCAGAGCGCAAATGGGTCTTACTTAACAGTAATCCGCCCATCCACGAACGGCGTGTAAGGGGCATTTGCAGCCAGATATTCCGCCGTCACATCTGCCAGATCGGGACCAAAATCATAGGCATTGGCCGCATCAATGAACATCGCATAGCCGTCACCGCCGCCTCGAACATAGTTATTGGACACAACACTATAGACAGTTGCAGGATCAATCGGTGCCCAGGCATCGCCGCCGACAAGGGCCATCACATCGGAAATGCGGGCACCTGCCGGGGCTGCTGGATCAACCGTATACATCAGACCCGCAACCTGCGGGAACCGGCCGGCACCTTCTTCCATCTGGCTGACGCCATTTTCCAGTGCTGCGACGATGACATCGCCGGTCACCTGAAACGTGGACAGCGTATTCTGGAACGGCAGCACCGTCAGCACCTCGCCCATCGTGACCGGTCCTGCGTCAATCGACGACCGCAAGCCGCCACCATTGGCAATCGCAATGGTCACACCCTGATCGGCGACGCGGGCCAACATCGCCTCGGCCACCAGATTGCCCATCTGGCATTCCATCATCCGGCAAGTTTCGCGGGCCCCGTCAATTGGGGCGGGAATCTCGGCCACAACGCGGCTGCGGATTTCTTCGAGCGGGATCGCCAATTCGGCAATACGGGCCACGGTCGGGGCATCCTCGGGCACCGCTGCATCCATGATAATCGGCTCGCCAACTGCCGCTGTGACGATGCCTGCATCATCAAAGGTCACGTTCAATTCGCCCAGAAACTTGCCATAGGCATAGGCCTGCACAATGGCAGTCTGACCGACCATGATCGGATAGGGGCCTTTCGCGCCCTCAATCGTATTGGACAGCAACGAATTGTCATGGCCACCGACAATGACATCAATCCCGGGCACCGCTGCAGCGACAGCCATATCGACATTCAGACCAGAATGACTGAGGACGATAATCTTGGTCACACCTGCCTCGGTCAACAGCGTCACTTCGGCGGCCACTGCGTCGGCCGGTGGGGTAAAGATTACATTCGGACCGGGGCTGGCCAGTTCGTCAGTATCCACCGGGGTCAGACCGATCAGGCCGATCTGTTCACCGCCCACTTCGATGACGACAGATTTCTGAATTGCCCCTGCCAACAAGGGTTCGCCCGAAATATCTGCATTGCTCATCAAAACCGGGAAACTGACGGTATCAACAAAGCCGCGCAGGACCTCGGGGCCGTCATCAAATTCGTGGTTGCCGACGGTCATAGCGTCATAACCCAATGCATTCATAAATTCGGCGGACATGGCCCCTTTGTAATAAGTGTAAAAAAGCGAGCCCTGAAACTGGTCGCCACCATCCACCAGAATGGAATTGGCAGCCCGGGCGCGGGCCTCGGCCACCGCCGTAATCAGCCGGGCCGTACCGCCAAAGCACTCGCCCGCGACATTATCTTCGGCGGCACAAGTCGAGTCAAAGCCGGAGATTGGCTCGAACCGGGCATGGAAATCATTTGTATGCAGGACCGTCAGTGTGAAATCTGCAGTGGCCAGACCGGCGGTCATTGTGAGAGCGCAGGAGGCCATAAGTGTACGTGTAAGCATGAACTGAATTCCCCTAAAAGTTGCAATGCCGCGGTTTTGATCCGGTCAATCGACAGAGTCAAATGTCAGTTTTGCCTAAGGCATAAACCTGCCATATCACAGGCAGATGAAGCATGTCTCAGCACAGCTTGACCCGACGGGCCGCACAGGCCATGAACGCCGTATGCTGATTTACAAACTTTTCCGCGCCGCTGAATGGGCCGATCTGCAGGTACAGGGCAAAACCCCCGGCGCGCCGATTGACGTGACCGATGGGTATGTGCATTTCTCGACCGCCGCTCAGGCTGCCGAGACGGCCGCCAAATATTTTGCGGATGTCGATGGGCTCGTGCTGCTGGCATTGCAATCAGATCAACTTGGCGACGATCTGCGTTGGGAACCCGCGCGGGGCGGCGTTCTTTTTCCGCATCTTTACCGAGAGTTGCAGATGTCGGATATCCTGTGGTCGGCCCCCGTGCCGTTGGCGGACGGGGTCCATCAATTCCCACCTCTGGGATGAGAGTTCTTGAAAAGATCGGACTGGTTGCCTTGCGCCGGATCGACCCTGAAACCGCGCATGGGTTGGCGTTGAAGGCGCTGAATGCCGGGTTGGGACCGCGTGGTGGGCCGGTTAGTTCAGCCCGGCTGGCGACCACGATAGCGGGTCTGACCTTGCCCAATCCGGTCGGTCTGGCCGCCGGGTTTGACAAGAACGCATGCGCCTTGCGGGCCCTGTCCCGGGCGGGTTTTGGATTTCTCGAAGTGGGCGCCGCCACCCCCCGTCCGCAGCCCGGCAACCCCCGCCCGCGCCTGTTCAGGTTGGCCGAAGATCGGGCGGCGATCAACCGCTTTGGGTTCAATAACAACGGGATGGAGGCCGCTGCCAGCGCCTTGTCCGCCCGTCCGCGTGGCGGCATAATCGGCCTGAACCTTGGAGCTAACAAAGACAGCCCCGATCGCGCCGCCGATTTCGCCACCGTTTTGACCCGCTGCGCACCATTTCTTGACTTTGCGACCGTCAATGTGTCATCACCGAATACCGAGAAGCTGCGGGACTTGCAGGGAAAAACCGCACTGACAGCACTGCTTGCCGGGGTAATGGATGCCAATTCAAGACTTACCAGACCTGTGCCAATTTTCTTGAAAATCGCGCCTGATCTGACTGCGTCCGAGATCGCTGATGTGGCTGAAATTGCAAACATTTCAGGTATATCCGGGATCATCGCCACAAATACTACTTTGGACCGGCATGGCCTGAAAAGCCCAAGCAAGGATCAGACTGGTGGTCTTTCTGGCGCTCCATTGTTCGAAAAATCTACCCGCGTGCTGGCGCAGCTGTCGGGATTGACTAAGCTGCCATTGATTGGCGTGGGCGGTATCAGCACCGCCGACCAAGCCTATCAGAAAATCCGCGCTGGGGCGTCGGCGGTTCAGTTATACACCGCATTGGTCTATGGCGGGCTTTCATTGGTGGATGAGATAACGCGCGGCCTTGACCTTTTGTTGGCCCGCGATGGGTTCAGGACCGTCGCCGAAGCGGTTGGCACCGGCCGCGGCGATTGGCTCTAATTCAAAAAACCCACCCCGGAAACGCCGGTGCAACTGCGTCACCTGCGCTCGTCAGCCGTTCGATTAAGCGGGCGTTGGTATCAGGAAATGCCCGGTCGCTTGGGCAAAAGGCCGGGCGCGATTATCCTGCCAAGCCTCGACGTGTACAGATGCATAGCGCCGACCAGACCGGTTGACCCGTGCGCGGGCATAGGCATCACGGGGCAAGCCGGTTCGCAGGTAGTCAACTGAAAAATCGATCGTTTTAGGCATCAATAAGGATGGCTTTTCTCCGGCCCCGCCTTCCATCTTTTCCCATAACGCTGTCCAGCTTAGCTCGATGATTGCGGCGACCTCGAGGAATGCGGCGGTGGCCCCGCCATGCAATGCGGGTAGCATCGGGTTGCCGATAAGGTGATCGGCGAACGGCAGGATCGCGGTCAGTTCATCGCCACGCCGGTCGAATTGAATGCCGAGAAACTGAATATAAGGGATCCGCGTGACAAGTCCTTGCAATGCTGCGTCACGGCGCTGTTTGATCACCTGCACGGGTTCGGGCCGTTTCATGCGGGCATCTCGATGGTAAAAGCCCCGGTTGCGGCGGCCACGGGACGATCGGTATCCAGATCGGTGGCCACAGCCCGCACAAAGGCCACGGACCTTGTGACATGGTAGCAGTCCGCCGTGGCTGTGATCCGTTGCCCCGGCGTGGCGGGCCGCATGTAGTCGATCCGCAAATCCAGCGTCGCGGTACCCTGCGGCCCGTTCGGATGCGCCATCACCGCCGCCCCGGCGCAGGTGTCCATCAGTGCCGACACCGCCCCGCCATGGATCACGCCAGAATCCGGGTCACCCACAAAGCGTGGATCGTAGTTCATGCTGACAACGGCCCGGCCACTGCCGATTTCTGTCAATTCCATGCCCAAGGCCGTCGCATGCGGCAAAGCCGCAACAAACGCTTGCCCAATCCGGGTCCGGCGCTCCTCGATTTCAGTGTCGGTCAGGTCTTGCAAATCGCACCCCCAGTCTGGTTCGTATCTTGGGCAGGACAGGCATCAGCCGCAAGGCCTTCCAAGGCTGTTGCCGCAAAGACAAGGACGGTCTAGATTTAGCCCAAGGAGGCCGTTCATGCCCGACATCCGACTGTCCTTTAAGGATATGTGCGCCAAATTCGATGTCACCCCGCGCACGTTGCGCTATTATGAATACATTGAGCTGTTATCCCCCGAAAAGGACGGGCGAGCGCGGTTTTATGGCCCGCGCGAACTGGCCCGGATGACGTTGATCCTGCGTGGACGGCGTTTTGGGTTCAGCCTTGAGGATATTCGCCAGTGGCTGCTGATCTACGAAAAAGATGGGACAACAGCGCAGATGCGCAAATGGACTGAGTTGGCCGACCGGCAGTTGATTGAACTGGCCGAACAGAAAAAACAGTTGGACGAGACCATGGCCGAACTGACCCGGCTGCGCGATGAAATAGCGAAGTCGCTGCAATAATGCGCTTGGTGTGGGCAATTCTGCTGGTTCTGGCCGGTTCTGCCAATGCCGATACGCCGCTGGCTCTGCCCGCCGATTATACGACAACGGTCCAATCCGCGACTTTAACCGCTTCGGTTGCCGGCGGGTTCACCCGGATAATCCGCACCGACGGCAGCCTCGATTGGTCAATCCCGCGATGGATCCGCTTTGCTTATCTCAGCCCGGACGGAAGGGCGCTGCTCGCACTGGCCGACAGTGGCAATCTGGTGGGCACAGTTGACCCGGATCAGATCGTGCTGACCCTTTATCGCGCAACCGATCCGGACCCGTTGGAAGCCACGCTTTCGGCCTTGATGAACCCTGCGGATATGCCCCAAACGACGTCGCATTACGCATGGCTTCAGTCCATTTCGTGGGAAAGTGATGGCTGGACCCTTGAACTGACCGATGGGCAACGGCTGTCCGTCGATCCCGTGAGCGGCGTGTTTACCCGGCTGTAACCGCGACGTTCGCAACCGAATCACCAATGAAAGAAGGGGGAAGCGCGCGGTTTTCCTCCCCCTCGAAGTTCAAACGGGCGCGACAGGAAATGTCGATTGCCGTCGCGTCATCTTGCATGACCTTTCGTCACCCGAATTATGACGCGGCGTTACGTTTACGTTAACGTCACCTAAGCTTGTATGGATTTAGCAATATCCTCAGGTGGGACGCATCACTTGTGTGCCAGAGGGCCGAAAATATGACCGATACGATGCTGACGATCCGCGAGATGTGTGAAAGTTTTAATGTGACGCCACGCACTTTGCGATTTTACGAAGCCAAAGAACTGCTGTTCCCGCTGCGCCAAGGCACCAAACGGCTGTTCACCAAACGCGACCGGGCTAGGCTGAAACTGATCCTGCGCGGCAAACGCTTTGGGTTCAGCCTTGAGGAAATCCGGCAGTTGCTGGACCTGTACAGCAGAGACCAGCAGGCCACCCAACTGGCGCGCACCCATGCGCTGGCGGCCACTCATCTGGCTGAAATGATGGCCCAGCGTGCCGAACTGGACGAAGCGATTGCCGAATTATCGGCGCAGATGGACTGGGGTCAGACCGAACTGGCCCGGCTTGCAACCAAGACCACCGCTGCGGCCTGACGGCCAGGCGGAACGAAAATCCGGATCAGGGAGACCCGATAAGATGCCCAGCTATACCGCCCCACTGCGCGACATGCAGTTTGTGATGCACGATCTGCTGAAGGTCAGCACGCTGGATATCCCCGGATATGCCGATCTTGACCCCGACTTTACCAGTGCAGTGCTGGAAGAGGCTGGAAAAGTCGCGTCCCACGTGTTGGCGCCGCTGAATACGGTCGGCGACCGCGAAGGCTGTGTGCTGGAAAATGGCACTGTCCGCACGCCCAAGGGGTTCAAAGAGGCGTTTGTGCAGTTGCGCGAGGGTGGATGGACAGCACTGGATGGCGATCCTGCATATGGCGGGCAAGGGCTGCCCTACATCATGCATTCGGCGGTGAATGAGACGTTTGTATCAGCCAATATGGCGCTGCAGATGTATCAGGGTTTGACCCATGGGGCCTATTCCGCAATCGCAGTGCATGGCACTGCGGCGCAAAAGGCTACCTATCTGCCCAAACTGATCGCTTGCGACTGGACCGGCACGATGAACCTGACCGAGCCGCATTGCGGCACCGATCTGGGGTTGATGCGGACCCGCGCCGTTCCGCAGGGTGACAACACCTATCTGGTGACCGGACAAAAGATATTCATTTCCGCCGGGGACCATGATCTGGCCGAGAATATCATCCATCTGGTGCTCGCCAAAATCCCCGGCGGACCGGACGGGATCAAAGGCGTGTCGCTGTTCATTGTGCCCAAATTCATCGTCAAATCAGATGGGACCTTGGGTGACCGCAACCCGGTGTCTTGTGGCAAGATCGAAGAAAAGATGGGCATTCACGGCAATTCCACCTGCGTGATGAACTATGACGGGGCTGTTGGGTATTTGTTGGGCGAAGAACACAAAGGCATGCGCGCCATGTTCACCATGATGAACGACGCGCGTCTGGGTGTGGGACTGCAAGGCTATGCCCAAGCCGAGGCTGCCTATCAGAATGCCGTAATTTACGCCAACGACCGGCTGCAGGGCCGCGATGTGACCGGCGCGAAAGCGCCTGAAAAGGCCGCAGATCCGATCATTGTGCATCCCGATATCCGCCGCAATCTGATGGATCAGAAAAGCTTTGTCGAAGGGGCACGGGCCTTTACCTATTGGGGGGCGACGCTGCTGGACCGGGCGCATAAGATGGATGACGCCGCCGCCGAAGGGCTCGTGTCCTTGCTGACCCCGGTGATCAAGGGGTTCCAAACCGACAAGGGCTTTGAATATGCCGTCGCCGCACAACAGGTCTACGGCGGGCATGGCTATATCGAAGAATGGGGCATGTCCCAGTTCGCCCGTGATGCCCGGATTGCGATGATTTACGAAGGCGCCAACGGGGTGCAGGCGCTTGATCTGGTCGGTCGCAAATTGGCGCAGGATGGCGGTAAGCATGTCATGGCGTTTTTCGAAATGGTGAAAATGTTCATCAAGGAAAACGAGGCTGATGCAAACCTCAAGTCCGGGTTTCTGGACCCGTTAAAGGCCGCAAGTAAAGACATGCAGGCGGCTGGGATGTATTTCATGCAAAACGGCATGAAAAACCCGAACCACGCGCTGGCCGGTTCCTATGATTTCATGCATCTGGTTGGCCATGTCTGTCTGGGCCTGATGTGGGCCCGGATGGCTAAAGCTGCCCAAGACGCGCTGGACGGCGGCGCGTCAGACCGGGCATTTTACCAGACCAAGATCGCCACCGGCCGCTATTACATGTCCCGCCAATTGCCGGCCACCGCCTTGCACCTGGCACGGATCTTGACCGGGGCTGATACGGTTATGGCGCTGGAGGCGTCGCAATTTTGAGGTAGAGTGGGTTATGGCGGATCGGCAGATTGCCCATCCTACGCGAGGTGAATATGCCCAAACGCCTGAAACTGACCCGCCGTTTTCCGGTCGCCATGACCGAGGATGGCTACCGCAGGCTCAGACGGTTCGCAGCCGAGGCCGGATTGGAAGAAGGCGAAGCGCTGTCATTTCTGTTCGAGAATTTTGACAGCGTCATGGATGTGGATAATTTTGGGCACAGACTGAAGTTGTTTAATGCCGAGTTGGAGTCGCGGAAAAAGTAGCTTTGGATGTGGCCCTTGGTAACTGCGGCGAAGTTCGAGCCACCGGCGGGGATATTTAGGGCCAAAGGAAGTTTGGGACCTGCCCGTCGGACAGAATACCTGGCAAGACTAAAAGCCCCAATGGGAGGGGGCATATAAATGATGCAACTTCATTGTTTTGGCGAAAGCGGCAATGCCTATAAGGCGGCGCTGACCCTTGCCTTGTCGGGGGCAGAATGGGAGCCGGTTTATGTCGATTTCTTTAACGGTGCCACCCGCACCCCGGAATTTCGCGCCCTGAACGTGATGGGAGAAGTGCCGGTATTGGTGGACGGCGATCTGGTGCTCACTCAGTCTGGCGTCATTCAGGATTATGTCAGCTCCAAAACCGGCAAACTGGGCGGCCGTTCTGCTGCGGAACGCCGTGAAATCCTACGCTGGGTGTTTTTCGACAATCACAAAGTGTCGGGACTGATCGGACCTTTGCGGTTCAACATGAACTTTCTACCCGCAGCCAAACGCAGCGCCGAAGTTCAGGCCTTTTTGTCGATGCGCATGCATTCGGCGCTGAAAGTGCTGGAAGCTGCCTTGACCGGGCGCACCTGGCTGGCTGGCGGGGATGTCACGATTGCCGATTTGGCCTGCTGTGGCTATCTGTATTACCCCGAGCCGTTTGGCTTTGACCGCGCCGCTTATCCCGCCATCGGCGCCTGGCTGGACCGTATCGCCGCCCAGCCCGGCTGGAAACACCCCTATGATCTGATGCCCGGATCGCCCGCTGACCGGGCCTAGTCTTAATGTTGAGTTGCGTGCATGGACAAGAAAAGTGACCCGCATAGAGTCAAATTGCTTACAACAGAAAGGAAGCAAAATGACACTTTCTTACGCAACTGAAAATGCCGCGCGTGGCTACCTCGAGCTACTTTTTGGCGAGTCCGCATTAGCCGAAAGGATTGCGGAAGCGTGGGACAACGGGCCAGGAATGATACCAATTGACCAAGTCCGCCCCCATTCCAGCGGGGCCGCCTCCCTACTTACAGAATTGACCGCCATTTTTTCTCGAGTCCAAGACAGCGAATTGGGCTGGGCGAAAGCAAGTGTTAGTGTGCTATCTCGAGCTGAAATCAAGGTTGTCGCTTACAAGATCGTTGATATCCACGATCTACTGTCGAAAGCAAACGACGCAAAAAATAATGGAGCCCGACCATGACCCAAGCCTATATCTACGACGCCATCCGCACCCCGCGCGGCAAGGGCCGCCCCGATGGGTCACTGCATGAAGTCACCGCAGCCCGTCTGTCGGCGCAAGTCCTGAATGCCTTGAAGGAACGCAATGGTCTGACCGGCCATGCGGTCGAGGATGTGATCTGGGGCAATGTCACGCAAGTCGGCGAACAGGGCGGCTGCCTGGCCCGGACCGCCGTTTTGGCCAGTGACCTGGACCAATCCATCCCCGGCCTTGCGATCAACCGGTTTTGCGCCAGTGGCATGGAAGCGGTCAACCTTGCCGCCAACCAGATCAAGGGGGGCGCAGGCGAGGCCTATATCGCGGGGGGCGTTGAAATGATGAGCCGCGTTGCCATGGGATCGGATGGCGCGGCGATTGCGGTTGATCCGTCGATCGCGATGGAGACCTATTTCGTGCCGCAGGGCATTTCGGCCGATCTGATCGCCACCGAATATGGCTTTACCCGCGATCAGGCCGATGCGTTGGCCGTGGAATCGCAGCGCCGGGCCAAAGCGGCCTGGGATGCGGGGCGTTTTGCCGGTTCGGTCATTACGGTGCGCGATCAGAACGGGCTAACCATTCTGGACCGCGACGAATACATGCGTCCACAGACCGATATGCAGGCGCTGGGTGCATTGGATGCGTCGTTCAAGATGATGGGCGAAGTGATGCCCGGTTTCGACAAGGTCGCCCTGATGAAATACCCGCATCTGGAGCGGATCAATCATATCCACCATGCAGGCAATTCATCCGGCATTGTGGACGGCTCTGCCGGTATCCTGATCGGATCCAAGGCGTTTGGTAAAGCGCATGGACTGAAGCCCCGCGCGGTGATCAAGGCCACAGCCAAGATCGGCACTGATCCCACAATCATGCTGACCGGCCCGGTCCCGGTGACCGAAAAAATCCTGCGGGACAATGGCATGTCAATCTCCGACATCGACCTGTTCGAGGTGAACGAGGCGTTTGCGAGCGTTGTCTTGCGGTTCCAGCAGGCGTTCGACGTGGATCCTGCGCGGGTGAACGTCAACGGCGGGTCGATTGCCATGGGTCATCCGCTGGGGGCGACGGGGGCGATCATCATCGGCACGCTGTTGGACGAGCTGGAACGCAGCGGCAAGGGCGTGGGTCTGGCCACCCTGTGCATCGCGTCCGGCATGGGCGCCGCCACCATCATCGAGCGGGTGTGACCGTGCCCGGGGTGACGCTGCGTCAAACAGGTGGCGGGTGGGCTGCAGGGATTTATTCTGCACTGCAGCATTACCATATCCCTGTCATCGCAGATCATCACGATGGGACGAGCCATGCCGGACGGGCAAGCGAAGATGGATTTTCGTGCGGCGGCGCTGACGGCCGGGCGCTACGATCTGCTGGTCGACGAGTATCTGTATCCGCTGACCGTCTACCTGCCGGGGCGTCCGCCGACGGTGGCGACGCCCGATACGGTCTGGGGGTTCTTTCAGGCGTTTCACGCGGCGATGGTTGCCCTTGGCATGTCCGTGCTGACGGCGCGCGTCGTGGCCGAGGGGTTGCCGCAGGGGGGCCGCGCGCAGACCTGGACCGACTGGTTCGGCGAAGGGCCGGGGGTGGCGCGGCGGCGGGTGGCGCAGACGGTGTGCTATCGCCGGGTCGACAGGGCCGAGACCCGGACCGAGCTTCTGGAATTCACCCGGCTGGATCTGCCGATGATGGCTGCGGCCTGACGGCTGTGGCCGCCTTGACCCACAGGGGGTGGCCATGCCGAAGCTGGATCTGACGGTGGTGCCGGTGAAAACCGGGTCGATCTATCCGTCGCCCTACAAGGAAATGATGGCCGGACGGTCATCGCTGCGGCTGGGCGAGGCCGGGGGGCTGACGCAGTTCGGGGTCAATCTGGTGATCCTGGCCCCCGGCGCGCGGTCATCCTTGCGCCACTGGCACCTGCACGAGGACGAATTCGTGATGGTGACAATGGGCGAATGCACCATGCATCTGGACGCCGGGCCCACGATCATGCGCGCGGGCGATTGTGCGGCGTTTCCGGCGGGAACCCCGGACGGGCATTGCTTTGTCAACCATACCGACACCGAAGCGCGATTTCTGGTGATCGGCACACGCGCCCCGCGCGAGGTGGCGACCTATTCGGACGAAGACCTGATGGTAACGATGACCCCCGGCGAAGGGGGCGGTGCCATCTTTGCCTACAAGGACGGCACCGAATGGAAAGGGCCGCGCTGATGCCCAAGGTCACGCTGCCGGACCCGGTTCAGGCCACCGATGCACCGCATCCCATACTGGGGTCGGGGCTTGGTCCCTATGCCTTTCAACGGATCTCGGACCCTGGGTTGCTGACGCAGTTCGGCGCGCTCATCGAGCTTCTGCCGCCCGGTTCGCGGTCATCGTTTCGCCACTGGCACCAGACCGAGGACGAGATGATCTATGTCCTGAGCGGTGAAGTCGTGCTGATCGAGGACGTCGAGACCACGCTGCGCACGGGCGAGGCCGCGTGCTGGCCTGCGGGCAGTCCGGTTGCGCATTTCCTGGAAAACCGGTCCGACGCCGTGGCGCGCTATCTGGTGGTCGGCACGCGGAACCGGGTGGACCGGGTACATTATCCCGACCACGACCTGATCGCCGAAAAGGATGGTCCGCACCGGGTGTACCTGCATGGCGACGGCACCCCGCGCGAGGGCACGACATGAGGACACCGCACCACACGCTGCAGATCTACCTGGACGAAGTGGCCGGGGCCGTGATGCGGCAGGACTATGCCGCGTATCGCGAGCGGGTGACCCTGCCGTTCCAGCTGGTCACCCATACCGCCAGCCATCACATCGAGACGGACCACGACCTGCGGCTGGGCTTTGAGTCCTTTGCCCAGACCCTGCAGATCCAGCGCATCACCGACTATCTGCGGCTGGTCGAGGGGGCCGAAGCGATGGACGAGGCGCTGATCACCGGGCGCTACGTCACCCACATGATGGCGGGTGCGCATCGCGTGATCCCGCCCTTCCGGTCGCAGATCACGCTGCGGCACGAGGCTGGCCGCTGGCGCGCGACGTCGATCACCAATGCGCTTGCCAATTCCCGCTGGCCGCTGCTGCTGCCCGTGGTTTCCCCCAACGAAGATGCAGAAGGACGTTTGACATGACCGATTTCACCCTGACCACCGACGCCGACGGCGTAGCCACGATCACCTGGGATGTGGTGGGCAAGTCGATGAACGTGATGAACCAGCAAGGGTTTCTTGACCTCGACGCGATGGTGACGGGGGCGGTGGCCGATCCGGCGGTCAAAGGCATCATCATCACGTCCGCCAAGAAGGAATTCGCGGCGCGGATGGACCTGAACGTCATCGCCCGGATGCGCGAGGAGGGCGGCGCGAACCCCGCGAAGTCGCTGTTCGAGGGGGTGATGGGGATGCACGCCATCCTGCGCCGGATCGAACGCGCGGGGATGGACCCGAAGACGCTGAAGGGCGGCAAGCCGATCGTCGCGGCGCTGCCGGGGACGGCACTGGGGATCGGGCTGGAGATCCCGCTGGCCTGTCACCGCATCATCGCCGCCGACAATCCGAAAGCGAAGATCGGGTTGCCCGAGATCATGGTCGGCATCTTTCCGGGTGCCGGTGGCACCACGCGGCTGTCGCGCAAGCTGGGGGCGATGATGGCGGCCCCGTTCCTGCTTGAGGGGAAACTGTCGGACCCGAAAGCCGCCAAGATGGCGGGGATCATCGACGAGGTGGTGGCGGCGGACGCGCTGCTGGCGCGGGCCAAGGAATGGGTGCTGGGGGCTTCGGCCGCCGATCTGGTCAAGCCGTGGGACGACAAGAGCTACAAGATGCCCGGCGGCGCGCCGTATCATCCCGCGGGGTTCATGACCTTTGTGGGTGCTTCCGCGATGGTGTTTGGCAAGACCATGGGGGTCTATCCCGCCGCCAAGGCGCTGTTGTCGGCGGTGTACGAGGGGGCGCTGGTGCCGTTCGACACGGCGCTGCGGATCGAGGCGCGGTGGTTCGTGAATGTGCTTTTGAACCCGTCGTCCAGTGCCATGATCCGGTCGCTGTTCATCAACAAGGAGGCGCTGGACAAGGGCGCGGTGCGCCCTGCCCTGCCCGACCAGTCGGTGAAGAAGCTGGGCATTCTGGGGGCGGGCATGATGGGGGCGGGGATCGCCTATGTGTCGGCGCAGGCGGGGATCGAGGTGGTGCTGATCGACGCGACGCAAGCGGCGGCCGACAAGGGGCGCGGGTATTCCGAGGGGCTCTTGGACGCAGGGATAGCCAAGCGGCGGGTGACGGTGGAGAAGAAGGCGGAAGTGCTGTCGCACATCACCGCCACGACCGACTATGCGGCGCTGTCGGGGTGCGATCTGATCATCGAGGCGGTGTTCGAGGATGTGGGGGTGAAGGCGGGCGTCACGGCTAGGGCCGAGGCGGTGATCCCCAAGGACTGCATCTTTGCCACCAACACCTCGACCCTGCCGATTGCCGAGCTGGCCAAGGCCAGCAGCCGCCCGGACCAGTTCATCGGCATCCACTTCTTCAGCCCGGTGGACAAGATGATGCTGGTCGAGATCATCCGCGGCAAGGGCACCGGCGACCGCGCGGTGGCCAAGGCGCTGGATCTGGTGCGCCAGATCCGCAAGACCCCTATCGTGGTGAACGATGCGCGGTTCTTCTATGCCAACCGCTGCATCATCCCCTACATCAACGAAGGCATCCGCATGGTGGCCGAGGGGGTGGAACCGGTTCTGGTCGAGAATGCGGCCAAGCTGGTGGGAATGCCGCTGGGGCCGTTGCAGCTGGTGGACGAGACCTCGATCGATCTGGGGGTGAAGATCGCCAAGGCGACGAAGGCCGCGATGGGAGATGCCTATCCCGATGGGGCGGTGGATGCGGTGCTGTTCTGGATGGCGGATCAGGGGCGGCTGGGGAAAAAGGCCAATGCGGGGTTCTATGCCTATGGCACCGACGGGCGTAGGGTCGGGCTGTGGGACGGGCTGGAGGCGCAGTACCCGGTCGCCGATGACCAGCCTGCACTGACCGACGTGCAGCACCGCCTGCTGATGGCGCAGGCGCTGGAGGCGGTACGGGCGCTGGAGGACGGCGTGCTGATGGACATCCGCGAGGGCGATGTGGGGGCGATCCTGGGCTGGGGCTTTGCGCCGTGGTCGGGGGGGCCGCTGTCGTGGCTCGACATCATCGGTGCCCCCCGCGCGGTGGCGATCTGCGATGACCTGGTGGCCCGGCATGGCGCGCGGTTCGCCGCCCCGGCGCTGCTGCGCGACATGGCGGCGCAGGGCCAGACCTTCTATGGCCGCTTCGCCCCTGCTGCAAAGGCCGCGTAGGGGGGGGCCCTGGTAGGGGGCCACGAACCCCCCCCGACGGGGCTGCCCGGGAAACCCCAGCCGCCATGCCCCCCGCCCGCGGCAGGTGCCACCGGCGGGGGTATTTGGGCAAGGTGAATGCCGGGCGTCGGGGTCCCCGTTCACATTGGTCCAAGCATCCTCGGGGGGGCGCGGAACGCGCGGGGGGCAGACAGCCCCCCTTGGCGACAGGGCCGTCAGACCGGGTTCGGCAGGTCGCGCCCTGTCGCGTGCGCCACGAGGTTCGCGACCGCCATCATCCCCATGCTCACCCGCACCTCCTGCGCCGCCGTGCCCAGATGGGGCAGCAGGGTGACGTTTTCCATCGCCATCAGGGCGGCGGGCACCTGGGGTTCAAACTCGTAGACGTCGAGGCCCGCCCCGGCAATGCGCCCGCCTTTCAGGGCGTCGATCAGGGCGGCCTCGTCCACCACGTCGCCCCGCGCGATGTTCACGAAGATGGCGTGGGGGGCCATGTGGGCAAGGGTTTCCGCGTTGATGAGGTGGTAGGTGTCAGCGGTGGCGGGCACTGCTGTGACCACGATGTCGGCCTGCATCGCCTGTTCCATCGGCACCTGACGGGCGGGCACCCCTGCGTCGGCGACGGGAGAGCGGCTGGCGAACAGCACCTGCATCCCGAAGCCGAAGTGCGCACGGCGGGCGATGGCCTTGCCGATGCGGCCCATGCCGATGATGCCTAGCGTCTTGCCCGAGATGTGCATCCCGAGGAATTGTGTCGGGTGCCAGCCGGTCCATTGGCCCGCCCGCAGCACGCGTTCGCCCTCGCCTGCGCGGCGGGCGGTGGCCAGCATCAGCAGCATCGCGATATCCGCCGTTGCATCGGTGACGGCACCGGGGGTGTTGGTCACCACCAGCCCGGCGGCACGGGCGGCGGGCACGTCGATGTGGTTGTAGCCGACGCCGAAGTTGGCAAGGATTTTTGCGCGGGGCTTCGGGACGTCGGCAAAGACACCCGCCCGGAACCGGTCGCCAAGGGTCGGCAACACCGCATCGAAGTCGCGCAAGGCGCTGCGCAGTTCGGCCGCATCCAGCGGCAGGGTGTTCTCTCGCAGGGTGACGTCCCAGGTCGCACGGGCGGCCGTGACCACGGGTTCGGGCAGGGGGCGGGTGATCAGCAGGGTCTTCAAAACAGGCGTCCTCCGACGGGCACGTCATGGCCGGGGCCGATCAGAACCACCTCGCCCATCGCATCGGGCACGCCCAGCACCAGCACCTCGGACATCACCTTGCCGATCTGGCGGGGGGGGAAGTTCACCACGGCCAGCACCTGTCGCCCGATCAGGGTTTCGGGGGTGTAGTGGTGGGTGATCTGGGCGGAAGAGCGTTTCTCGCCGATGTCACCGCCGAAATCGACCCAGAGTTTCAGCGCGGGCTTGCGCGCCTCGGGGTAGGGTTCGGCGCGGGTGATGCGGCCTACGCGGATGTCGACCTTGGCGAAATCGTCGTAGGTGATCATTTGCCCAGCTCACGTCCCCGGTCCGCCGCCGCCTTGACGGCGCGCCGCAGCAGCGCGGGAAAGCCCGTGTCGGGGTCCATCAGCACCGCGAGTGCCGCCGCCGTGGTGCCACCGGGTGAGGTCACCTTGATGCGCAACTGAGCCGCCGTATCCGGCGACCGGTGCGCGAGTTCCCCTGCCCCGCAGACCGTGGCGCGGGCCAGTTGCATGGCGATGGCGGCGGGCAGCCCTTCCGCCACGCCCGCCGCCGCCATCGCCTCGATCAGGTGGAAGACATAGGCCGGGCCAGACCCCGACACCGCCGTCACCGCGTCGATCTGGTGTTCGCCGTCCAGCGTGACCACCTGACCGACCGCTGCCATCAGATCGCGTGCCAGGGCCATATCGGCAGCAGACACATGCGGATTGCCGAAAAGGGCGGTGATGCCACGGCCCACCATGGCGGGGGTGTTGGGCATGGTGCGGACGATGGGGGTGTTGGCCCCAAGGGCGGCCTCAAAGCTGGCGATGGTGGTGCCGGCGGCAATCGACACGAACAGGGTGCCGCCGCCGCCAAGTGCGCGCAGGGCGGGCAGGGCCGCGCCCATCATCTGGGGTTTCACCGCCAGCAGGGCCACCGCGGGTTTCGGGGGAACGCCTGCGTTCAGGTGAACGCCCGAGGCACGCAGCCAGTCGGACGGGTTCGGCTCGATCACCCAGACCGACGCCGCAGGGACGCCTGCCCCCAGCCAGCCGGTCAGCAACGCCGTCCCCATCTTGCCGCAACCCAAAAGCACCAGTCCGTCCGCCGTCACCCTGTCCAGTGTCATGCCGTCCCCCTGTATTGCGGGCAACCTAGCGCGGGTTGCGGGCCGGTGGAAGGCTTGCCGCCCTTGACGCGTTGCGCCATGATCGGTCGGCCAAGGGAGGGCCTGATGCGCAAGTTCCTGGTCGTGCTGGACGACACCCGCGAATGCCTGAACGCGATGCGCTTTGCCGCGATGCGGGCGGCGCATACCGGGGGCGGCGTCATCATCCTGTCGATCATCCCGCCCGAGGAGTTTCAGCACTGGATGGGCGTGGCCGACCTGATGCGGGCGGAAGCGCGCGAACGGATCGAGGCGCATTTCGAGGTCTTCGCCAAATGGATGCGCGACCGGCAGGGGGTGAACCCGGAACTGGTGATCCGCGAGGGCGACCCGGTGGCGCAGATCCTGGCGCAGGTGCAGGAGGACCCCGCCATCGGCGTGCTGGTGCTGGGTGCCTCGGGCGAGAAATCGGGGCCGGGGCCGATCGTGACGGCAATGGTGCGGAATTCGGGGACATTGCCGATCCCGATCACGGTGGTGCCGGGGGAGATGTCGAAGGAAAGATTGGAGGCCATCAGTTAGAGTCGAGGCACTGAGAAGATCAGGCCACGCACAATGCTTTTGCCGTCGACATCAATCGTGCAGACCGCTTCAAATCGGGCGCTCTCGACTTGCC
>JANOQM010000032.1:0-31861 GCA_031422295.1 Rhodobacterales bacterium | reverse complement strand
CCCACCATCTCCAACGCTTCGCCCACCGCCTTGGCCTTTTGTTCCTTGGTCATCTTCTCGCGGCGCAGGCCGAAACCGACGTTTTCGCCCACACTCAGATGCGGGAAAATCGCGTAGGATTGGAACACCATATTGGTCGGCCGCATATTGGCCGGGACATTCTTCATATCCTTGCCGTCAATCAGCATTACCCCCGACGAAATCCCCTCGAACCCCGCAATCGTGCGCAGCAATGTGGTCTTGCCACAGCCGGACGGCCCCAGCAGCGAGAAAAATTCGCCCTTGTTGATCTCCAGATCAATGCCGCGCAGCGCATGATAATCGCCGTAATATTTTTGCACACCGGTCAGTTGGATAAGGGCAGTCACAGGAAGCCTCCGGTATCTTTCAGGCCGGCGCGGGCGATGCCCCGACGGCGGAAATATTCAGCAATTGTCAGCAATGCGATGGACAGCGCCACAAGGATGGTTCCCAGCGCCATGACCACCGGCAGCGCGTCGAAATCCTTGTTCAAGCTCCAGATATAGACCGGCATCGTCGGGTTCGATCCGGTCAGAAAGAACGCGATGATGAATTCATCCAGCGAAATGGTGAAGGAAATCAACAGCGACGAAATGATCCCGGGCATCACCAGCGGCAAGGTAATCAGCCGAAACGCCGACCACCGCGATTCACCCAGATCCAACCCCGCCTCCTCCAATGAAGGGTCCAGATTGGCAAAGGCGCCGTTCAGGATGGCAATGGAAAACGGTGTGCAGATCAGCACATGCGCGCCGATCACCGTCCAGTTTGACAGCTGCAACCCCATGATCTGCACCAGAATAACCAGTAGTGACACCGCGATAATGATCTCGGGCAGGACCAGCGGCAGCATGATGAACCCGATGATCGCACCCTTGCCCGGAAAGTTATGCTGCGCCCCGGCCCGCGCCGCACACATCCCCAATAACGTCGCTAATACAGCCGCCGTCACCGCGATTTGCAGCGAATTGCCGACGGCGGAATGCAGTGCTGTATTGGTCCATAATTCAGCAAACCAATGGGTGGTAAACCCGGTCAGCGGAAAGGCGATGATCGTGGCATCGTTGAAGGCAAAGATCGGCAACAGGACGATCGGCGCATATAGAAACACCAGATAGAACAGTGCGTAAATCCCCAGACCGGACAGGCGCATCGCTATCCCCTTTTCTTGCCGACAAGTGACAGGATACCGGCACTATAGGCCAGCATGCCTGCGAAAAACCAAATGCTGCCGCCAAACGACCCGCTCCAGATGCCAAAGATCGTCAGGATCACAAGGGCTTGCAACAGCAGGGCAGCAAGGCACAGAAACGCCAACTCGCCAAAGCCGCGCCCCGAACTATAGGTCCGCACAATCCATGCCATCAGTTTCAACTGCGCAAAGATCACAAAGATTGCCGCCATCACCGTGGCCATCGCCACCAGCGCCAGTGCGGCCCCCAGCGGCGCATTGGACAGTTGCAAAAACTGCGTCTGGATCATCGAGGCAATCAACTTGCCCCCCGCCCCGCCCATCAGTTCCGGCGTCACATAATCGCCAATCGTCGGGATAGACACGATGACCAATGCGGCCACCACCCCCGGCATCGCCAGCGGCAGGGTGACGCGAAAGAACGTCACGATCTTGCCTTCGCCCAGGTCCTGTGCCGCCTCCAGCAGGGACCGGTCAATTTTTTCCAGCGCCACAAAGATCGGCAGGATCGCAAACGGCGCATAGGCATGGGCCAGCGTGATGATCACCGCATTGACGTTATACAGGATAAAGGTCAGCGGCTCGTCGATCAGGCCGATCTTCAACAGGCCCGAGTTCACCACGCCATTATAGCCCAGGATCACTTTCCACAGGAACACCCGGATCAGATAGCTGGTCCAGAACGGGATGGTGATCAGGAACAGCCACAGCGATTTCTGTTTCGGGGCCAGATGGAACGAAATGTAATAGGCCACCGGAAAGGCAGTCAGCACCGTGGCCATCGTCACCAGCCCGGACACCATGACCGACCTTTGCAGCAGACTGCCATAAATCGGCTCGGACCAGATTTCGCGGTAATTGTTCATCGTGAATGTCGTGTCGATGGTCATGAAATCCTGGGTCCAGAAGCTGAACAGGATCACCGCACCGATCGGAATGGCCAGCAGCAAAAGCGCATAGAGGAACGGAAAGGACACCAGGGTCAGACCGCGTTTGTCCTCGGACGATAAAAAGCTGCCATTTGCCATGAGGTTACGCCACATCCTTGCTGGACTGATACCCAACCGTTTCCCGCCTTGGGAAAAAGATCAACCCGAAATCTTAACGACCTTTGCGAATGTTGGGCGAAAGCATGAAAAAAGGGCGGCCCCGCAGGACCGCCCCATTCTGTCGCCAGAACCCAAACCTTAGCGTTTGGAAAACTGGAAGCTTTTCCGCGCCTTAGCACGGCCATACTTTTTGCGTTCCACAACCCGGCTGTCGCGGGTCAGGAACCCGGCGGCTTTCAGCGCCGGGCGCAGGCTGGGATCATACAGCTGCAGAGCTTTGGAAATGCCGTGCTTGACCGCACCGGCCTGACCCGACAACCCGCCACCGGCCACAGTGGCCATCACGTCGAACTGACCGGTCACACCAGCGACCGAAAATGCCTGCCGCAGGATCATCTGCAGCACGGGGCGGGCGAAATAGGCGTTCAGTTCCTTGCCATTGACGATAACCTTGCCCGATCCGGGCTTGATCCAGACCCGGGCAACGGCATTTTTACGCTTGCCAGTGGCATAGGCGCGGCCAAGGCTGTCACGTACGGCCACGCGCGGGGCGGCCACGATAACCGGGGCTGCGACGACGGCCGCATTCAGGTCGCTCAGGGATTTGATATCTTCGGCCATGATTACGCAGTCCTCGTATTCTTTGGATTCATCGGTTTGACATCCAGAACTTCGGGCTTCTGCGCCTCCATGTTATGGGTCGGGCCGATAAAGACCCGCAGATGGGTCATCTGGGTGGCAGACAGGCGGTTGCCCGGCAACATCCGCTTGACGGCTTGGGTCAGCACACGCTCGGGGAACTTGCCTTCCAGGATTTCGGCAGTTGTGCGGAATTTGATCCCGCCCGGGTGACCCGAGTGCCAATAGTTCTTTTCCTGCAGCTTATTGCCGGTGATCTGCACTTTTTCAGCGTTGATCACGATCACATTGTCGCCCATATCCATATGCGGCGTGAATGTCGGCTTGTGCTTGCCACGCAGGCGCATGGCGATAATGCTGGCAAGACGACCCAGAACCACGCCCTCGGCGTCGATCAGGATCCATTTCTTGTCGATATCTGCAGGAGTTGCAGAAAAGGTTTTCATAGGTTCACCAGATGGTTTGGGGGCAGTCAGCACCGCCCGCTTTGGGATGGGCGGGTTATACTGGTGCAATTTGCACAGTCAAGTGCGCAAGGTAACTTAAAACACAACGTTTTCAACGGCTTGAAAATACGGTATTATTATACCCCATATCTCAGACGCTAATATCCCCCGGCGGTTGCCGCAAAAGCCCGGCCAGTATCGCCAATCCTGCCGCAAACGCCTCTGGCGGCACCTGACCGTTCACGGCAATCCGCACTGCCTGCACCGCGCGTCCGTCGCGCAGCGCGAAATCATCCGCCGACCGGATCAACACGCCCGCCGCTTTGGCCGCCTGACAAAACGCCCCGGCACGCCAGCCGGGCGGTAAATCCAGCCAGCCAAACGGCAGATCAGTCTTGGTAATCAGCCCAAATCCGCCCAAGTGTTCACGCAGCAGCGCCACACGCACATTCACCCCTGCCCTGATCTGTTGCGACAGCGCGACACGCCCGGGATGATTGACCAAATGGGCAAAGGCATCGGTCAGAAACCGCGACACGCCAAAGGATGCGGACACTGCATTGCGGGCCAATTCAGCACTGTAGGCCAGCGGCGGGATAACAAAACCGATACGCAATGCACCGGTCAGCGATTTGGATGGTGAGGTGACATACCAGCCCAGATCGGGCAGCACTGCGCGGTAACTAGGGCCATCAAACGGACCATTGCGGTAACAATCGTCATCAACCACATGCAAGCCCAACGTGGCGGCGATTTCCGCAATCGCTGCGCGGCGCGACAGTGATGCGCCCCGCCCCATCGGATTGCTGACCTCGGCGGATGACAGATACACTTGTGCATCATGCGCCTTGGCCAACCGCGCGAACGCCGCAGGATCGGGGCCTTCATTGTCCCATGGCACCCCGATCACCCGGGCGCGCAGCAGTTCACAGGCCCGCCGGAACCCACCATAGCACAATTCATCGACCAGCACGACCGGCCCGTCGCCGCGCAGGATGGTCTGCAAGATCAGCATGATCGCGGCCTGCCCGCCGTGCGACACCACCACATCCTCCGGCCCGAATGGCCCAACCGGCGCATCGGCCAACAGGGTGGACAGCGCCATGCGCGCGCCCAGATCGGTGGCCCGGCTGGGGTAGCGCAGCATGTCGGTATCGGGGACATGTTTCGCGCCTGCCGCCAAGGCCTGCCGTAACATCTCGGCCTGCCCCAGTTCAGGCAGTTTTGGGCTGAGCAGATCCAGCATCCCCGGCACTTCAGGGCTGGGGCTGATCATCACCACCGGCACGACGCGCTCGGCCACAAACGTACCCCGGCCAACCCCCGCCAGCAACAACCCCTCGTCGATCAGCACGCCGTAAGCCCGCGCCACAGTGCCCGGCGTCACACCAATCCGGTAGGCCAGATCGCGCACCGGGGGCAGTTGATCCGCAGGGGCCAACCGGCTGCCGATGGCCTCCCGGATGAATCGGGCCAGACCCAGATATTTCGCCCGCCCAGCCGCCCGCAGCGCCTCGGGTAGCTGCGGATCTGCCCATATTGTATCCAATACAATATTCCCCTTGAACCAACAAAAACCAAAATTGTATAGTCACACTGTAGCATACTAGAATATTGTGTCAATACAATACAAGGGCCAGGCAATGTCACACCCCGCCGCACGCAACATGCTCACGCAAACCAGCCAATCCATGCCTGTCCTGGCACATTGGGCGATGACAGCGGCGGTGTATCTGATCGCATGGGACCACAGGCACCGCAGCCGCAAGGCTTTGGGGCAGCTTCAGGATCACATGCTGCGCGACATCGGTCTGACCTCCGCCAGCGCCGTGACCGAGGCGGAAAAGCCGTTCTGGAAGGGTTGATGCCCCCCGCGCCGCGACCTAAGGTCGGGCAAACGGAGGGTCCATGTTGTTAACCCGCACAGATACCGGCGCCGTGGCGCATCTGACGATGACCGCACCAGAGCGGTTAAATGCGCTCAGTGACGCGATGCTGGCGGCGCTGACCGATGCGTTGGGCCAGATCGGGCCGGATCCGAAAATCCGCGCCGTGATCCTGTCTGGCACCGGCAAAGCGTTTTGCGCGGGCCATGACTTGAAAGAAATGCAGGCCGGACGGGCTGCCCCGGATAAAGGTGCCGCATATTTCGCCGACCTGTTTTCCCGCTGCACCGCCCTGATGCTGGCCATTCAGCGCCTGCCGCAACCGGTGATCGCGCAGGTCCACGGCATAGCGACGGCGGCAGGCTGCCAACTGGTCGCCACCTGCGATCTGGCCGTGGCGGCGATCGGCACCAAATTCGGCGTCAACGGCGTCAATATCGGCCTGTTCTGCTCTACCCCGATGGTCGCGCTGACCCGCAATATCGGGGCCAAAGCGGCCTTTGAAATGCTGGTCACCGGGCGGTTCATCGACACGGACGAGGCCCTGCAGCTAGGGCTGATCAACCGGGCGGTGAGCCATGAAAATATGGCGGCCGAGACCATGGAACTGGCACAGAAAATCGCGGCCAAACTCGGCTCGGCGGTTAGGGTTGGCAAGCGGGCGTTCTATGAACAGGCCGCCCTGCCGGTCGATGCGGCCTATGCGCATGCGGGTGCAGTCATGGTGCAAAACATGTTGCAAACCGACACCGCCGAAGGGATCGCCGCGTTTCTGGACAAACGCCATCCCGATTGGGTGCAGTAAGGTTTGACGCTGTATCGCAATTGCGATACGTTTATCGGGATCAGGAGTCCCATCATGCCCGCCCAAACCACCATGCTGCACGTCCGCGTTGACGAAGCCCTGAAAGCCAAAGCCGCCGCCGCACTTGCCGGGGTCGGCCTGACCCTGTCCGATGCGGTCCGCATCCTGCTGACCCGGGTTGCCGCCGAGGGGGGGCTGCCCCCCGGCCTGACCACTGAACCCGAAGGCTACGACGCGTGGTTCCGCGCCAAGGTGCAAGAGGCGATCGATGATCCACGGCCGGGCATTCCGCATGACGAGGTCATGGCACGGATGCAGGCATTGATCGATTCCAAAAGAGCCAAACTTGCCTGAAGAATGCGTGGTAACTTGGCGGCACGTCGCGGAAGCAGACCTTGCATCGATCATCGACTACATTTCTGATCGCAATCCAGTTGCGGCACAAACGCTTAAGTCGCTTATCATGGCGAAAATAGATTTGCTTCCTGCAAATCCAAAAGCCTATCGTTCGGGGCGGCAAAAGCAAACACGCGAGTTGATAATTACTCCAAACTACATCGTCATCTACGCCGAACAGAATGCAGGAATATTAATCCTAAGAGTTCTCCACACGTCGCGAAAGTGGCCCCAGTAAATTGCCCTAAATCCCATACAACCCACTAAACTTCGCTTCCAGATACTCCAGCAACGGCTTTTCACTGGGCACAAATCCGGCCGCCTTTTCAATCACTGCGCCTGGTTCATACAGCCCGCCGAATTGTTGCAGGTTGTCGCGCAACCATCCGGTTGCCCGGCCCATCTGCCCCTGCGCCAGATCCGCATCCAGATCGGGAACCGCCTGACGCAACGCCTGATGCAGACAGCCCGCATAGACATTGCCCAAACTATAGGTCGGGAAATAGCCAAACAGCCCGACCGGCCAATGCACATCCTGCAAACAGCCGTTCGATACTTTATCCACGGCAAAACCGAAATCGGCAAGGAACCGGTCATTCCACGCCCCCTCCAGATCGGCCACCGCCAGATCGCCGGACATCAGCGCCTGTTCCAGATCAAAGCGCAGCAGCACATGCAGGTTATACTGCACTTCGTCCGCCTCGGTCCGGATATAGCCGTTCGAGACGCGGTTCACGGCTTTGTAAAACGCATCCTCTGACGCGATGCCGAAATCGCCGAACTGGTCGCGCATCAGCCCATATAGCCAGCCGGTAAACGCCCGGCTCCGGCCCAGTTGGTTTTCGTAAATCCGGCTTTGGCTTTCATGCACGCCCATCGATGCGCCCTGCCCCAACGGCGTCAGCGCATAGGCGGCGTCGATATTTTGTTCATAGGTCGCATGCCCGACCTCGTGGATCGTCGAATAAAAGCAATTGAAGGGGTCCACCGGATTGGTCCGCGTCGTGATCCGCACATCTGCGCCCGACCCACTGGAAAACGGATGCACGGCCTTGTCGATCCGGCCCTTGTTCAGGTCATAGCCGAACGCCAAGGCGAGCTTGGTCGAGATTGCCAATTGCCCGGCCTCGTCAAATGTCCCGGTTAACGCGGGCGCGAGTTCCGCCGCCAACACCGCCGCCCTTAACGCCACCAACCGGGGTCGCAACGCGCCGAACATTGCCGACAATTCCGCAGCCGTGGCCCCCGGCTCATAGTCCGCCAGCATCGCGTCATAAATATCCCCGCCTTGGGCCAAGGCCGCGCCCTCTTCGCGCTTCAACGCCACGACCTGCTGAAATGTCGGCACAAAGCCGTTGAAATCATCGGCGGCCCGGGCCTCGGCCCAAATCCCTTGCGCCACCGACGTCACCCGGGCAATCTCGGCGGCCAACTTGGCGGGCACTTTGACCGACCGGTCATAGCGGCGCTGGATATGGCGCAGTTGCGCATCCGCCGCCGGACTGTCGGCCACAGCGCCCGCCAGCCAGTCGCCCACACGCGGGTCCGTGCGACGGGCATGCAACACGCCTTCCAGTGCGGCCATCTCCTCGCCGCGCTGATCGGCGGCCCCGCGCGGCATCATGGTTTCCTGATCCCAGCCCAGACGACCTGCAATCTGCGACAGCGCCTCGGTTTCACGCTGGAACGCCATCAGATCGGTATATGCAGTCATATCAGCCTCTTACAGATTGCGGCAGGGGATAACGGGCCAGAAACCTGCCGCGCAGGATCAGGACCCACAGGATCACAGCGCCAAACTGATGTACAAGAGCGATATGCAGCGGGGCGGCATACAGGGCAGTGAAAATGCCGATGACAATCTGCAACGCCAGCATGCCCGCCATCGCATGAAACGCCCACTTTGTCGCAATCTGCGGCGATTTACTGGCGCGGACCCAGACATAGACCCCCAGCAGCGCCAGCGCATAACCAGTCATGCGGTGAATAAACTGCACCAGCCCCGCATCCTCAAAGAAATTCCGCCACAGTGGCAGCCGGGTAAACGAATCGGGCGGAAAAAATCCGTCCCCCATCAACGGCCATGTCGGAAAGGCGCGGCCCGCGTCAATCCCGGCCACCAGCGCCCCGATCACAATCTGCAAAAACGCCAGATGCATCAGGCCAGTGGCCCCTGCAACCAAGCGCCGCTCGCCATTGCGCCGGGCCGACAGCAAATCCGCCTCGCGGCGTTCCAGCCGGAACACATACCAGGCGATCAGCCCCAGAATGGCAAAAGCCAGCCCCAGATGGGTGGCAAGGCGATAAGACGCCACCGACACCATCCCATCGCCCAGCCCACTGTAAACCATCCACCAGCCCACAGCGCCCTGCGTGCCGCCCAACGCGCCCACCAACAACAGCCGCCCGGTCCAGCCCGCCGGAATTCGTTTGGTCGTCCAGAAAAACAAAAACCCCACCGCCCAGATCAGGCCCATCACCCGGCCCAGCTGGCGATGCCCCCATTCCCACCAATAGATCGTCTTGAACTCGGCCAGTTCCATCCCCCGGTTCATCAGCGCATATTGCGGTGTGGCCTGATACAGCGCAAATTCGGCCTGCCAGTCGGCCTCTGACAGCGGCGGCACAGCGCCGGTCACCGGCTTCCATTCGGTAATCGACAGGCCTGAATCGGTCAGCCGGGTCATGCCCCCCACGGCAATCATCAAGACCACCAGCGCAAACAGCACCATAAGCCAGACCCGGATGGTGCGGCGGGCATCGGGACGACCCCGGTCAATCCCGCCGGGCATCACAGCGGGTTTGTCAGCCGACGCTACGTCTGCAAAAATCGCGCGGGGTTTGGTGGCCATGTCACACTCCAGCTTTGCGCCTTACCTAAAGCCCGACGCCACAACCCTCAACCCCGCTCCTTCCAGCGGACCATCTGCCGCAGGACGCCATGCAGCATCTGCACATCAGCACGGGTCAGCGGCATCCGGGACCAGAAATTGCGCAGGTTCATCTGCATTGAGGCGGCCTTGTGGGTGGGGAAAAACAACCCGGCCTCGGTCAGCCGTTCCTCATAATGATCGCCCAGCTTTTCCAGCTCAATCGCTGCGGCCCAGTCAGTTCCGGCCATTTCAACACGTATTTCCTGCACAGTTTCAGTGGCCAATCGCCATTCGTAGGCGACCAGCAGCACACATTGCGCCAGATTAAGCGAGGCAAAATCCGGGTTCACTGGCACATTGATAATCGCGCCCGCGCGGGCAATATCGTCGTTTTCCATGCCCGCGCGTTCGGGGCCAAACATCACCGCCACACGGCCGCCTGCGGCAATCCGGGCCGCCGCATCGGCCATGGCGGCGGCGGGGGTAAACACCGGTTTGGTCAATCCCCGGGGGCGGGCTGTGGTGGCATAGACAAAGGTGCAATCGGCCACCGCATCCGCAGTGCCCGCAAAAAGCTGCGCATCATCCAGCAGCCGCCCGGCGCCGCTGGCCATGGCAACCGCCTTTGGATTGGGCCAGCCGTCGCGCGGCTCCACAATCCGCATCCGGTCCAGCCCGAAATTCCACATGCCCCGCGCGGCGGCCCCAATATTCTCGCCCATCTGCGGGCGGATCAGCACAAAGGCGGGCTGCGGGCTGGGCATCAATGGTCCTGTGTCGATCCTGGGTCGGGGGTGGCCGCCTGATACGCGGGCAACCCCGCCAAGGCAAGCCAAAGCCCCTTGGTTTTCATTGTTGCGAAAATACCTCGGGGGAGGCCCACAGGCCGGGGGCAGCGCCCCCCCTTTTGCTGGCGCGGCCAAGCCGCTACAAGGCGGCAACGCCTTACCGATGGACCGCAATAATGCCCGACGACCTGCCGCAACTTTATCTGATCACCCCGCCAGCTCTGGACCTGGATTTATTCCCGGCCCAGCTTGCCGCCTGTCTGGATGCCACCGACATTGGCTGCGTCCGACTTAGCCTCGCCAGCCGGGATCAGGATCACATTGCCCGTGTCGCCGATGCCTTGCGCGACGTGGTCCATGCCCGGGATGTGGCGATTGTAATCGATAGCCATATGCTGCTGGTCGAACGGCTGGGGCTGGACGGGGTGCATCTGACCGACGGGGCCCGGTCGGTGCGCAAAATCCGCAAAGATCTGGGGGCGGATGCAATCATCGGGGCCAGTTGCGGTATTTCGCGCGATGACGGCATGTCGGCGGGCGATTTTGGGGCGGATTATGTCAGTTTCGGGCCGGTCGGCCTGACCCCTTTGGGCAGCGGCGAACAGGCCGGGCTGGAGCTGTTCCAATGGTGGTCCGAAATGATCGAAGTGCCGGTCGTGGCCGAAGGGGCGCTGACCGCCGATCTGATCCGGACCCTGACGCCGCATACGGATTTCTTTGGGATCGGTGATGAAATCTGGGGCAGCGCTGATCCGGTCAAGGCGCTGCTGGCGCTGCGGGCCGCGATGGCATAACCACGCCGGTGCGCACCAGCACTTCAGCGGCTTGGGCCAGCGCCTTGCGGTCGGAAAACGCGGATACCTGCAGGGCGTCATGATACACCACCGTCACCCTGCCCTGCCGTCTTGCGGCCAAAACCGCCAGCAGATGCGGCCCAAACGCCATATCGCCCCACCAGCCATAAAACCGCGGATCAGCGCCAGACGGGGCTGAATATCGCACACTGACCGGTTGAATACACAAATCAGGGCGCAGCCCCGTATCCAGAAATGCCGCAAACAGCGTCGGCTTGAACGGCAGCACGCGCAGTCCGTCAGTCGACGTGCCTTCGGGGAAAAAAAGTAACCTCTGACCAGCGGCCAGCCGGGCCCGAAACGTTGCAATCTGCGCCTTTGCTTGTGTGCGGTCGCGCTGAATGAACACCGCACCAGTGACCCGGGCCAGTGCACCAATGCCCGGCCAGCCTGCAACTTCGGATTTGGCCACGAAATAAACCCGCTGCCCGGCATTTAGCGCGAAAATATCCAGCCACGAGGCATGGTTGGACACCACAGCACCCGGCCCGGCCAATGGCTGACCCTGCACTGCATAGGTGATGCCAATAATCCGTAAGGCCGCTTTGCAAACCGCTTGGGTGATCCAAGGGGTCAGCGGGCGCCGCAGCCCGAACCGGGGTCCTTCAACAACCCGCAGGATCAGCGTCAGGGCCAGCCCGGCCAAAATCAAACCCAGCAGTGCCGTGGCGCGCCAGCCAACTCTGCCCCAGCCGATCAAGGTGATGGGCGGCAATGCGGGTTGGTCGGCGGAATACCAGGTCGGGCTCACGCGCCGCGCCCCGGCCGGGTATAAAGCGCCTTCTGCTTGTCCGTCATCCGGGCGGTATCCATCACCAGACAAACATCGACGGTATTAAATGCCCGGTCAACAAACACCCCTTCGCCCACCACGCCACCCAGGCGCAGATAGGCCTTGATCAGGGCAGGTGTGGCCAGCAGCGCCTGTCTGCGGTCAATCTGACCGGCAGGCAACAGGTCCAGCGGCACTGGTATGCGCGCTGTGACCCGCAGGTCCGGCGGGGCCAGATGATGGGCGTGCAGATAGGACAATGGTTGCCGCATGGCCTGCAGATCCAGCCCGTGAAATGACGCGACCCCAAACAATATCTCGATCTGATGCGACACCACATAACCCGCCAGCCCCTGCCACATATGATACATCGCCGTCCCGCCACGATAGGCCGGATGCAGGCAGGACCTGCCCAGTTCCAGCAACCTGCGGCCCGACCCGCGCAGGGTGGTCAAGTCAAATTCATCCTCCGCATAGAACCGGCCCAAAACATGGGCTTTGTCATCACGCAGCAGCCGGTAAACACCAACCACGGATTGGGCATCAGGGCGCAAAGGGTCGATCAGCAACAGATGGTCAAAGCTTGCATCAAACTGATCGCGTTCCAGCCCAAGGTCATGGTCCACCAACGGGCCATCCGCGCCCAGTTCCTGCACAAACACCTGATACCGCAGCCGTTGGGCAGCCAACAGATCGGCGTCATCGCGGGCCAGCCGCACCTCAAAACGCGGGCTCTGGATCAATCGACGGCCCTCACTGACCCTTGCAAGTTGTGATGCGGGTTTAGGGCGGACAGGCCACAATGGCAACGCCGATCAACGGCAGGTGGGGCACCAGAACCTTTCCCCGATTGACTAAAAATTAACGCTTGCTACCGTAAGCTGCTGCAAAACAGCGGTTACGGAGCGATGATGATGAGCGTGACGCGGGCACCGTCCAGAACGACTTTACCTTCTTCCCGAAAATTCACCGTAATCCGCCCGCCAATATTCGACTGCACCTGCCCCATGCCCCACTCGGGCCGGTCCGGATGTTGGACCAGCATGCCGGGGGCTAGAATAGCATTCAATCCGTTCAATTCGGTATCCTCATGATCCGGCGCGACGATATCACCGCATTGGTCGGCTCGCGCATTTGCCATGATCTTATCAGCCCTTTGGGGGCCATCGGCAACGGGGTCGAATTGCTGGCGATGTCCGGCATCGGTCAAAGCCCGGAAATGGCCCTGATCGCAGAAAGCGTCGAAAGCGCGAATGCCAAGATCAAGTTTTTCCGCGTCGCTTACGGCGGTGCCACCGCCGAACAAATGATCAGCCGGTCCGAGATTACCTCAACCCTGTCCGCAGCCGCACGCGGCGGCAGGATGAGCTATTTTTGGCAGGCTGAGGGCGATCAGCCCCGCCGCGAGGTGCGGATCGCGTTTTTATTGCTGCAATGCTTTGAAAACGCCATGCCGCGCGGCGGTGACATCACCATTCGAACGGTCGAGACAGGATGGGAACTGGTCGCTGAAAGCAGCCAGTTTCGGATTGAACAACTCCTCTGGGACAGCCTGTCGAACCCCCGCCTGCGGGTCAATGTCAGCCCGGCGCAGGTGCAATTCGCCCTGCTGCCGGATGTGTTGGCCGATGCGCAGCGGACGCTGGCCATCAAGATCGGGACAGACCGGATCGTGGTGCGGTTCTAATCAGCCGCCGGGCTGGCCCGAAACAGCAGCAGATCCGCTGACGCCCATAAAACATAGCTGCCCAACAAGGCGGACCATGCCAAAAGAACCGACAGAGATGAGGCGGTTTGCCATGCGCCAAGGCCAATCAGCGCAACCCCGATCGCCGGTATCCGGCTGGCCAGCACTGCCGTTCGGTAAAAATCGGGCCATGCCTCTGGCCAGAATGCCGGGCGTCGCAACCAGGCACTGCCAAACTTGCCGAGGGCGTGTAATGCGCCAGAAAACAGCGCCAGCATATGTTGACCGGTCAGGAATAATCCCAGTCCCAGGATCAGGGCGCCATATCCTGACAGGATATCGCCACTGCGGTTCAGCGCTGGATTGGGTGGCGCGCCCTGCGCCCAAGCTCGGAAATAAATCTCACCGCTCCATAAAAAAACTAAATTGGCCGTGGTCAGGGCCACTGCACTGCGACTACCGGCAAAGAATGTGATCAAGGCCGACGTGTCGGATTGGCCCGCTCCAGCCGCAATCTGCAGGCCAAGACCCGCGCCAAGCCCAAGGACATTGCCGATATTATACAGCCCTCCCGGCCCTTTAAGGCGAAAGCGCATGGCCCGAGGAATAATTTCGGATAGGCGGGTCCGCTTGGACCCCGCTGAATATGACATAAAAATACGCGCTCACATCAATGTGTAGCCAAGCGGTATGGCCGACCGACCCGGATGTAAACACCCAAAACCGGTCAATCAGACAGTATCGCGCACCGGTAAAATCCGGTGTGAGATCGAGGTGAAAAAGCCGTGAATTCAGGCGCGGATCGTGCCGTTCCCAACCACCAGATATTTGAAACTGGTCAGCTGTTCCGCCCCCACCGGACCGCGCGCATGCATCTTGCCGGTGGCAATGCCAATCTCGGCCCCCATGCCAAATTCACCACCATCGGCAAATTGGGTCGATGCATTGCGCATCAGTATTGCGCTATCAAGGCGGCTGAAAAACTGCTCTGCAGTTGCATCGTTTTCGGTCAGGATCGCCTCGGTATGGTTTGATCCATAGCGCTGGATATGGGCAATCGCCTCGTCCACGCCATCGACCAGTTTGGCGGCAATGATCATGTCCAGAAACTCACGGCCGAAATCATCGGGGGCGGCCTGCACCGTGCCGGGGATTTTCAACAGCTCGCCGATGGTGCGCACTTCGACCCCGGCTTTGATCAAATCCTCAATCAAAACAGCACCATGCCGGGTGTAAAACTGCCAGTCGATCAGCAGGCATTCGGCCGATCCACAGACCCCGGTGCGCCGGGTCTTGGCATTCACCACCACGCGGCGGGCCTTTTCAAGGTCGGCATCGCGGTCGGCATAGACGTGGCAAATCCCTTCCAGATGCGCAAAAACCGGCACCCGCGCCTCGCGTTGCACCAATCCCACCAGCCCCTTGCCACCGCGCGGCACGATGACGTCGATATACGCGGTCATCGTCAGCATTTCGCTCACAGCAGCCCGGTCCCGCGTCGGCACCAGTTGAATTGCATCGGCAGGCAGCCCCGCCTGTTGTAACCCGGTCACAAGGCAGGCATGCAAAGCCGCCGAGGACTGAAAACTTTCCGACCCGCCGCGTAAAATCACCGCATTGCCCGACTGCAGGCACAGCGCACCGGCATCAGCCGTCACGTTCGGGCGGCTTTCATAGATCACGCCGACCACACCCAGCGGCGTGCGCACGCGGCGGATATTCAGGCCATTGGGCCGGTCCCATTCGGCTATCACTTGCCCGACCGGATCTTTTTGCGCGGCCACCGACCGCAGCCCATCAACAATCCCCTGAATGCGCCGCTCATCCAGCGTCAACCGGTCGATCATTGCAGGGGTCAGGCCTTTTTCCTCAGCATAAACAAGGTCTTCGCAATTGGCCATGATGATCGCATTGCGCCGGGTCCAGACTGCCTCGGCGGCACTGATCAGGGCTGCGTATTTGCGTTCGGAACTGGCCACGGCCAATTCCCGTGCGGCCATACGGGCGCGTTTGCCAATATCGGCCATCATTGCAGCAATATCCGTCATTCACAGCACCATATCATCGCGGTGGATCAGCGCAGCCCGGCCCTTATAGCCCAGCACAGCCTCAATCTCGGCACTTTTCTTGCCAATGATCGCGCGGGCTTCTTCGGCAGTATAGCGGCACAGGCCCAGGCCCAGCCGTGCGCCATCCGTCGCCAGTATCGCCACCGGATCACCCCGCCCAAACTTGCCCGACACCGCCGTAATCCCCGCTGGCAGCAGGCTTTTGCCGGTATTCAGCGCCTTATGCGCCCCCGCATCCACTGTAATCTCGCCGCGCGGTTTCATCGCAGCGATCCAGCGTTTACGCGCCGCCTGCGGGTCGGACTGGGCGGTAAACCACGTGACCCTAGCGCCATTTTCCAGCTGTAACAACGGGTTCAGCGGCGATCCTAAAGTAATCGCCATCGCACAGCCCGCCTCGGTCGCCACCCGGGCGGCCATCAGCTTGGTCTTCATCCCGCCCTTGGACAGGCCGGAAATGGCATCGCCCGCCATCGCCTCGATCTGTGGTGTAATTTTATCAACAATTGCATAGTGTTGTGCGGCGGCATTAATGTTGGGATTGTCCGAATAGAACCCATCCACATCCGACAACAGGATCAACTGATCCGCGCCCACCGTCACCGCCACCTGTGCGGCCAACCGGTCATTATCGCCATAGCGGATTTCATCGGTGGCAATAGTATCGTTCTCATTCACAATCGGGGTCACGCCCAGCCCGATCAGGGTTTCCATCGTGGCGCGGGAGTTCAAATAGCGCCGTCTATCGGTGGAATCTTCAAGTGTCACAAGCACTTGGCCGGTGATAATGCCAAACGGCGCCAAGACTTCCTCATAGGCCCGCGCCAGCCTGATCTGCCCGACAGCCGCCGCCGCCTGAGATTGCTCCAGCGGCAATTCGGTGGCAGGCAGGCCCAGAACACCCCGGCCCAGGGCAATCGACCCGGATGATACCAGGATCACATCAGTGCCCCGGCCCCGGATTCGCGCCACATCTTCGGCGAGTGACCGCAGCCATTCCTGCCGCAAACGACCCGTTACCCGGTCTACCAACAATGCCGACCCGATCTTGACCACCAGCCGCCGCGCGTCAATCAGGGCTGCCACGATGCATCCTCGACCGGGGCCGCAGCGATCTTGTGGCGCAACCGGTTCTCGTCAATCTGGCCACGCAGGGCACGCAGCACCTCGATCACGCCTTCACGGGTCGCCCCCGACATCAGGAATACCGCCCCACCGCTGGCCTTTTGCAAAGCATAGCGTTTGGCACTGCGTTCCTCATCATCCAGTGCATCGATCTTGTTCAGTACGGTAATCCGGGGCTTTAACGCCAGATCGCCGCCATATAATTCCAACTCATTGATAATGGTCAGATAATCAGCAGCCGGGTCGTCAGACGTGCCATCCACCAGATGCAGCAACACGGCACAACGCTCGACATGGCCCAGAAACTGATCACCCAGACCGCGCCCTTCAGACGCGCCTTCGATCAACCCCGGAATATCGGCCACGACAAATTCCACGTCATCGACGCCGACCACGCCCAGATTGGGCACCAGCGTGGTAAACGGATAATCCGCAATCTTCGGCCTTGCGTTCGAAGTGGCGGCCAGAAACGTCGATTTGCCGGCATTCGGCATGCCCAGCAGGCCCGCATCAGCGATCAGTTTCAGGCGCAGCCAGATGGTGCGCTCGATCCCCTCCTGCCCCGGGTTGGCGCGGCGCGGGGCGCGGTTGGTCGAACTGGCGAATTGCAGATTGCCAAACCCGCCATTGCCGCCCTTGGCCAGCACAACCTTCTGGCCAATCACCGTCAGATCGGCCAGCACGGTTTCCTCATCTTCATCCAGCACTTCGGTGCCGACCGGCACTTTCAGGATGATATCATCGCCGTCAGCACCAGTGCGCTGTTTGCCCATACCGGGAATCCCGGACCGGGCATAAAAATGCTGCTGATAGCGAAAGTCGATCAGCGTATTCAACCCCTCGACCGCCTCGGCAATCACATCACCGCCATCACCGCCATCGCCACCATCCGGGCCGCCGTATTCGACAAACTTCTCGCGCCGGAACGACACACAGCCGCCGCCGCCGCCGCCCGAGCGGATGTATACTTTGCACAAGTCGAGGAATTTCATAGATCACGCTTTCCGGGCTATCAGGCCTCCGCGTTAAAGGATCAGCGCGGATTGCTCAAGCAGTTCAGGTCCGCAAGCTGTAGGTCCATGTCGGCACCGTGGCGTTGCGGGCGACCGAAAACGCTTCGGCGTCGCCCAGATAATCGAAACCGCAATTGGTCAGCACGCGGGCCGACCCGGCATTATCCTGAAACACCTCGGCAAAAATCTGCGCGGCCCCATGCGGATTGGCCGCGATAATCGCGCGCACCGCCTCTGACGCCAATCCTGTGTTCCAGAACGCCGGCGCAACCCAATAACTGATCTCGGATTGTTTGCGGTCCAGCCGGGCCAATGTGATCAGGCCCAGAACCTCGCCCAGACCCAGTGCTGTGGCGTCCAGCGCCCAGATATCCTCGGCGCGGTCCTTGGCCAATGCGCGGTCAATCAGGGCGGGAACCATACCCGGCGGCAAAGGATGCGGAACCGACCTTGTGCCACGCGCTACGCGGTCGTCAGCCATATACAGGCTGACCAGCCCCGCGTCCGACTTGCGCAACGGGCGCAAGGTAAACCGCTCTGCAGCGATGATGGGCTGCGCCGCATCAGCGATGGGTTGGACCGTTTCCAGCATCATGGCTTTCCTCCTTGTGAAAACCAAACTTCAACAATTGGGCAGGCTTAGGGCCAATTCACTACATCAATATGAAAGATCACATTTTCATCAGTTGTAGGTGGGTAGCCTAGGACCAAAAACAAAGGGGACCGGCCTGTTGCCGATCCCCCCGTGTCATCACACATTCGGTAACGGACTTACTCGGCGGCCACCTTGGCCATGACGGGGGCCGGATCATTGGCGGGAAGGACCGAAATAAACGTGCGGCCTTTCAATCCTTTGTGGAATTTCACCGCACCGGTGACCATCGCGAAAATGGTGTGATCGGTGCCCATGCCCACGCCATTGCCCGGAAACATCTTGGTGCCGCGCTGGCGGACAATGATATTGCCCGGAATGACAGCCTCGCCGCCATATTTCTTGACGCCCAGACGACGGCCAGCACTGTCGCGGCCGTTGCGGGATGAACCGCCTGCTTTTTTATGTGCCATCTGCCCTTACTCCTTGGCTGCAGCCGCTTTCGCGGGCTTTGCTTTTTTCACGACAGGTGCCGCTTCAACAACCACCAGCGGGGCTTTGCCAACAGCGGCCTTGATCCCGGTCTTATCCCCGCCCGAGGCCAAAACCTCGGTGATGCGGACCAGTGTCAGCTTTTGGCGGTGACCCTTGGTGCGCTTGGACGAATGTTTCCGCCGGCGCCGCACATAGTTGATGGTCTTTTCACCCTTGATCTGGTCAATCACGGTCGCCTGCACCGCAGCGCCATCAACCCGTGGCGCACCGATCAGATCACCGACCATCAGAATTTCATTAAACTGGACGGTTTCACCCGCCTCGGCTGCCAGCTTTTCGACCTTCAGGACATCGCCTGCCGATACTTTATATTGCTTGCCGCCGGTTTTCAGAACCGCAAACATCGTGTCATCCTTCGTTGATCCGCGTCATCAAGGTCCCCCGGTCGGGGCGTTCGCGGCCACAGGCATTTCATCCCGGAGCCACCCGAAAACTGCGCGCCCCCAGAGTGAGGCGTTTATTTCAAAATGCGCGACCCCAAGCGGAATAGCGCGTAGCCCCGCAAGAATTGACTTGCCGGGATGCGGGCTTATCTGCGCAACTGTGGGGCAAGTCAAGCCTAGGACACTCCATAATGCTGCGTTTTTCGCCGGTTTTCCTGACCCTTCTTGTCGCCTGTTCGACCGATGCCAATCATCTGGGCAATCCCCTGTTGTGGCCGGTCAATGCAGTGCAGAACGGGCTGTCGAATGCGGCGTATCAGCAGCAGCGCGGCACGGTCGAATTGATCGTGAAATCCGAATTTCCGGCGATTCTTGCGGATATCGGCGCAGGCGGCGGCCCGGTCCTGACCCGGGCCATGGCGGCTGCGGGCATTCCGCCACAGGACCGGCCCACCCGGATTATTCAACTACAGTCGGATTATGGCCTGTATGCGGCCAATCCGGGCGCATTGGTCACCGCCCTGATGGTATTCGGAACCTGACACCGGTCTACAGCGTATCGCCTACCATATACCGCGCCGATGCCACACCCAAAGCCTTTGAAATATCAACAAACATCCCGTCAAAGGCAGTAAACACGGCTTGGTTCAACTCCTTGCCCGCAGGTGTTTCGGAAAACGCGATATAGGCCTCCAGATCGGCATCCGACAGCGGCTGATAGGCCATCAGCAAAAACGCATAGACCCATTCGGTCGTGGTCTGGCGGATCTCGGCTTCCTGATCCCAAACCTGCGCTAGCACGTCCTCTTCGGTCATCCCGGGCTGCACCGCACCGCCCTGCATCAGCCCCAGATAATAGGCAAAATTTGAATTCATCGCGCCAACGACATTGGTCTCGATCAGATCATTGGCAGCGGCAAAGCGGCTGACCAGCTGATAGCGCGGGGTATTATCCGCCATCGCCACGGCGGCCACATCCTTGTTCGCGGCATCCACCGCCTCGTCCAATAATGCAGTGCGCGCCGAAAGTTCCAGCGCGGCGAAGGTCAGACCCGGCTCTGTGGTGAAAAATGTCAGCATCGGGGCCAGATCAACCCCGGCCAGTTCGGCAGCAAACGCCGCGCGCGATTGGGTCAGCATCCGGTCCGCGTCATAAATCGTCGCAACCTGCGCGGTCCAGTCGGGGTCAACAGCGCCAGCAAACAGATCAGCGCCAATCTTGGCTCCATATGAAATGCCCTCTTGGCGCATGACGTCCAAAAGTTCGGGCAGTTTCAGCGCCGCATATAACTGATCCGCCGGGGTCGGCTCGGTCTGGGCAAACGCAGGCCCAAGGCCCAGCCCGATGGCAAGGACCGGACCAATCATCATAGTCGCAAAGCGGTGCAGCATCGGGGGCCCCTTTGGTGAATAAATCAAAACACTAGGCCGCTCGGCGGTTATTTCCAAGGGCCGCCCCCGGTTCTGACGGGATTGTCAGCACGCGCCGGTCCAGCCCCGATGGAAATGGGACTTGCGCCAGTGTCCGGTGATCAGTAAACGCAAGCCAGATTACAGCTTTGATCACGGAGAGGTGGCAGAGTGGTCGAATGCGGCGGTCTCGAAAACCGTTGTCGGTGCAAGCCGACCCAGGGTTCGAATCCCTGTCTCTCCGCCACATCAGCCCTAAGTGATTGAATTCACATCTTCTTTCCAGAACAAAAAATGGCGTAGTGATTCCCTGCTACAGTGGACTGTTACAGTCCCGGGGGGAAAAATTGGCAACAACGCCAAGGCTGGTGAGACGCGGTGCGACCTTTCATTATCGTATGGCAGTCCCCAAACACCTTTTGTCACGGATCGGGCGGCAGGAACTGACAGGCTCTCTCAGAACAACTGAGCCCTTGCAAGCGAAGCTGCGTTGTCGTGAATTGAGTAATGACATCGACAAGCTATTTAAGGATTTGCCCCGGATGCCCCACATTTCGCAGCCCGAGATCATAGCGCGAGTCAGGAGGTACTTTCAGGCACGGCTCGATAAGGACGCCGAACTCGTTCTTGACCTGCCGACCGATAAGACGATCAATATCAACAAAGAAATTGAGGGCGCACAGGCAATCATCGAGCAGTTACGTGGGGAGCTCGTTCAAGCGACTTTCAGCAAACGCGTCGAATTTGAAGCCCGCACATTGTTGAACCCAGATTCCAATGTTGTTCCAGCTGTCGATCTAGAGGCTTTGCTACAAGCACAAATACTAATCCTACGCGCTGACATCGAACATTTCCGCATCTTCGTCGCAAAGCTGAGCGGCGACTATGGGGCCAGTGCGCCTATCGACCCTATGTTCGCCGGGATGACTGCAATCGGGCGACCTGCCATTCCGGGGGAGACTGAAACTGTCCCCCAGACCTCGCAAACGTTTGCGCAAGTCGTGCAACTGTACTTGGATTTCAAGAAACCCGGGTGGGAAACGAAGACCATGCAGTCTGTCAGTAAAACGCTGCGACAGGCAATGGAAGTGATCGGGGCAGACCGCCAATTACAGCTGATCACAACAACAGATATCACAAAGTATAGGAACCTTCTCGCTCGAATCCCGCCAAATTATTCCAAGATGAAACAGTTTCAGGGCATGTCGTTGATCGACACAGCCGATCTAAACGAAACTGGTTCTACATTGTCGCCCAAGTCACAAAAGAAAGAGCTCGATTTCCTGCATGCTTTTACCAGATGGGCGACTGAAGAAGGACATATCGACAAACAGCCTGGGCCAGCGATCAAGGTAAGTTTTAAAAAGAAAGGCCCGACCGAAAAGGAAGTAATTCCCTACGATGGCGCTGACCTCAAGGTAATATTTGCCTCGCCGATCTATTCGGGATGCAAAAGCCAAACCTCCCGAAGCTTCCCGGGGAATTTGATCTTGAAAGATGGCAAGTATTGGGTCCCTTTGATCGCAATATACACTGGTATGCGCTTGGGTGAAATTGTTCAGCTTTTGACTAAGGACGTCCGCAAGGACGATGACATTACCTATTTTGACGTCACCAAACGCGAAGGCGAAGACAAGCACATCAAGACAACGTCCAGCTATCGCCGAATTCCAGTGCATCATCGCCTTATCGAACTGGGACTGCTTAATCATGTGGCAAAGGCTTCTCCAGAGGGCAGGCTTTTTCCTGAAATAAAGCCTGGTCTCGATGGTCACTATAGTTATAACTTCTCGAAATTCTGGGGGCGTTATACCAAACAAATCGGCCCTCTAAATGACAAGACGGTATTTCACTCCTTTCGTCACAACTTCACGGATGCGCTAACAAACGCGGGGGTTTCCGGCGAAGTATCAAGGAGGTTGTTGGGTCATTCAGCTAAGGACGTGCATGACTCTTATGGAAGCGGCCCTAACTTAAAACTGCTGAAAGAATCCATAGATAAGGCTCAATTTGACCTAGGTTTTTGAAATTGAGACTCTCTGCGGCTCAAAGGGACATAGGTAATGCCAAAAGACAAAGTAGGAAATTGACGACATTCCTCTAAGTGTATGTTACAAAACTCTAAATCTGATAGTCGGTTAGGGTAGGACAGGCTTCAGACCGTCAAAACACATCGAAGCATGCAGCGTTGTCTTTGGCGGCAGGGTATTTTGTCTCTGCGTGGCGACTAGCCATTTTTATCTCATAAAATCATAATGTTAGACGCAATTTTCTTCCCTGCGTCCCGACCCCTGTTACGTTATCGGAGGGCACATTGGTTTTGCTTCCCCTGCTCAAGGAGGAGCCAAATGACCGAAATCCAACCCATCGACAAGCTTCGGGCCTGTCTGGCCCGTCACAGTGCTGCAAGGTCCGACCCCCCGTTTACACCCCCTCTCGCCATCAACCCTTGGCAGGCCATGTCGCTCTTGCAAAAGGCAGTCCGACGCGGGCGGCTCGACCTTGCGCTTGGCGCTACTTCAACACTCCTCGACGTAGCGCCGGATCGGTTTTGGCGACTCGCGGCTGTTATCGCTTTTGAAGATATCGGGGTGGCAGACCTGCCCACGGTCGGCCTTGTCACGGCATCGCTTGGCGGCAAGCGCATGCGCAGTCGCCTAGGTGGCGAGTGGGCTGTGGCGTCCCTGATTGTGGAACGGATGGTCGCGGCACCAAAAAACCGCGCAGCTGATGACTTGTTTGCCCTGCTGGAAAGCTGGCCGGGTCTGACGGACCAGCGCCGGTCATTCGCCCGCATATCCAACCACCAATTGCGGATGATTGCGCTTGGCACCGCCCCCCTGACAGTCAGGGCCTTGGCGCTCTGGTATCTCTTCGGCACAGATCGCGTTGCGTCCAAAAGCCTGACGATGCGCCGAGGTAATCCGGAGTTGGGCTTCGACCTGTTGGATGAACTAGGGGTATCGCCTTCCATGTTGGCCATAGCGAAAGAAGGTTTCCGCCGCACAGGTGAACTTCTCTGCCCACTCGTGGCGCTGTTATCTTTGGAAAACGGCCTGCGGGAAGGCACGGTTGATGACCGGATGCCGCCCGTGGCCATGATCGGCCCGCTGCCAAGCTTTGCGCTGGATATGTTTACCCGCGAGGGTCGCGCGGCTTTGGGCAAACTTCTTTCCGGTGATGCGACCATAGCAGTTTGGGCCAAAGCTAATCTGCCCGTCGTTGGGCGCACCGAATTTCTCGCGCAGCTTTTGTTCCGTGTGGAAAGCGGCCTGCTGGTGCGGCGGCGTGACGGTGAGCTTGGCCATGAGCTGCGTCGGCTGATGGACACAGAATGCCTGGGCTTGCCCCCAGACAAGGCCACCAAGGCCCTTTGCTTGATGCGCGAATGCCTGCCCCGCCTCAATGACCTGCGCCGGGTTGTGATGGGGGAGATCAGCCATGTGGAATGATTTTCTAACCCCGGATAACACCCCATTATCACGGGTCACAAACGGGGGTTCCGAAAGACTCGGAGCAGAAAAGTTTGCAATCAATTGCAAATTGGTTTCGCCTGTCATGTCACAGGTCACGGACGTTTCCGAGCAAGTGGCCGATCTACTCCACCATAGCCTTTCGGTGAACACCGAACGGGCCTACCACTCTGATTTGTTGCAGTTTCGCGAATGGGGTGGGTCAATCCCGGCCACCCCGGCAATGATTTGCGCCTACATCGCGGGCCATGCAGGGCAATTGTCCGTGGCCACAATCCAAAGACGCATTGCGACAGTGTCAAAAGCCCATGAAACCTTGGGTGCCCAAAACCCCTGCCGTAATGAAATCGTCCGGGCGACCCTGCGCGGGCTGCGGCGCAAACACGGCACGGCCCAGAAACAGGCCAAGCCCCTGCTCCGCGATGATCTGTTTTTGACCATCGACCCCATGACCGACGGCTTGCGAGACCGGCGTGACCGGGCGCTACTGCTGTTGGGCTTCGCGGGCGGGTTTCGGCGGTCGGAATTGGTGGGGCTTGAGGTCGCGGATATTGAGACTGTCCGGCAAGGTTTGGTTGTCACCCTGCGCGGATCAAAGACCGACCAAGAGCGCCAAGGCCGCAAGATTGGGGTTCCGCTCGGTCGCACCCGCTATTGCCCGGTCAACGCGCTTGACGCTTGGCTAGGAGCGGCACGCATTGCCCACGGCCCCCTGTTCCGCCCGATCAGCCGCCACGACGTGATAGCGTCTGACGCGCTGACAGGCGATGCCGTCTCGGTTCTTTTGCGCGAAAGAGTCAAAGCCGCCGGGATCAACCCGGAAGGATATTCCGGGCACAGCTTGCGTTCAGGCTTTGCGACCAGCGCCGCGCAAGCCGGGGTCTCGGCCCTGAAAATCCGCGCCCAAACAGGCCATGCCTCCGACGCTATGCTGGCCCGCTATGTTCGGGATGGGGAATTGTTTACCGGCAATGCAGCGGGGGCGTTACTGTGATCCAACCCGTATCTTCAAAGCCGCTTCGCAGCCAACGCTTCAATTTGCACCGCGAACAGCTCAAGCGTCTCCTGCGAAACCCCATATGCAGCGGACTGCACTCTTTGCATCAAAAGGTCATGGGCGGCGTCAGTTGGGCCTTCGTCCACTCCCAAAAGTTGGTTCGGCGTCACAGCGAGGGCCTTTGCAATTCTGACCAGAGTTGCCAGGTCGGGCTCGCGGTCACCGCTGACGTAATGTGCATAGCGCCGCTCACTCAGACCGCTCCGGCGAGCTGCCTCCGCGTTCGAAATGCCCAGCTCCACCGCGCGTTCTTTCAGTTTTCGACAAAACAGTTCCATAGGAACGTTTTGTTCTGGAAATCGTCCGCACTCTATGAACAATTTGGATCATATAAAATGCACGTAATGTTCTTAACAAAGGAAAAAACTGATGCTTCATGCCTTAGCCGCGACATTTCTGATGGCCACTTTCGGGACAACCTCCACGACAGCAACCTCGAATCCCACTGATCAGAGCCTGCCGGACCTTCACCTTGCCCAATCGTCGGAAATTGAAGTTTTGTCGGGCATTGTGGTCCTGTGTTCGACTTTTACGAGCATCCAAACACTCCACGCGATTCTTGAAGCAACTGGTCGCGACGCAGCAGTTGAGGCATGTTGGGACGTAAGCACGCCGGTGCGTGTCGTCATTATCGAGGAAGGTGGCCCGTTCAGTAGCGTCACTTATTGGGAGCCCGGTCCCGAACGGTGGTATCCCGGAGCGGCCTACACAGTCACAGCGTGGCTTCGGAACTGACCATGTGCACTTGGCCATGACTCACAAAAGTGGCATGCTCAACTCGGCGCCTATTTTGCCTGTCATGGCCTAAACAACTGAAACACGTTGGCATGTAAGCCAGATTCATAAGGTCGTTTTAAAATGTTTTTTCGTGCTGTTCGTCAAAACAACTCGCCACATGTCCAAGTCACGACTGAAAAATCACTAAATGGGATCTTTCAAGCGGGCCTGTTTGGCACGCTGCTGTGTGGCCTTTCCCTCGGCTCGACACCCATTCAGGCCCAAAGTCGCCAAGGATTGTGTGATATCGAAAAAATGGAAACCGCGACTGGCGATGAGATTGCCACGCTTTTGGCAGGGGGTAGCGGGCCGTTTGAACGGTGTTACGACGGCTACACGCCACTGCATGTCGCCGTCAGTGCGAACAACCTTGCGGCCATTCAAATTATCGCCGAGGCGGGGGCCGACCTTGATGCACCAAATGAATTCAGAAGCTCCCCACTTCATGTGGCCATCCTTGCCAGCAATCCCCGAGCTGTCAGCCTGCTATTGGACTTAGGGGCAAATATTCATTCCATGGGACCAGATGGGCAGTCGCCTTTGGAGTTTGCCCGCCAATGGGGAGAATCTGAAATTGAGCGTGTCCTTCAAGATCGGGGAGCACGGTTTTAGGACTGTTAGGGCTGATGGCGGGTTCCCTTAGGCAAGGACAAGACTATGTGTCGCCTTGCGTTGGAGGCGCTGGCGGAGCTAGGATTCGGTACCTGATGTTTGATCCCAAGAGGAGGACATTTCATGCACCACTTCGGGATACTGGCTGTCCTAGCTTCGTCCCGGCGCAGTGCGTCGCTTTATGCCAAGTGCAGTCAATCGGCGTCACGGGCACGCAAGTTTTCCACCACCATATTGACGAAGGCGCATGCATGCGCAAGGCTATCGGGAATACAAGTCACTTGTTTTATTGCACTTAAGTCCAATGGCAGTCCCTCGCGCATTGGCCAGATCGGAACGCCGTCCACGACAATCATTGGAAGTTCTTCGGGATCAACGGGTTCGTAGAAGACTGAGTAATCATTGTCCTCATCGTTATCGGGGTCATTATAGCCCACCCAAAACCGCCATGTATTTGAAGCCGAACTAAAATCCGCGCTCGCGTAGTGGACGTTGCCGCACTCTCTCCATCCTGCGGCAGTGGTGCATTCCTGTCCCATGCAGATTTGGACCATATGTGCGCCAACTTGGTAAGACTCGGTGCCAATATCGACGCATGCAGATTGAACCGATGATGCCATGAAGCTCAGGACGACGAAAAAGCTGTTTCCCAAGTTATCGCTCCGGTTGCATAGGAGCCTTGTATATGGCTTTTGATTGTTGCTCCGTTGCTGAACTGATGGTGTCAATTTCCGCTCCGTCCACATAACTGCCCCCGGAGCTTCGTCCCAGCAATCGAGATCGCACCATAGGCGGACCGGGAACCCGATGTCAGGTGGGGAACACTAGTTTAGCGTGTCTCAAGTTCTGTTCTTTGTGGCAAGGTTGGTTGACGAGGCACGCATGGGCAATTCTGGGAAGCGTTCGCTTCGGTCAGCCCGCGAATTTCGGTCGGCCTAGGAACTCCGTCGCACAATAAGTTCGCTTAGCCGGGAAAATTTCGGCGGATTTTTCTTCCGCTTGCGATCACGGTCAATCTGCTGCGATAAAGTTAGGACCAACGAAACTCCAAGCGTCCCTACTGCATGTTGGCAAGGAGGCCGAACTGTGCTAATCTCACAATCATTAGATGGAGTTTGGGTTTTCACCTGTGTTGATAGGTGGATTTGGTTCACTGAAGATTCGCCTAGAACATGGCGGGCGAGATCGTGATCAAGCTCCCCAAAAAACCTAAAGCCTCTAACGAGACCAAAACCCTACCCAATAACCCAGCGAAAGCATAAAAATCAGACTTCAAGTTACCAAGCAACCAACCATTTGTTCTGATCCCTTTTATCGACAAAATCAGCATCATCATAGATGTGCCCATAGGCGACGACGCGGTATCTATCCACCAATCTATTTGGATGACGCTGAAGAACCCTCAGTTTTTCAAGGAAGGGAAGAAGTGGGGACAATTCTCCGTCAGCAAGCGCGTAGTGCTACCTTTCATTATAGACTCGAAAAAATGGCCAGTCCTTCAGTACCGGCATGAATCGGGATACGCGAAACAGCTGCGGCTGGAGTTTAGCCCAGTAGACCTTGGATCGACTGGTCTGGATGACTTGCATGTTGCCTTGGTGACTTTAATTCCTGATGGCTGGCCATTCGTTCTCCAAAATGGCCGCATTACGGGGATCGAAGTCTCAGTGGACGTCCCCAAGGTTGATATCAACGATTTTAATGTCATGCCCCAACAAGTTACGACCGCCCGTTCTTGGAGCACAGGTGGCAAACTGGAAACCTTGGTTTTGGGAAAGTCCAAGGGCAATCAGACCAAGCTCTACAATCGGGCTGCCAAACGCAAGGCGAAGGGCCAAACGTCGCCGCATTACGAAGGCACGCGGATTGAACGTCGCTTGCGCCTTGTTCACAACTTGCCACTGATAAAACTACCAAGCATGCCGAACCCTTTCCTTGGCTTGAAAATGGTCGCTCTGCCGCCGAGCAAGCCGCCGAGCGAACCAAAGAGCTACATGTGGGAAATGTTCATGGACTCGGTCGCTCAGCGGTCCCTGCCTGTGGCGCTGAAACTTTTGCCAATTGAAAAGCGAACCCTCTACCGCGCTTGGCTTGCTCAGTATCCAGTGGGCTGGTGGGACCCGGCTACTATCTGGTCGCACTGGCCAGAATACGTCATGCAGAGCGGCCTATTGGGGATTGTGAAAGGCAAGGTTCCCTAAACTTTCGCTGATTTTTGTCCATCTGGTTATGAAACCGCTTGGGCGACTTTGCATTCCTAGTGCAATTGATTTCATTTATCGGAGACAGGCTGACATGCCACTGTCACGCCAAAAGACAGTGCTTTCGCGGATACCGGGAAAACAGCTTTGGTGCTTGCTGTGAACGCAAACCCAAGGATAGTAATGGAAAACCGTGCCGTCAGACTGCGCGCAAACGCGTTGAGCAGGCCCAAAAATGAAGACCGGGACCGTGCTTATGAACAAGTTGTCAGCCGAATTCAGCGAGTTCGTCCTTTTTTCTGAGGACGAAAACCTTGCCCTTGACCATCGTAGCCAAGAGCGTGATGTGCGCGGAAAGTCAGTAACCTATACGACCTGTCTTGTCCGTGGGAAGGAGGTTCAACTCAAACCCGAGGAACGCACACGCCAGCTGTGGCTGGCCCGCTTGATTTTCCAGCTTGGCTATGCCGCTTCCCGGATTGTTGTCGAATATCCGATCACGTTTGGGCGGGACAGTTCCAAGCGGGCTGACATTGTGGTTTTCGACGCTGACCGCCCAGCGGTGCCCTACATCATCATAGAGGTGAAGCAGGCCAAGTTGAAGGACGGGAAGGAGCAACTCCGGTCATATGCCCACGCTACCGGGGCACCCTTGGCCCTTTGGAGCGACGGTATTCTGGCCGAGGTTTGGCATCGCAAGAACCCCAACTACTTCATACCCATCCATGAACTACCGCGCGCGGATCAGACCATTGAACAGGTCGTGGATCAGCCATGGACCATCCAGACATTAATCGACCTCGAAGACGAACGGGTGAAAGAAGGCAAGTTTGCCCGCTCCCTGCGCGACCTGATCGAGGACATGGAAGACGAAGTGCTGGCGAATGCTGGTGTCGATGTTTTCGAAGAAGTCTTCAAGCTGATCTTCACGAAGCTTTACGACGAGATGACTTCACACCGCCGGGGCACGGCGCTGCGCTTTCGAAACCAAAATACGGCAGCACAGCTCAAGGTCGCAATCCAGAACTTATTCGACGACGCCAAGAAAAAATGGCCGGGCGTTTTTCTGGAAGATGAACGCGTCCGACTGTCGGCAGATCACCTGCAAGTGTGCGTCGGTTCCTTAGAAGAGTGGAAGCTGTTCAACTCTAATCTCGATGTGATTGATGACGCGTTCGAATACCTCGTGTCGAAATCGTCAAAGGGCGAAAAGGGGCAGTATTTCACGCCACGTTGGGTCATCGACATGTGCGTCAAGATGATGAACCCCAAGGAAACTGAAACAGTGATCGACACCGCCTGCGGGTCAGCGGGGTTCACTGTGCATGCCATGTTCCACGTCTGGCGCAACATCATGGATCAGATGGGGCTTCCCGAAAGCCACCTGTTCACCATGGACGAAAAGCCCGCCCGCTGCGTCGATTATGTCAAGGATAACGTTTTTGCCATCGACTTCGATGAAAAGAGCGTCCGCGTGTCGCGCTGTCTGAACCTGATCGCTGGCGACGGTGAAACCAATGTGTTACACTTGAACACTCTTGATTGGCCTAAGTGGGATGAAACGGCCAAGCAGGATGATTGGCTCGACACCTACGGCGACGGCTGGCGGCGGTTGCGAAAGCTGCGTGAGAACCCGCGCCAGCAGGATTACCGGAACTTCGGTTTTGACGTGCTTATGGCCAACCCGCCGTTTGCAGGGGATATCAAGCAGTCCGACATGCTGTCGCCTTATGACCTTGCGCACAACGCGAAAACACACAAGCTGGAACGCGCTGTTGCCCGCGATCTGCTATTCATCGAACGCAACCTCGACTTCCTCAAACCCGGAGGGCGGATGGCGGTTGTCCTGCCGCAGGGGCGGTTTAACAACTCGTCCGACAAACGGATGCGCGAATTCATCATGGAACGCTGCCGCATCCTCGCAGTGGTGGGGCTGCACCCGAACACCTTCAAGCCGCACACCGGCACCAAGACCAGCGTCTTGCTTGTACAGAAATGGAACGACAACGCCAACGCGGGGCCGCTTTGCTCGAAGGTCGAGGACTACGACATCTTCTTTGCCACGCAGCAGGTTGAAAGCGTCGATAACTCGGGCCGCAAGGTCTATCGCAAGAACCCGGACGGCACGTTCATGCGTGACTCGCACGGCCATTTCGTTGTGTCGCATGACCTGTTTAACCACGATGGCCTGACCGAGGACGGGATCGCGGAGGCCTTCGAAGAATTTTCCCGTAAGGAGGCCTTCAGTTTTTTTCGGGCCGCCCCTTCGACCAAGGCCGCCTGAGCGGTCTGTTGGAGGGGCTTGAGGCAACAATTATGCCTTTGTCCATGCTTGAGAACCTACTTACGATTGGTTCGGAATATTACCTTCGCAGCTTTGTCGAAGATCAGAGACGACTTCGTTCGGCCGGTTTTCAGCTGGAGCAACTTTCGTCTGCGTGTTCCTTGATCACGGACGGAGATCATGGCGTTGCTGATTACCAAGACGAGGGTATCCCGTTCATCTTAAGCGAGAATGTTAAGGAGGGTTGGATAGACGTCTCGGAATTAAGAATGATCTCCGAGGCTCATCATCGAACTCTCAAACGTAGCCAAATGAAGCCTGGTGATGTGCTCGTGACCAAAACCGGCGTCTATTTTGGAAAGAGCGCCGTCTTTGATAGTCAGCTCAGTGAGGCCAATACTATAGCTCATGTGGGTCTTCTTCGCCCGAAAAAACACGTCAAGCCATACATGCTTTGCGCCTTCCTCAATGGAAAATTTGGTCAGAGCCAGCTTCGGCGTCGGGGCATCAAAGCGACAAGACCAGAGATAAAGCTTGTAGAATTTCAGGACATTGAGGTCCCACTGTTTTCTAACGGCTTGGCGATTGCCGTCCAGCGAACAATTCTGCACTCAAAGCAGATAAGGGCCGAGGTCGACGCAGCCGTCGAGCATGCCTCGGAAATCCTGCTCCAAGCAATCGGCCTTGCTGACTGGACACCACCCGAACCTCTCTCCTACACTGCGCGTGCGGCGGATGTTTTCGCCTCGGGCAGGTTCGACTGAGGTGCCCCTAGTTTCCTAGACACCTGCCTTGTTCAGTTTCTGCTGTCTGGTTTCGAAGTCAACGGGCGACAGCATATCGTTGTTCGTGTGCTTGCGTTTTGGGTTGTAGAACATCTCGATGTAGTGAAACACGTCCTG
>JANOQM010000031.1:0-4190 GCA_031422295.1 Rhodobacterales bacterium | reverse complement strand
CGTGACCATCGTTATGAACAACAAATGCTGGGGCGCGGAAAAGGCCTATCAGCGTGATTTCTTTGGCGGTCGTTATATCGGTGCAGATATCAGCAGCCCGCCGTTTGACAAACTGGCCGAGTTGTATGGCGCGGCGGGGTTCCGGGCCGACAGTCTGGCGGGCGTCGCCGAGGCGCTAAAGGCGGCGCTGGTCTGCGGCAAGCCCGCCGTCATCGACGTGGCGGTTGATCCGGCGGCCCTCTATTCCTTCCGCCGCGACAGTTTCAAGCACCGTGGAGGCTGATCCGATGACCCAAAACCCGAATTACCCCAACACCGAAGCCCAACGCGCCACCGGCGACTGGAACCCGATGTGGGACCTGATGCAGGAAATGGACCCAGAATATCTGGAGGCTTTTCTGGCCTTTCGCGCCGTACCGCAACGCAAGGGCCCGCTGGAGCAGAAATACAAGGAGCTGATCTTCATTGCCATCAACGCCGCCACCACCCATCTGCACGGGCCGGGAGTGCGCCGCCACATCCAGAACGCCCTGCGCTCCGGGGCGACCAAGGAGGAGATTCTGGAGGTGATCCAGCTGACCACGATCATGGGCATTCATTCGATGACCCTTGCCGCCCCGATCCTGCAAGAAGAAGTCGAGAGGTTCAGGAATGGCATCTGATCAGTCCCGACCGTCCCGCCGCGCGCGGAGAGCCCGCCCCCGATCCTGATAAGGCCCTGAACGGAACTGCATTTAAAACTAAACAAAAAACCAACTCAACCGGAGGACTAGAAAATGCGTACCAAACTTTTGTCTGCCCTCGTCACCAGCATCGCCTTCGCCAGCCCGGCCCTTGCTGCCGATCTGGTCGTGGGCGTGCCAAATTGGCCGTCTGTCACCGTCACCGCGAATGTCATCAAGGAAGTCATCGAAAAGAACCTTGGCTTGACCGTCGAACTGCAGACCGCAACCAACCCCGTGATCTTCGAGGCGATCGACAAGGGGTCGATGCAAATTCATCCTGAGGTCTGGTTGCCCAACCAGCAAGGGCTGGTGGACCAGTATCGGGCCAAGGTGGAACTGAACACCAAGGGCGCACCTGCGGTTCAGGGAATGTGCGCCAACAAGGTCGCTGTCGAGGCGGGTTTCGCCGACATCAGCGATCTGGCCGACCCGACATTGACCGCCCTTCTGGACAGCGACGGCAATGGCAAGGGCGAGGTATTCATCGGTGCCACGGGTTGGGGTTCCACCACGGTGGAGCAGGCCAGGGGTTATGGCTACGGCTACGATCAAGTCGTCGATCTTGTCGAATTGGATGAAAGCGTGGCTTACGCCCAGCTTGACGCGGCTATCACATCGGGCAAACCATGGGTCGGATTTTGCTACACGCCGCACCACCTGTTCACCGTGCATCCCGAAATGACGATCCTGACCGAGCCCGCCCATGATCCGGCCGCCTGGAAAATCGTCATGCCGGACGCGGATGCCGACTGGAAGAACGCATCCAGTGTCGCCATGGCATGGTCACCGGCCTTCATTCAGCCGGCCTTCTCGACCGGCTTGGACGAAACCGCACCGCAGGTCGCCTCGATGCTGCGCAACATGGACCTTTCTTCGGATGACCTTGGCGCTTTCTCCTTCTCGGTCATTGTCGACGGCAAAGATGCGGCCCAGGTCGCTGCGGACTGGGTCGCCGCGAATCCCGACCGCGTCACCGCTTGGCTGAAGTAACCGGCTTCGGAAATTACTGCATCAGGCATGGCGGTGCGCTGCTATGCCCGATGCTATGTGAATATTAGGGAAAGTGGGCATGGCTGACCCTGTAATCGAGATGTCGGGCGTCTGGAAAATCTTCGGACCCGCCGGAAAGGGGGCGTTGGCCGACGCCAGAGCGGGCGCGCCCAAGGCAGATATTCTGCAGCGGCACAACTGCGTTGTCGGTATCGCCGATGCGTCTATCTCTGTGCAGCAGGGCGAGATTTTCTGCATCATGGGCCTGTCAGGCAGCGGCAAATCCACGCTGCTGCGTCACGTGAACCGCCTGATCGAACCGACGGCAGGCGATATCAGGGTTTTGGGTCAGGACGTGCGGGCGCTGTCCCCCAAGGCTCTTCGGGAACTCAGGGCCGAACGGATTGGCATGGTGTTTCAGCATATGGCGCTGCTGCCGCACCGGTCGGTTGAAGATAATGTCGCCTATCCTCTGGAATTGCGCGGCACGCCGAAGTCCACGCGGTGGCGGGTTGCTGCGGAAAAGCTGGCACTGGTGGGCCTGCAAGGCTACGCTGATCGGCTGCCAAAGGAATTGTCGGGCGGCATGCAGCAGCGCGTCGGGCTGGCTCGCGCACTGGCCGCCGATCCGGCGATCCTTCTGATGGACGAGCCGTTTTCAGCACTGGACCCGCTGATCCGCCGCCAGTTGCAAGATCAGTTTCTGGCGCTATCGCAAAAACTGGGCAAGACCACCTTGTTCATCACCCATGATCTGGACGAGGCGATCCGCGTCGGCAGCCGCATCGCGATCATGAAAGACGGGCGCATCGTGCAAACCGGCACGCCCGAAGAGATCGTGACCAGACCCGCCGATGATTACGTGCGGGCATTTGTGCAGAATATTTCGAAACTGGGCCTGATCACCGCCCGCACCATCATGGAGCCACTGGCATCGGTGCAGGCCGTTCGCGCGTTTGATGTGGCATCCTCGCCGCGTGCCACCACGTCGGCAAATCTTGATGCGCTGATCGGACTTGCGGCAGGTACCGACCTGCCGGTGGTGATCGACGACGGCGGCACACTTGTGGGGGCTGTCACCAAAGACCGGCTGTTGCTGGCGATCCGCGAGGGGCGATGATGATGACCAAAACCGATCTGATAGCGCGGTTCGCCGGCCCGAACGCCAACTATTATTCCCGGATCTTTGATATCCTGCAAGCACACAGTGGTTGGACGGTCAGTTTCAATGCGGCCGCAGCTCTGTTTGGCCCGCTGTGGGCCGGGATGCGCGGGCTGTCGTTTCTGTTCCTGCTTTTGTGTTTTCTGGATATTGTGGCGCTGACGCAAGTGACATCGGGCGTCTGGGGCAACACCGATGGGGCAGCGAACGCACGAGTGGCGCAGCTGGAGACCACCATCGCAAGCCGCCGGGCGGACGCGACCGAGGCTTTGGCGGCGGGCAACCCGCAAGCTGCAGCAACAGCAGACAAATTGGCGGATAACCTGAAAAAGGCGGTCGATGCCGCACGGACAGCGGCGGCACAAAGCGCCAAGGGGGCTGGAGTGCGCATATGGGGCGGCATCGGTCTGCTGCTACTGGTCCGGCTAGCAACTGGCTTTTGCGCCAACAGCCTGTATGAACGACGTTTTTCTGCATGGCGTGGCAACCAACACTTGCCGCATGGAGCGCCGGCCGGGCGGCTGGCGGTCACCGCAGGCCTGATCACCGCAATTTACGGCATCACGATTTATACTGTTGTCGCTGCCGCCCCCCCCGGTTGGTTAACGACGTTTCCGGCAGACAAGGCGCTGTTCGCGGCGGTTGAAGGCTGGCTTGATGCCGGGTTCGTCGCCACCTATGACGCCGGGAGCGGGGTATTCGACGGCATTCGCAACGCTATCCGACTGTTGGTCGAAGCATTCGAGATGGTGTTGGTCGGCACCCCTTGGCCGGTGGTGATGCTGGTGATCTGCACGCTCGGCTGGCAGTTGGCTGGCCCGCGCGTCGCGATCTTTACTGCCGCCGCCCTCGCCTATCTAGGGCTGTTCGGATTTTGGGAATTGTCGATGCTGACGGTGGCGCTGCTGGGGGCGGCGTCGGTCCTGTGCATTTTGGTCGGCATCCCGTTGGGCATCTGGTTTGCACGTTCAAAGCGGGCCTATGTCGCGGCACAGCCGGTGCTGGATTTCATGCAGACCATGCCAGCCTTTGTTTATCTTATCCCGGTCATCGCGTTTTTTGGCACCGGTAAGCCGCCCGGCATCATTGCTACGCTGATCTTTGGCATGCCGCCGGTGATAAGGTTGACCACGCTGGGCCTGAACGGCGTGTCCGACGAGGTGAAAGAGGCGGCGCGCGCTTACGGTGCCACAGAACGCGATGACCGGGATAAGATAAACAAAGGCCGGCATGGTTTGCATGAAATCCAGCACCGGCTGGGCGGCGGCGCAGGCCCGCTTGGATCGTGCAAACCAGATGCCCAGCGGGATGCC
>JANOQM010000030.1:0-197183 GCA_031422295.1 Rhodobacterales bacterium | reverse complement strand
CCCAGCGGCGTGCAGGGCACCATCGCCTTTTGTCCCGTCCCCAAAAGCCCCACGTTCGAAATGTGAAAGCCATCGACATCCTTGGCCGGGTCAATCGCATTGATGATCAGGTCAGAGTTCAGATGAGCAGGCAGCGGTAACTGCACAAGAATGCCGTGAATTTTTGGATCGGCATTCAACGCGTGGACTACCGCCAGCAAATTAGCCTCGGTTGTGTCTACAGACAGCCTATGTTCGAAAGATGACATTCCCACTTCGACGGTCTGCTTGCCCTTGGCCCGGACATAGACCTCAGACGCAGAGTCTTGTCCGACCAGCACGACGGCCAGACCAGGCACAACCCCCGCCTCGTCCTTGATCCGGGCGACATGGGCCGCAACCTTGGCACGCACCGTGGCGGCAAAGGCTTTACCATCGATCACATGAGCCGTCATTCATTCGTCCTTTTTAAAATCATCGGATCGCAGACTATCGGGGCCAAGCCTGCTTTCTTCGCGGGCAATCGACCAGTCAATCAGCCGCCGCCACAGTTTTTCGACCAGATCTGGCGGCAGGCCATAGGTCAGCGCATGGGCGCGCACATTGGTCACCACTTCCTCGACCCGGGACCCGATCCGCGCGGGCAGATTAACCGTCGCCTTAATCTCGGATGCGCGGTCAATATAAGTGGCGCGTTCGGCGAACAGGCGCACAAGGTCCTGATCCAGCCGGTCAATCTCGGCCCGAATCTCGGTCATCGATGTGCATTCAGCGGCTTTTTTCACTTCAATTCTTTCTGTCGGTCACTGCCCTCTTTTCGGACCAGCGACCAGAAAGATCAATGCGGCAGTTTAGAACAGCCCTTCGATCTGACCCGCCGCATTCAGCCGGATGGTTTCGGCGCTGGGCACGCGCGGCAGGCCGGGCATCGTCATGATCTCGCCGCAGATCACCACGACAAACCCTGCCCCCGCACTTAACCGCACTTCGCGCACCGGCACCGAATGGCCCGTGGGTGCGCCACGCTGGGTGGGATCGGTGGTGAATGAATATTGGGTTTTGGCCATACAGATCGGCAGGTTACCGTAGCCCTGCTGTTCCCAGACATGCAGTTGATCGCGCACCGATTTATCGGCAATCACGCCATCCGCATGATAAATCCGCTTGGCAATCGTCTCGATTTTCTGGAACAGCGGCATGTCATCGGGATACAAAACCGCAAACTGCGCCTGCCCGCTTTCGGCCAATGCCACGACTTTATGCGCCAGATCCTCGATCCCGGCGCTGCCCAAAGCCCAATGCTTGCACAAAATCGCCTCGGACCCTTGGGCCGCGACATAATCCTTGACCGCCTGAATTTCGGCATCGGTATCGCTGACGAAATGGTTGATGGCGACGACTGCAGGCACGCCGAAGCCTTTGATATTACTAATATGGCGGCCCAGATTGGCGCAGCCCTTTTGCACCGCAACGACGTTTTCGACGCCCAGATCAGCCTTGGCCACGCCGCCATTCATCTTCATCGCCCGCACCGTGGCTACAATCACCACAGCATCGGGCGCAATCCCTGCCTTGCGGCATTTGATGTTCATGAACTTTTCAGCGCCAAGATCGGCCCCAAACCCAGCCTCGGTCACCACATAATCGGCAATTTTCAGCGCTGTGGTCGTGGCCGTCACCGAATTGCAGCCATGCGCGATATTTGCAAACGGGCCGCCGTGCACAAAGGCCGGGTTGTTTTCCAGCGTCTGCACCAGATTGGGCTGCATTGCATCCTTCAGCAGCACAGTCATCGCGCCATCCGCCTTGATATCGCGGCAGAAAACCGGGGTTTTATCGCGGCGGTAGGCGACAATCATATCGCCCAGCCGCTTTTCCAGATCGGCCAGATTGCGCGCCAGACACAGGATCGCCATGACTTCGGAGGCGACGGTAATATCGAACCCGGTTTCGCGCGGGAACCCGTTGGCCACCCCGCCCAGCGAGGCCGTGATCTGCCGCAGGGCCCGGTCGTTCATGTCCAGCACCCGCCGCCAGACGACACGGCGGATGTCGATCTCCAGCTCATTGCCCCAATAGATGTGGTTGTCGATCATCGCAGACAGCAGGTTATGGGCGCTGGTGATCGCATGAAAATCGCCGGTGAAATGCAGGTTCATATCCTCCATCGGCACCACTTGCGCGTATCCACCGCCCGCAGCGCCGCCCTTCATCCCGAAGTTTGGCCCCAGCGACGCCTCGCGGATACACACGGCGGCCTTCTTACCGATCCGGTTCAACCCATCGCCCAGACCCACCGTTGTCGTGGTCTTGCCCTCGCCCGCCGGGGTCGGGTTGATTGCGGTGACAAGGATCAGCTTGCCATTCTTGCGCCCCTGCACCTCGTCAATAAACCGTTGCGACAGCTTTGCCTTATCATGGCCATACGGCAGCAGGTCGTCCGACCCGATCCCCAGTTTTGCACCAATCTCCTGTATCGGGCGCTTGGTGGCTTCGCGGGCAATCTGGATGTCGGTTTTAAAGGTCATGGTCAAGTCCCTTGGGGCTGGGCGCAATTGCCCGGCGGCTAGACGCCGTATAGAGCGGCGCGCGCAGGACTTGAAATGCATTTCCGACATTTCCAACCCCGGAATCGGCGGGGCTGACGAAAAGCCGTCAAATCAGGCCGGGTGCCCAAGGCCGTTGGTCGGGGATGTGCAATGTGACCACATCACCCAGACGCAGAACACCCTCGCGTTCGACCCAAGCTGTAACACCGCGCCGGCCTTTTGCCGCCGCCTTAAAGGCTGTGCCCTGGCCGGGATGCACCAGTTCGATGGTCTTGGCAGGTTCGATGCAAGGGTGGTTTTCCATATCCACGGTCAAGGTGGCCCCACCCGCCGCCTGCAACCGCGACCCAGGTGGAATATGGGTAAAATCCGGGATGCCAGAGATGACCACAGACGCGCCAACCCAGGCATGATCCCACGTATCCAGCCCCAGTTCGGCAGCCACAGCCGCCATTTCCTCGGCGCTGACGACGGATAGTTGCCGTACGTTGCGGATTTCGGTGCCGCGCGGATATTGCGCCTTGACCCGGCTGCAGGACGGCCGGTTCAGACCGGCATGACTTTCGCCCGCATAGCCAGCAAAGGTCAGGGCCATTTCGGTCAATGGCAGTGCCCGGATAACGTCATTCAGCACGGGGTCCGGCTGGTGCCCCAGCCAGGTGATCGTGCCGGTGATTTGGGTCGGGATCAGCGCGGGCATGGGTCACCTGATGACAGTAAAACGCCGCCCCGGATAATCCGGGGCGGCGAAAAGTGAAAGGCTTTTCTAGACGCTTGGTTCGGGTTCCAGCCCGGTCTCTTTGGGCTTGCGCGGCTTGGTCTTCGGGATTGCCGTGACCGAGGCCCCACCGCCGGGCGTATGCATGCCGTCGTCTTTGTCGTCACCGCGGTTCAGCGCTTCGCCTGCTATGACCTTGGCAATCTCGATGCCTGTCAGCGTCTCGTATTCCAGCAGCCCCTCGGCCAGCCGCTTCAGATCATCGGCCTTGTCGGTCAGGATCTGTTTGGCGGTGTTATAGCCTTCGTCGATCATCCGGCGGACTTCTTCGTCGATCAGCTTTTGGGTTTCGGCGGAATGATTGGTACCGCCGCCATATGCGCCCAGATAGCTTTGCTGTTCATTGGCATAGTCGATATGGCCGATTTTATCGGACATGCCGAACTGCGTGACCATGGCGCGGGCAATCTTGGACACCTGCTGAATATCGCTGGTGGCCCCGCTGGTGACGTTCTCTTTGCCGAAAATCAGCTCTTCCGCCACCTTGCCGCCCATCGCCATGGCAATCTTCGACCGGTATTTGGTGAAACTGACTGACAACTGGTCACGTTCCGGCAAAGACAGGACCAGACCCAGTGCGCGGCCACGCGGAATGATCGTGGCTTTGTGGATCGGGTCATGCTGCGGCACGTTCAGGCCCACAATCGCATGGCCAGCCTCGTGATAGGCGGTCAGCTTTTTCTCGTCTTCCGACATCACCATTGACCGGCGTTCGGCACCCATCATCACTTTGTCCTTGGCGGATTCAAAGTCATGCATGGTGACAAAGCGGCGACCAATCCGGGCGGCCATCAAGGCCGCTTCGTTCACCAGATTGGCCAGATCAGCACCGGAAAATCCGGGGCAGCCACGGGCGATAATGCGCAGGTCCACATCGGGGCCAAGCGGCACCTTGCGGGCATGAACACCCAGAATCTTCTCGCGGCCTTTGATATCGGGGTTCGGCACCGTGACCTGCCGGTCAAACCGGCCGGGGCGCAATAGGGCGGGGTCCAGCACATCGGGGCGGTTGGTCGCCGCGACGATAATGATGCCTTCATTCGCCTCGAACCCGTCCATTTCGACCAGCAACTGGTTCAGCGTCTGCTCACGCTCGTCATTGCCGCCGCCATAGCCCACGCCACGCGACCGGCCCACGGCGTCAATCTCGTCGATAAAGACAATACAAGGCGCATTCTTTTTCGCCTGTTCGAACATATCACGAACCCGGGATGCACCGACACCGACGAACATTTCGACAAAATCTGAGCCCGAGATGGTGAAAAACGGCACACCCGCCTCGCCGGCAATGGCGCGGGCCAGCAGGGTTTTACCGGTGCCAGGCGGGCCGACCAGCAGCGCACCTTTGGGAATTTTGCCGCCCAGGCGCGAGAATTTTTGCGGATTACGAAGAAATTCAACGATTTCCTCCAGCTCTTCCTTGGCCTCGTCAATGCCAGCCACATCGTCAAACGTAATGCGGCCCTGCTTTTCAGTCAGCAGTTTGGCGCGGCTCTTGCCAAAGCCCATCGCACCGCCGCGCCCGCCACCCTGCATCCGGTTCATGAAATAGACCCAGACACCGATCAGCAGCACGAACGGGGCCAACGCCAGCAGGAACGATTTCAGAGTCGATTCTGCCTGACTTTTGGCCGTGAACGGCACGCCCCGGTCGATCAGCAGATCGGTCACGGCGGCATCTTCCGGTTTGATCGTGACGTAGTTGTTATTGTCAGTGCCGCGATAGCGGATTTGTTCGCCATCCAGTGTCACTTCGGACACGCTGCCACCCTGCACCGCCGAGACGAACTCAGAATAGCTGCGCGCATTCGATGCCACTGTATTGGCACTGTTATTGAACAGATTGAACAGCGCTAGGATCAGCAGAAACAGCACGACCCAAAAGGCGATATTACGGACATTGCCCAAGGCACTCTCCTTTGAAACCCCTGACCAGAACGCAGCACCTGCGCGTTGGCCTTTGTGCTAAGATAGACATCAGCCCGCCATGTTCAATGCGAAAGCAAGTAAGACTGAAAATCCGCGACAATTCGCGCCTGCCATGCATCATTGAAGCCAGCAAGCGGGGCAGCGACCAGGGTGTCGCCCTGCCAAACGGCGGGCGAGGACAGCAGCGACATGCGGGGAAGGCCAGTGGCGCGCCAGTTGGGGCAGGCTTTCAGACCCTTTGGGCCAAGTGCCCCGATCTGCAACCCAGGATCGTGCGGGCCTTTGAGCTGCCATCGGTTATCCCAAATCTGATCGGTTGGCCCAGACAGGCCCGCCACCGCTTTATATTCCCTGAAAATGCGCACCGACACATCCGAACTGACAATCCGGCAGCCCGACAGGGTTTTGTCCTTGCGGCGGAAGATGGCCATTTCAAGATTTTGTAACGCGGCAAACCTTGGCGGATATTCAGAACCTGAAACCCATCTTAGTGCCGCAATCATCACACGGCGCTGTACCTCAGATGGTGATGTCTGCAGCCCACGCCAGTCAATGATGACGTCACCTTTTCTGCAAATAACAATCCGGTGGGCTATGTCCTGACTGTAACTTTCCAGTGCCTGTCGGGCATCTGACAGATGGGCCGAGACATCGGAAAGAACCGTCGTCGAAATGTCAAGCCGCTGCAAATGAACCATGGCCTTGCGGGCCCTGACGCGTGCGAACCGATCATTTTCGTTTGATGGATCGTCCATCCAGCCGATCCCCGCATCGCTCAGATAGGCCCGTAGTTTGGCCCGGGCATGAAACAAAAACGGCCGGGCGAATGTCACCCCTGCCTGATCCCATTCCCGGCGCATCCCAGACAAACCGTCGATCCCGGACTTGCGTGCCAACCGCATCACAAAGTTTTCCGCCTGATCATCAGCGGTATGTCCGACCGCGACATGGGTTATGCTGTGGCGCTGCGCCCAGCCCGCCATCAACCCATATCGCGCACGGGCCGCTTGATCCTGAAGATTGCCTGTCGTCTCAATCCGCTGCCACTGCAATGTTGCATGGGGCACGCCAAGTGCGACACAGGCTGACGCAACAAATGCAGCTTCTGTCACGGCCTCTGGGCGCAGCCCATGGTTCACCGTCACGGCATGAACACTCCACCCCATCTGGGGTGCGACCCGCGCCATCAGATGCAACATCGCCATCGAATCGCTGCCGCCCGACACAGCAACGCCAACATTCACCTGCTTGTTAAAAAAGAACGCCGTGCTGGCAGCCCGCAACAGCGCTGCATCCTCGCCCTGCGCAGCCAGCCAGGCCTCGTCTAAGGACATCCCAGATTACGCATCGCCGATTGCGCCTCTAACACGGCGGGGGCACCGGGAAACCGGGTGGGGACCTCGGCCAATGTGACGCAGGCATCGGCGGTCTGGCCCAACTGGCCCAGCGACACGCCCAGCTTAAACAAGGCATCCGGCGCAATCGACCCGGCCGGTTCCGCCGAAAAGCTTTCCAGATAGGCCCGGGCGGCATTGCTCAACTCGCCTGCCGCCTCCAGCGCCTCGCCCTTGAGATAGAGCGCACGCGCTGTCAGGGGGCTGCCCGGATAGGCCGTGCCAAAGGTCGCAAGCTGATCAATGGCGCTGCGAAAGTCGCCGGCCGCAACGGCCGCCTGTGCCCTTTCGAAATCCGCCTGCTCATTGACAGCCAAATCACCGGTCGGCGGAACAACTTCGGCGGGGCCGGTCACCTCGGCGCCATTGTCCACACCGCCCAGACTGGGGGTATCGCCCAGCGCCCCAATATCGCAGCCCGCTTCCAGCTCGCAAATCCGAAACTCCAGATCACCAATGCGGTTGGTGCCATCGACTGTGATGCGGTTGATCCGGAACTCCAGCTCTTCGGTCTTCGAGGTCAGGGCCTGCAATTGCGCCTCGATGGAATTGAGGCGCTCCAGCGGGGTGTTGCCCGCGGTCCCTTGCGTCAGCGCGCCCGACGCTGTCAGTTCGGATTTCAGGTTCTGGATATCAATGTACAAGGTCGAGAGTTGCTGACGTAGATCGGCCAGCGTTGTGTCCTGCGCCAGAACCAGCCCCGGCATCCCCAAACACAGCACGATAAAAATCGCCCTGATCCGCAACATTCCTTGACCCTTCATCCTGCAAGAACCCCGACCCCCAATATCTTTTGTGCTTAAATATCCCCGCCGGAGGCTCTGGCGGGGGGCAAAAGCGCAGGCGGCTGGGGTTTATCCCAGCGTGCCCACCGAAATCACCGTCACCGCACGGCGGTTCTGCGCATAACAGCTTTCGTCCGAACACACTGCAATCGGGCGTTCCTTGCCATAACTGACAGTGCGCAGGCGGGCGTCCGAAATCCCTTGGGAAATCAGATATTCGCGGACAGCATTGGCGCGGCGGGCCCCCAAAGCGACGTTATATTCGCGGGTGCCCTGTTCATCGGCATGGCCTTCGATGATCGCCAGATAATCAGAATTGGTTTGCAGCCATTGCGCCTGCCCGTTCAGCGTAGCAATGCCTTGCGGGGTCAGGGTGGATTGATCAATGACAAACAGCACCCGGTCACCGATAGTCTGGTTGAAATAGGCAGGGCTGGCCGGGTCATTCGGGCCGCCCAGACCGGACTGGTCAATGCCGCCATTGTTCAGCCCGCCATTGGGGTCCAGCCCGCCATCAGCACCTGCGCCAAACCGGTCAGGCCTTGTGCAGGCCGACAGCGCCAGACCTGCCACCAGAATTGTCGCCAAAAGGAATTTGTTCATCATACCCGCCTTTGTTTTTCTTGCCCGTTAGCCTTAACCTAGCATGCCCCGCCCCCTTTGGGGAAGCGGGACAAAATCACATCCGCTTTAGTCCCGCATCAGGGCTGCAACGGGCCCCAGGACGGGTCGGACGCCATGCCGCCAGTGGCGACCTGCCGCAGGTTCCGGCCCGAAATATCCACCGACCAGATCGACGATGCACCTTCTGCGCCTTCGCTTTCGCGGGTGAACATCAGCACCCGGCCATTGGGGGCCCAGGTCGGGCCTTCGTCCAGAAATGACGCGGTCAGCAGCCGCTCTTCGGACCCATCGGTGCGCATCACACCGATGAAAAACCGATCCCCCTGTTTGGTAAAGGCGATCAGATCACCGCGCGGCGACCAGACCGGGCTGGAATACCGCCCGTCGCCAAACGATATGCGCTGCGGCTCGCCACCATTGGCGGACATCACATAAATCTGCTGTGACCCCGACCTGTCGCTTTCAAACACGATCTGGCTGCCATCAGGGGAAAAGCTGGGCGCGGTTTCAATCGATGGGGCATTGGTCAGTTGCGTATGCTGGCCGGTGGCCAGATCGGTGCGGAAGATATCGGTATTGCCGCCATTGATCAGGGAATAAATCACCTGTGACCCATCGCGCGAAAACCGGGGGGAAAACGCCATTTCACCCGCTTGGGTGGTCAACTGTTGCCTTCCGACGCTACGCACATCCAGCAGGTTGATCCGGGGGAAACCGCTTTCATAGCTGGTATACAGCACCCGGTCGCCGGTGGGCGAAAACCGCGGGGCCAGCACAATCGACCCGCTTTCGGTCAGAAACTGAATGCCCGCCCCGTCATAATCCATGATCGCCAGCCGTTTCAGCCGGTTATCCTTTGGCCCGCTTTCCGACACAAACACCACCCGGCTGTCGAAATACCCGGCCTCGCCGGTGATCCGGGAATAGACCGCGTCCGCCACCTTATGGCCCATCCGGCGGAACCCGCCGACCGTGCCGACCAGTTGTTGCCCCTCGCCCAGTTCGGCGCCGGAAAACACGTCATACAGCCGGAACTTGACGACCAGTTGATCGCCCTGCACCGACACCGCCCCCGTGACCAGAGCCTGCGCATTGATCGCCCGCCAATCGGCATAGGCAATGGGGTCGGCAAAGCTGGCGACGGTCGAGATAAACGCATCCGGGCCGATCTGCCGGAACAGGCCGGTGCCCACCAGATCCTCGGCCACCACACGGCTGATATCAGCGGCCAACTGCTCGGCACCGCCGGTTTCCGCCTGAAAGATCGGGGCAGCAAATGGCAGGGGTTCGATCACCCCATCAGTGATGGTAATCTGCAACGGGCCTTGGGCCAGTGTCGGCCCCGCCATGAACAGGGCCAACAAAACGGCCAGAAATCGGGTCATCAGGTCTATCCTCTTTTTTTCGGCTCGTTTGATCGCAACATGCGCAGTTTGCCCAATTATGCCATGAAATGGATCAATGCCAGCAGGCAATTGCCATTGTTTCAGGGCCGTGCGGATGTTCGCCATTTCTGTCACCGCAAACGCATTCCATTGGGGTCAAAGGTCATCTCGACCGCGCGCCATTGCTCATATTTATCCTCGGGCAATTGGAACCCGTCCTGCTGGCAACGCAAAATCGCCCGCCGCGCCGCCCCAAACGCCGTTTGGATCGCCGCATCGGACCCACCACTGCCGCCAATCTGGCGCACATCGCCAACAACTTTGCCATCCCGGCCCAATTCGAACCCGACAGTCACCGTTACGCTCGCGGCCTCTGACCCTACATCGACATTCCAGCACGAACTGACGGCAACCCGGAACGCATCCCGCTCTGACCCGGTCATCGGTGGGCCTTGGGCCGCCACGGGCTCTTCCGACCCACCGGCCAAAGCCGCCTCCAAAGCCGCCGCCACAGCCGCCTGATCCGCCGCAGTCGTATCCGGCGCCTCCACGCTTTCTTCAACTGTTGCCGCCTCAGCCGGTTCCTCGACCGGCGTTTCCGCCGCCGCCACAACCCGCTCGGGCCGCACTGGGGGCCTCAAAGCCGTCACTGGCGCGGTCGCAGGTTCATCCGCCTCGGTCACAATCTCGGTCGCCGCCGCCTCAGGGGCGGCCTCCTCCAACGGCTCTTCAACCACCTCGGCAGGCGGGACCGCCTCATCCGGCACCACAGCCTCCTGCACCACCTCGGCCACCGGCACATCCTCGGGCGGCGGTTGCACTGCCTCGGGGGCCACCCGGTCAATCGGGCGGGATACCGGGCGGATCGCTTCGGGCAACGTGGGGTCTGGCAAAGCCTCTTCCAAAGGCTGCGGCGGTTGGGTCGGGGCCTCCTCTACACCTTCGGCCGGCGGCTCGATCGGCAGAGGCGCATCCGGGGGGGGCGTGTCCTCGGTCGCGGGGGGCGGGGCATCCGGGGTCACCTGATCGGGCGGCGGTTCCACCACGGGGGCCTCCGGCGCGGGGGCATCCTCTGCCGCAGGCGCATCCGGTGCGACAGGCTCCTCAGTCGAAGGCTGCGGCGTGGTCGCAGCCACGAGCCGATCATATTCTTCGCCCGACACAACCGACACTTCGGTCACTTCAAATGGCAAAGGTTCAGCCGTCAGCCCCCAGCCCAGCAACAGCCATGCAATCAGGACCACATGCGCGATCCCGGAAGTATAGGTGCCAAAGCTGAACCGGCGTTCCATGGTGTCCACCCTGAAGCGGTCCTATTCCGTCGTATCTTCGATAATCGTGCCGTCCACAATCGCCGGAGCCTCAATCGCCGCCCCGCCAAACTCGCCCGCGCCAATGTCCGTGACCAAGCCGATGTTGGAAAAGCCGCCCGCATTCAGCGCGCCCATCACTTCGGCCACCTTGTTCCACTCATTGGCCCCATCGGCGCGCAGGAAAATCCGGTCGCTGGTGCGTTCGGCGGCAATGGCCTGCAATTTGGCAATCAATTCGGACGGGGCCACTTCGGTGTTCTGAATGCTCAAGGTCCCCTCGGCGGTAATCGTCACGGTCAGCGGTTCCTCCTCCTCAGACGGCAAGGCATTGGCCGCTGTCTTGGGCAGTTCAACTGGCACACCCACGGTCATCAGTGGGGCCGCCACCATGAAAATGATCAACAGCACCAGCATCACATCCACCATCGGCGTGATATTGATCTCAGCCATCGGCTGGCTTCTGCGACCCCTGCGCCGACGCCCGCCTTCTTTCTTCATCACCCCGGCGGCCATGATCAGCTATCCAACTGGCGCGACAGAATGGTGGCGAATTCATCGGCAAACGCCTCATAGCCCGCGATAATCCGGTCAGCATCCGACGACAGCTTGTTGTAATACACGACGGCGGGAATAGCGGCCAACAGGCCCAGGCCCGTGGCCAATAACGCCTCGGCAATCCCCGGCGCGACCACGGCCAGCGATGTATTCTGCGCCTCGGCAATCTCGATAAACGCGTTCATGATGCCCCAGACCGTGCCGAACAGGCCAACGAAAGGGGCGGTGGACCCGGTTGTGGCCAGCACGGCAAGGCCACGCTGTAGCGACCCGGATTCCTTGGCTATCGCCACATCCATCGACCGGTCAATCCGGGCCTGTGCGCCCGCGATCAGGCCACCATCCTGCCGGTGACTTCGACGCCATTCCAGCATGCCTGCGACGAAAATCTTCTGGCTTTGCCCCTTGGGCTGCGTCCCGATCGCATCGAACAACGCATCCAGCGGCTCGCCCGACCAAAAGGCGCGGTCGAAAATTTCGGCCTCGGCCCGGGCCTTGCGGTATTGCAACCACTTGTCCACGATCACCGCCCAGCACCAGACCGAGACGATGATCAGCATGATCATAACGAATTTAACGATAAGTGTCGCGCGGGCAAACAGCGCCCACATCGTAAAGTCAGTTGCGTCCATAGTTTTCGCTCTTTGCTCGCCATGTGGCCATCTTGGGGCGCACTTAGGACCGGGCTTAGCGCATTTATAATGGGAAATCCAACCAAACACGGCTCACAATGATGTTTTTTCGGCTATGACTTGGCAATGCGTTGGCGAAACTCTGCCGGAAGGCGGGTTGGCGCACCTGTGGCGGTCAGGGCAACTAGGGTGACCAGCGCCGAAAACAGCAGGGCATCACCCCGCAAAACATTCTGCCGCAGCACCAGCCGCGCCCCGCCGACCACCTGCACCGCAGTCTGCACCACCAGTTCATCGTCAAACCGGGCGGGGCTCAGATACTCCGCCTCGACCCGGCGTACTGCAAACACGACACCTGCGTCGGATTTGAGTTTCCCCTGATCAACCCCCAGCCCGCGCACCCATTCGGTCCGCGCCCGTTCGATGAATTTCAGATAATTCGCGTAATAGACGATCCCGGCAAGGTCGGTGTCTTCGTAATAGACGCGGCATGCAAATTGATGCGGCGGGAGTGTCAGCACGGGATGTAGTCGCAGGATGGAAAGGCCGCAGGATACGCCGACCGAAGCAGGATCAGTACGGCCACGGCCGGCACCGAGGCGAGGAACATGACCCCCCAAACCGGCAACACGCCCCATAGCGGGGCCCGGACCACGCCGGATTGCACCGGCAGCGACAGCATCATCGGGGCGAGGATGACTGCGTAAACCACCATCGCCGGAGCGGCGAGGATGGCACCGGCAATCGGATTGCCCCAGCCGATCAGCCAGACCCGCTCGGCAAACAGCCCCCAGCCCCCGGCCAACAACCAGTGCCAGGGCCGCAGGCCGGGAAAGCGGCTATAGGCCAGCGCCAGCCCCAGAATCGCGCCGGTAAAAGCCAGCAGATTGAACGCAACGAACTGGGCCATGCGAGGAAACCATTGGGCAGGCCAATTGCCTTCGGCCAAGGCATAGCTCGTGCCGACCAGCATCTCTTCGGCCACCACGGCCAGATAGCCAAGCAGAATGCAGCGCAGCCAGACGGGGCCGGGCAAACGGTGCAGCCGGGCCTGCACAGAACGCCAGCGCCCCTGCCCCAGCAGCGCCCAGCCCAGCAAGGCCATCACACCATAATAAACCGGGGCCAGCCAATGCGCTGTGGACCACAATACAAGCATCAACAGCGCCAGTGACGGCACCAGCAAGATCATCAGCCAGCGTGGCAGGATCGTGTCTGATTTAAACATATTTCCCACTCCTTTGCCCTTAGTTGAACATGCCACGGGTTATTATGTCGCACCTTTACCCCGCGAACAAATCCCCTTGCCCTTTTGGCGCCTCCAGCCCCAGATGCGCCCAGGCCGCACGGGCCAGCATCCGGCCCCGGGGCGTGCGTTGGATCAACCCTTGTTGCAGCAGGAACGGCTCGATCACTTCCTCCAGCGCATCGCGTGGCTCGCTCAGGGCCGCACTCAGGGTCTCCACCCCCACCGGCCCGCCCTGATAACTTTCCGCAATCAGCCGCAAATAGCGCCGGTCCGCGCCATCCAGCCCCAGATGATCCACGCCCAGCCGGGTCAGCGCCCGGTCGGCAATTGCTTGCGTCACCGTGCCGTCGCCCTCAACCAGCGCAAAATCCGCGACCCGGCGCAGCAAACGGCCCGCGATCCGGGGGGTGCCCCGCGCCCGCCTGGCAATTTCCTGTGCCCCATCATCCGTGGCAGGCGTGCCCATCAGCCGGGCCGCACGGGTGACGATCTGGTGCAATTCCGGCACGGTATAGAACTCCAACCGGGTCGGAATGCCAAAGCGGTCTCTTAAAGGCGTGGTCAGTAACCCCAGCCGGGTTGTCGCGCCGACCAGCGTAAACGGCTGCAATTCAATCCGCACCGTCCGGGCGGCCGGCCCCTCACCAATGACCAGATCCAGCTCGAAATCCTCAAGGGCGGGATATAAAACTTCTTCGACAATCGGGGACAGCCGGTGAATCTCATCAATAAACAGCACATCGCGGGCTTCAAGATTGGTCAGAATGGCGGCCAGATCGCCTGCCTTGGCCAGAACCGGACCGCTGGTCATCCGAAACCCAACCCCCAGTTCGCGGGCCATGATTTGCGCCAGAGTGGTTTTGCCCAGCCCAGGCGGGCCATAAAACAGCGTGTGATCCATCGCCTGCCCGCGCATCCGGGCCGAATCGATGAACACCCGCAGATTGGCGCGGGTATCGGCCTGCCCGATGAATTCAGCCAGCATCTGCGGGCGCAAGGCGCGGTCGGCATCCTCGGGGCGCGGCGCGGGGCGGATAAGGGGGTCAGGGTTTACATCTTCATGCATTCGGCAACCTCTTGCGCAGCCAGGCGATAACCTCAGCGGCCTCGGTTTCATCCAAGCCGAACCCAAATGACTGTGTCCGCGAACCATAACTGAAACGAACGGTTCCCCGCGATTGCCCAAAAACCGGCATGGGCGGAGCCTGCCTCTTGTGCCAAATTCCGGCCCCCGGCAACGTCTGAAGCGACTTCACATCGGCCCCACGAAATAGTTTGCGTCGTCCTAGTCCGAAAACCGCATACCCGATCTCTAGATCACCACCCCGCATCCGCACAGACTCGGAGCCAGCCAACATCCATGTTAAAATGCTTCCGGCATAAGTCCATCCAAAGGCCCAAGCAACGAACCCGATGGCTTGGAGCGGATCGAACGCTTCAATCAGTTCGCCCATGGCGGCAATCCCGCCGATCGTCCATCCTCCCAGCCACACTGTCAGAAAAATCATCGCTACAACAATCCGTTTTGCCGGGATCAGCAGCATCTCTCCGCCATTGTAATAGACAAAGCGAAATCGCGGCATGCCAAGGGGAACGTAACCCATCCCCCTACCCCTTCGGCGCCAGCAGCCGCAGCGCAGCCCGGATCAGCGCCGGGGTTGCGGCATCGGGCGCTTCGACCGCAGCGCGGGCCACGGCCGCCATCGCCTCGGACGGGGCATAGCCCAGATTGGTCAGGGCAGATAAAGCCTCGGCTTGGACTTCGGCCTTCGGATCGGCCTGCACCGGGGTTGCGACCCGGCGCTTGGGCTCAATCACCTCGATCACCTCATCGCCCAAGGCGGCCTGAACAGTCCCACCCATCGCCATCACGCCGGGGGCTTTATCCTTAAGCTCCAGCACAATCCGCTGCGCCGTCTTGGGGCCAATCCCTTTGGCGCGGGCCACGGCAGACCAATCACCCAAAGCAATCGCCCGGCCCACGCCGTCTGGCCCCAAAGCGCCTAGTATAGCCATCGACGCCTTTGCCCCAACGCCCTGGACCGACATCAGCAAGCGGTGCCATTCCTTTTCGGCCAGGGTCAGAAACCCGAACAATTGCAACAGGTCCTCGCGGACCAGCAGATCAGTATAAAGTGCCACCGCCTCGCCCACAGGCGGCAGCGCCGCCATCACCCGGTCCGATACCGTGACCAGATAGCCGACCCCGCGCACATCAATCAACACATGGTCCGCCGCGCGGTAATCCAGCCGCCCCGCAATCTTGCCAATCATCCCGCAGCCCTCAAAATCGCCCGGCTCAAATGCCCGGCCGATTGAAGATGATGCGCATGACAAATCGCAATGGCCAAGGCATCCGCCGCATCGGGGCCAGCCAGCACCACCCCCGGCAAATGCAGCCGGATCATGTGATCGATCTGCGCCTTATCGGCATGCCCAACACCGACCACAGCCTTCTTGACGGCATTTGGGGCATATTCGCCCACGGCCAATCCGGCTTGCGCGGGGACCAGCATGGCGATCCCCCGCGCCTGCCCCAGCTTTAGCGTGGCAGCCCCGTCGCGGTTGACAAAGGTCTGCTCAACCGCAGCGGCATCCGGGGTATAAGTGGCCAGAACAGCGGTCAATTGGTCAAAAAGCGACACCAGACGTACGCCCAGATCATCGCCTACAGACGTGCAGACACCATTGGCGACATGGCGAATGCGGGGTCCATCGACCTCGATCACGCCCCAACCCATGTGGCGCAACCCCGGATCAATCCCCAAAACCCGCATCCCCGCCCCGCTTTTTGTTGGTAGTGTTGCAAGTCTAGCACAAACGGGGAACATGAGGAAAGGGGGGGATTTGCGCCGCGTCGCAGCAAAAGTCACAGTGGCGCCACAATCGCTATCTGAAAGCGACATCCCGATTCTTGATTCCGACCCCGAGAGGCAAAATTTTACCAATGTTTTACATAAGCTTATCAACTAGGCGTGATCTGCAGAATTTGCATAAGACCTATGCGATTTCGCAACTGGTGAAAATTTGGCGGGCATCCTATCTCCTGCGCATCAAGACACATCGCTGCAATGCAGCAGCCCCGATTAGGAAACTTGGCCATGGCCGCTTATGACACCACCCGCTCTCTGTCGGACGCCTCGACTGGCTCCCGGATCTCTCACCTGATGACGACGATGTTCGGCGCTGTATCCGACTGGAACGATGCCCGCATCACCCGCAAGTCGCTGTCGCGTCTGTCGGCCCGCGAACTTGATGATATCGGCCTGTGCCGGGGCGACATTGACCTGATCGCCGCCAAAAGCGGCAGGATCTGACAGCCGCCAAAAGCGGCCGGATCTGACCAACTGAACGACCATCTTAACTTACAAAAGCCGCTTCGGATCCCCGAGGCGGCATTTTGCTGTTTGTGATATTTCACCTGCACCGAACCAGATGGCGCGGTCTCAGGAACACAGCGAACGGCCATCCGGCCACTCGCCTTTCCTTACATCATCAATGAATTCAACTGTGCCGCAAACCAGACTGTCGCTGGATCGGCTTGCATGACCCATGCACCGCCTTGCTCAACGATACTGCCGCTTTGCAAAAGCGCGACGCGCTCTTGGTAGATCGAGCCACCCAAAGCGGCGAAAAGGAATGCCTTGAACAGGAAAGCCGCACCAAACAGCACCAACAGTCCGCGCAAAGGAAAGCTGGGCATACGGCGGCGGGCATGTGCCGTCACCAGACCATCGCTCCCCATACGGTGGACGATACCGGTCGACATGCGACGGTGCTTGTGCGCCAATCGGCGCACCCGTTGTTCAAAGTTAAGATCAGCGTGGGCCATGGCAGCCTCCAAGTGAAGTCCCCACCTCACAAGCGCAAAATGTCTGCCAAATGTGGCAAAACTTGGGCAGGCCGCTGAAGACGCACCAATTTTCGCCTGATTTTAGGAAACTTTGCGCAAGGTTAAAGTCGTCCATTCAACAATCTCTTCACGTTGCGTCACATTGAACCCAAAGCGTGCATAAACGACGGCCACTTCATCGGCTTGCTCGTTCAAAATACCCGAGAGAATCACATAGCCGTCCTTAGAAACATGGGATCCCATGTCGGGGGCCAGCGCGATCAGCGGGCCTTTCAGGATATTTGCAAAAACCAGATCATAGGGCGCACCGGCGGCCAGTGCGGGGTCATCAAACCCTGTAGCCTCGACACATTCGACCCGGCCTGCCAGCCCGTTTGCCGCCACATTTGCCGCCGCCACTTCGACCGCAACAGGATCGATATCGCTGGCGATCACCGGGTTTGCAAACACATGCGCCGCCGCCATCCCCAGCACGGCGGTGCCACAACCCACATCGGCCACATGCTGTGCCACAAAGCCCGCATCGACCAGCCGGTCCAGCGCCCGCAGACAGCCCAGCGTTGTGCCATGGTGCCCGGTGCCAAAGGCCATGGCTGCCTCGATCAGCAGCGCCACCTTGCCCGGCGGTACGCGGTCCGCATCATGGCTGCCATAAACAAAGAATCGCCCCGCTTCGACCGGGCTCAATTCACGTTTGACCTTGGCCACCCAATCCACATCAGGCACTTCGGACACGGCAAACGGCCGTGCGCCATGACTTGCCGCCAACAGGGCCAACCCGATATCATCCGGAATAGCCTCGAAATAGGCTCCGACCTCGCGCAGGCCAGACCCATCCTCGATCTCGAATACACCCACGCCAAACGGCGCAGGCTCCAGATACTCCAGCGCCTCGGCCAAGGCTTCGGCAGCATCTTGCCCCGGCAACGTGGTCAAGGCTGAATACATGGTCATGGCAAAACCTCCGCGTTGCGACGGGTTCCCATAGGCTTACAGTTGCGCAGGGGCAAGTGAGCCTTCCGGTCCTGCCAATTCTTTTGTTCCCAAATATCCCGGGGGGAGGCCAAAGGCCGGGGGGCAGCGCCCCCCTTTGCCTGTTCAGACCGCGACACCAATCGGACAGGTCACCCCGGTCCCGCCAATCCCGCAATAGCCTGCGGGATTCTTGGCCAGATATTGCTGATGATAGCCTTCGGCAAAGTAAAACACGGTGGCCGGGATGATTTCGGTCGTGATCGCGCCATAGCCCGCCGCCAAAAGGCGCGGTCCGAACGTGGCCTTGGATGCAGCGGCAGCCGCTGCCTGTGCATCCGAAAACGTATATATGCCCGACCGGTACTGCGTGCCCGCATCATTGCCCTGCCGCATCCCCTGGGTCGGATCATGTCCCTCCCAGAATACCTTCAGCAGCGTTTCATAGCTGATCACTGCCGGATCATAGACCACCCGGACCACTTCGTTATGGCCTGACCGCCCGGTGCAGACCTCTTCATAGGTCGCATTCCTTGTATAGCCTGCGGCATAGCCGACCATGGTCAGCCAGACGCCGTTTAGGGCCCAGAATTTGCGTTCAACCCCCCAAAAGCAGCCCATGCCAAACATTGCCGCTTCCATCCCGGCGGGGACATCCGCGGTCAACGGGCGGTCAAAGATAAAATGCGTGGTGGCGGTAGGGATCGGCGCAGACCGGCCCGGCAGGGCGGCATCAGCAGTGACCATTTCGGTTTTCTTGCGCAGCAGGTTGAACATCGCGGGCTCCTGTAGACGGGATGATCAAGATATAGGGTGCCCGGCAGGATTATGCCAAAAATTTTTGACAAAGCGTTGTCAAGAATGGGTTATCACAGGAAACTTTGCGGATCGATGTCGATGGACAGCCGCAGCGTCGCGGGAATGCGGAACTGCGCCACCCATGCCGCAAGGGCCGCCTGCAAGGGAGCGGTTTTATCGGCTTTGACCAGCAGCCTGACCCGGTGCCGCCCGCGCACCCGCGCAATCGGGGCGGGGGCGGGGCCGTAGACCTGCGCCCCGATCTGACGCAAGGGGCCGTCATTGCGGGCCATCTCGGCCCCCAGATCGAACACTTCCTGCACATTGGGCGATGACAGGATCACGCCCGCCATGCGTCCGTATGGCGGCACACCGGCGGCGCGGCGCTCATTGGCTTCGGCGCTCCAGAACCCTTCCTCATCGCCCGCAAATATCGCCCGGATCACCGGATGTTCGGGTTGGAATGTCTGCAACAGCGCTTCGCCCGGGGTTTCCATGCGCCCGGCCCGGCCTGCGACCTGCCGCATCAGTTGAAACGTCCGTTCCGCCGCCCGCAAGTCCGCGCCTTGCAGGCCAAGGTCCGCATCGATCACCCCCACGAGGGTCAGCAGCGGAAAATTATGCCCTTTGGCCACCAGTTGGGTGCCGATGACAATATCAGCGCCGCCTTGGGCGATCGCCTCGATATGGGCTTTCAGCGCCCGGGCGGACCCGTACAGGTCTGATGACAGCACCACGACCCGCGCGGTGGGGAACTGCGCCTGCACTTCTTCGGCCAGCCGTTCGACCCCCGGCCCGACCGGGGCCAGCCGGTCTTCGGCACCGCAGGCCGGGCAGATTTTCGGCATCGGTTTGCTTTCGCCGCATTGGTGGCACATCAGCCGTTTCAAAAAGCGGTGTTCCACCATCCGCGCATCGCAGTGGTCACAGCCGATCTGATGGCCACAAGCCCGGCACAAAGTTACGGGGGCATAGCCGCGCCGGTTCAGGAACAGCAGGGATTGTTCGCCGCGTTCAATCCGGGCGGCCACGGCACGGCGTAGGGTAGGAGACACCCACGCATTCCCCGGCAATTCTTCGACCCGCATATCGATGGCCTTCATCACCGGCATCACCGCCAGCCCGAAGCGTGTGGTCAAATCCAGCCGCCGGTATTTGCCGGCCTGCGCATTGGCCCAGCTTTCCAAGGACGGCGTGGCGGATGCCAGCACCACCTGCGCCCCGGTCAACGATGCCCGCAACACCGCCATATCGCGGGCATTATACAGCACCCCGTCCTCTTGTTTATACGACGTGTCATGCTCCTCATCGACCACGATCAACCCCAGATCGCGGAACGGCAGGAACAAAGCCGACCGCGCGCCGACCACCAGTTGTGCGTCCCCCTGCCCGACCATCCGCCAACAGCGGCGGCGTTCGGTCATGGTCACGCCGGAATGCCATTCGGCGGGGCGCATCCCGAACCGCGCCTCGACCCGGGTCAGAAATTCGCCGGTCAGGGCGATTTCGGGCAGCAGCACCAGTGCCTGCCGCCCCATGGCCAGACATTGCGCCACAGCCTCAAGATAGACTTCGGTCTTGCCCGACCCGGTGACACCGCGCAACAGAGTGGTGCCATAGTCGCCGGACCGGACGGCGTCGCGCAGCACTTGCGCGCCTGCCGCCTGATCGGGCGTCAGGTCCTTGCCGCCATAATCGGGGTCAAGGCGGGGATAGGGCACATCACGGGGCGCTTCCTCCTCGGAAATCGCGCCCTGTTTGACCAGCCCCTTGACGACCGACGTTCCAACCCCGGCACTTTCGGCCAGCTCGGTCATGGTCAGGGCAAGTCCGCCATAATCCCGCAGCACCCCCAGCACCTTTTCCCGCGCCTCGGTCAGCCGGTCGGGGTCCTTGGACCCTAGCCGGTACACCACCCGCATCGACGGCGCATCGCCAAGACCGGGCGCGCGGGTGGCAAGGCGCAGCATCGCGGGCATCGGGGTCAGGGTGTAATCGGCGACCTTGTGCAAAAAGCTGCGCATGTCGGATTTCATCGGGGCGGCGTCCAGCACGCGGGTCACGCCTTTGATCTTGGCCCGGTCATAATCGCCCTTGCCCGGCCCCCAGACCACACCCAACACCTTGCGCGGGCCCAGCGGCACTTCGACAAAGGCCCCCAGCCAACAGCCGCCTTCGGGGGCGGTGTAGTCCAACAGCCGGTCCAGCGGTTGCGTGGTCAGGACGCCGACCAGATCGCCTTCATGGAAAAAATCAGTCATACCGCCGCATATCAGCCACGCGTGCCATGCGCATCACCCCAGTGCTCCATCGCATCAAGCACACCGCCAAGCGTCGCGCCATGGGCGCTCAGATGATATTCGACATGGGGCGGGATGGTCTCATGCACGGTGCGGACCACGATCCCGTCCTCCTCAAGCGCGCGCAACTGCAGGGTCAGCATCCGCTGCGTAATCTGTGGCATCAACCGGCGCAAGGCATTGAACCGTTGCGGCCCATCTTTGACGTGAAACAGGATCGTCGGCTTCCACTTGCCGCCGATCACATTCACCGTCGCCGCGACGGGGCAGAATTCATTCGCTGGTTTCATATTGGGCAGTATAAAAATTGTGCGTACTTACGCAAGTCGTATCTGCATGCCATCTGTATCGTGCCCCACACCACTACAGGAGAACATCAGATGTTTGCAATCATGGGAGCGACCGGAAACACTGGCCGCGCAGTCGCCCGTCACCTTGCTAAAACCGGCGCACCGTTCCGCGCCCTGACCCGCCAAGCATCGCACCAAGTTCCCGGTGCGGCCGAGATTTGCATTGCCCAGCCGCAGGATGCCGACAGCCTGACGGCTGCCTTCACGGGGGCCACGGCGGTTTATGCGATGATCCCGCCATTCCTGACCAGTCCGGATGTGCTGGCCGAAGGCCGCCGCACGGCACAGGCGATTGCGACGGCGGTCCGGCGCGCCGGGGTGGGGCGTGTGGTGGCCCTGTCCTCGGGCGGGGCGCATCTGACCCACGCGACTGGCCTGATTGCCAGCCTGCGCGATCTGGAAGCCGCCCTTGGCGACAGCGGCGCCCGGATCACCCGCCTGCGCGCCGCCGATTTTATGGAGAACTGGACCGGTGGCGCATTTGCTGCGCAAGGCAGCGGCATCCTGCCGTCCGGTCGTTTTCCGTTTGATGCGCCGATGGAAACGGTTTCGGTGCAAGATGTCGGCCGGATCGCCGCCGACTGCCTGCTGGCCGGCGACAGCGCCCCCGACATCCTGAACCTGCTGGGACCGCAGGACTACACGGTCCACGAGGTGGTGCAGACGCTGGAGACGCTGTTGCAGCGCAAGGTGACACCGCTGGCGCAAAGCTCGGAGCAGGTTCTGGACGATCTGCTGGCAGCCGGGATCGGGCCGGATTATGCGCAGGGGCTGATCGAGATTTACGACGGGCTCAACACCGGGCGCATCGGGTTCGAGCCGGGGTCACCCGCGCCTTCAAGAGGCACCGTGACGATCGAAGCGGCACTGGCTGCAGTGCTTGCGGCCTGATCCGGCCGTGCGAATGGGGTTTCCGTGACCTGCAGCATCGGGTAAACCCACGCTGAACGCCGACCCAACGATGCCCCGGAGCAAGATCATGAAGTTTTTTGTAGATACAGCCGAGATTGACCAGATCAAGGAATTGAACGACCTGGGAATGGTGGATGGGGTAACAACGAACCCCTCGCTGATCCTGAAATCCGGGCGTGATATTCTGGAAGTGACGCGCGAGATTTGTTCCATCGTATCCGGCCCGGTCAGCGCCGAAGTGGTGGCGCTGAAATTTGACGATATGATCGCCGAGGGCCGCAAACTGGCCGCGATTGCCCCCAATATCGCGGTCAAGGTGCCGTTGACATGGGACGGGTTGAAGACCTGCAAGGTCCTGTCGGGCGAAGGTTTCATGGTAAACGTGACCCTGTGTTTCAGTGCCAATCAGGCGCTGTTGGCCGCCAAGGCCGGGGCGACCTTCATCAGCCCGTTCATCGGGCGGCTGGATGATATCAATCTGGACGGGCTGGACTTGATCAGCGATATCCGCACGATCTATGACAATTACGGGTTCGAGACGCAGATCTTGGCGGCCTCGATCCGCACCGCCAATCATGTGACCCAATGCGCGCTGATCGGGGCGGATGTGATTACCGCCCCTGCGGCGGTGATCAAGGGGCTGGCGGGCCATGTCCTCACCGACAAGGGGTTGGAGCAGTTCATGAAGGATTGGGCCAAAACGGGTCAGCAGATCATTTGACAGGTACAGTGTTTGCCCGGACGGGGCCCGCCGCCGCCGGATTGGCATAGGTCAGCAATTCATTGGTCAGGGCGAGTTTCGCACTGAGCGACCGGGCAAAGATCGACATCAACAAAGCAGCCAGATCGCGGTCTTCGGCCTCGATCTGGCGGATTTTGATCTCAGGCAGGCAAAGAACCGTCGCGTTTTCTTCGCAAATGACATCGGCATTGCGGGGCTGTCCGGTCATATAGGCAATCTCGCCGACAATTGCACCCGGACCCATGGCCCGCACCCGGACCGATCCGCCATTATCGTTCGGCAGATGCACCCCCAGCCGCCCAGACACCACGATGAACACATCGCCCATTGTGTCTGCTGCCGTGATCAGCACCTTACCCTTTGCAATGGCCCTTTGGTCCATCAATGCGATCAGGTCAGCGGTGCGCCGATGTCTGTGGCCCAGTTTGAACAGCAGTTGTGCGATGTCAGGTTCCTCGGCCAGCGCGCCAACCTCGGCCAGCAGCATGTTTTCACAATGCTCGATTGCCACATCAAGCTGCGGCCAGATCTGAAAGGCCGCAGGGCTGGCGGTATGCCCCAGACCGTCCATCGACAGCCCCCATCTGCTGAACACCGCCCGCAGGCTGGGCGAAACTCCGGTCAGATGCGCCGCAATCCCGCGCGATTGCAACAGATAGGACAGTTTGTCGATCGCCGCGCAGGCCGACGAATCGAAATGGTACACTTCGGTAAAGTCGATAATGACGGAATGCACCGCTGGTTCTTCCGTCAGAATGGCGCGCAGATGGGACGTCATCTGTTCGACAAGGCCAAAGAACAGCGGCCCTTGCAGATGCAGGATGCGCACCCGATGCCCTTCACGGCGCAACGCCTCGGACTGAACCATGCTGCGGTCACGGATGCTGCGCCGCCTGGCGGCAGTGGTGCTGATCCGGATGACGGGTAGCCGGATCAGGGCATAGACAAAGCTGAGCAGCGCCAGAACCAAACCAATCCCGATGGCCGCCATGACGCCCACAAACGCGGTGGCCAGCACAATCGCCAGCACAATCAGCCAGTCGCGTCCGGTCAATCGCCAATAGGTGCCAAACAGCCAATCCTCGAGCATTGAAAAACCGATAAACATCAGCATGGCAGCCGGGATGAATGTGGGCACGACAGCGACAAGGGCGGGGGCCATAAAGGTTGCAAGTAGAATGACAGCGCCATAACCTAGTATCACAGCGCCCTGATGCACGCCCAGTTTGAACAAAATGATGCTCGCTCCACCTTGAAGATAGGCAGTCAGCCCACCGCAGGCCCCATTGACGATGTTCGCCCCTCCTGCCACGCGCAACTCACGATTTTCGTCGATATCAGCGCGGGTCGCTAGCTCTACCCCGGATATGTTCAGCAGCAGGCCCAGCAGGTTCAGGAATACGACGGCAACAATCGTCGGGGCGACGCTGGCCACGGCGACCCAATCGATCATCCCAAACATTGCAAAGCTAAAGCTACCACTCTCGGCCACCCCGACCGGCGGCAAAAGCCCGAGGTCCACCAGTTGCCCATGGTCCAGACCCAGAAAGTAGCTGATCAGATAAAACCCGGCCATGAACAAAAAGATGATCACGATCACCGGCAAGGTGCCTCCGACAAACCGGATTGACAGCACCATGGCCAACGCCATCACCAATGTCGGGATCAGCCCCAATTGCACGGTCGGATCGCCCGCAGCAGCCGCAATGGCCGTAAGCCCGGTCTGACCGGTCAGGATTGTCAGGGATGCGTAGACCAGCAGATAACCCGAGCTGGCCAGAAATCCGGCGGCGACCGGAAACGGAAACATCCGCACCAGCCGGCCCAACCCCAGCCGCCCGATCACCCAGAAGGTCAGCCCCGACAGCAGGGCCGAGGCCCCTATCACCGCGAAAGCCGTGGCCAGCTGGGCCTGCATCGGTCCAGTTACCGCCGTAGCTGCCAGAATGACCGCTGGCGCCAGGATCGAGATGGTCGTGTCCTGACTGACAGCCAAGGCCACTTTCAGGCGGCTGAACCGGAACAGGAACAGCGTCGCAACGAGAGAGCCAAACAGGAAAAGTCCAGTGGCCAGACCCAGACCCGCCGCAAGTGCGCCACCAAAACAAATGGTGGCCATGGCAAGACAATGGCCCGCCGCATCCACCCCAAAGATCATGCCGACAAGGGTTGACCGCAAAAAACCAGACTGCCCCAGTGCCGGGGCTGGTGTGACATGCGACAAAATCCCTCCAACGCGGGGGTTTGCCCCGTCAATTAAATTACCCGCGAGCCTAGCAAGGGCCCGCCTGCACAAGCAACCAGTCGATGTGCCGAAGGGGCGTTTTGCAATGAATTATTCAGCAATAGGCCGACGTGGCTGGCCCGACCTGACCTGCAACCTGCGCATAGCGGGATGGTGTTCGAAAAAAATAGAAGAATCCTGCGTGTAACCCTGCTATGAGGATGCAAATCACGCCTTAGAAGAGTGAAGCCATGAGCAGCAGACAAAAGATGGACGACACCATCCGCGAGACCATTATTGCCGACCCTGCCGTCCTTTTAGACGACAAGGACATCATGCGTGCGCTCGTCGCGGCGAATGAAAAATCCATGGGAAACAACATCGTAGACCTGCGTGGTATCGCGATGGAGCGGCTAGAGGCGCGGCTGGACCGGCTGGAAGATACGCATCGGTCGGTGATCGCCGCAGCCTACGAGAATCTGGCGGGCACCAATCAGGTTCACCGCGCGATCACCCGGCTGATGGATGCTACCAAATTTGAGACGTTCCTGCATGATCTGGGCAGTGATGTGGCCGATATACTGCGTGTCGATGCAGTCAGACTGGTGATTGAATCCGTCGCCAGCGGCGATGATCCGGCGATCAAACGGCTGGGCGACGTGCTGAGCGTGGCCCAGCCGGGGTTCATCGACGATTACCTGACCCGGGGGCGCAATCTTGCGGCGCGGGCGGTCACGTTGCGGCAGGTTCATCCCGAAGACAGCGCGATCTATGGCGACAAATCCGCCTATATCCGGTCCGAAGTTTGCATCAAACTGGACCTTGGGCAGGGTCGTCTGCCCGGCCTGCTGGTGATGGGGGCCGAAGACCCGCATCAATTCAGCCCGCAGCAAGGCACTGATCTGCTGACGTTTTTTGGCGGCGTGTTTGAACGGGCGATGCGGCGCTGGCTGTCCTGAGGTGATATCGCCAGTCCTCAGTCCGGCGCTGTCCCATGCGCTGGCGGCATGGCTGGATCATGAGCAGGCGCTGAACGGGGCGGCGGCCAATACGGTCAAGGCGTATCAGACCGATGTGCTGGGATTTCTGACCTTTATGGGCAATCATCAGGCAGATCAGGTGGGTCTGGGGCCTATTGCCCGCGTCACATTGCCCGACATGCGGTCATGGATGGCCAATGAACGTGGGCGGGGTGTGGGCGCGCGTTCACTGGCGCGGTCTTTGTCGGCCGTAAAATCATTCTACCGCTGGCTATCGGACCGCGAAGGGTTCGAAGCCACGGCTGTTCTGTCCACACGCGCCCCGAAATTCCAGAATAAATTGCCCCGCCCGCTGACCGTGACCGGGGCGGCGGCGATGATCGACACGGTTGAACTGCAGGCCCACGAGCCGTGGGTCGCGGCCCGGGATGTGGCCGTTGTGACGCTGTTATACGGCTGCGGCCTGCGGATATCCGAGGCACTGGGGCTGACCGGGGCCCACGTACCGCTGCCCCAGATCATGCGGATCATTGGCAAGGGTGGCAAAGAACGCATCGTGCCAGTGATTGATGCAGCCCGCGATGCCGTGGCCGCCTATCTGCGGCTTTGCCCCTATCGGGTGGACCCGGACGCTCCGTTGTTTCGCGGCGCACGCGGCGGTGCGCTGAACCCAAGGCTGATCCAGAAAGTGATGGAACAGGCGAGGGCGCAACTTGGCCTGCCCGCCACTGCGACCCCACATGCGCTGCGCCATTCCTTTGCCACGCATTTATTGAACGCGGGGGGCGACCTGCGGGTGATCCAGGAATTGCTGGGCCATGCGTCCCTGAATACTACGCAGGCCTATACAGCGGTCGATACCGCGCGGCTGATGGAAGTCTATGACAGGGCGCATCCCCGGGCGCATCCCCGGGCCTATCCGCACGCGTCTGGCGTGTCGTGAAAAATTCAGGTGAACGCGCAGCAGTTGATTGCCCTGTTACGCGCTTTGGGTCATGACAAGACGATGACAGTTCAACAAAAAGCGCTTTTGGTTCATCTGCTCACTGCGACTGGGGCGGTTTTCGCCATGCTGGCGATGCTGGCAGCCGTTGAAAGCAAATGGAGCCTGATGTTTTTGTGGCTGGTCGGGGCGTTTTTCGTTGACGGAATCGACGGCCCTCTGGCCCGGCACTACGACACAAAAACCAATGCTCCCAGCTTTGACGGCCAGTTGCTCGACCTGATCATCGATTATCTGACCTATGTTTTCGTGCCCGCCTATGCGCTGTTCAAATCCGGGCTGATGCCCGGCTGGACCGGCTGGTTCGGGATCTGCGTCATCACCTTTGCCAGTGCGCTGTATTTCGCCGATACAAGGATGAAAACCAAGGACAATTCCTTTTCCGGATTTCCGGGCTGCTGGAACATGGTGGTGCTGGTGCTGTTCGCGCTATCGCCCAATTTCTGGGTGATCGTGGCGTTGGTGACGGTGCTGGCAGCGGCGATGTTCGTGCCGGTCAAATTCATCCATCCGGTCCGGACGGTACGCTGGCGGCTGATCACATTGCCGACGGCCCTGGCTTGGGTGTTTTTTGCCGGTTGGGCGGCATGGGTCGATTTTGATCCGCAAAGCTGGGCGCATTGGGGGCTGGTGGTGACATCGGTCTATCTGATGGTCGCAGGCGCTGTGCAGCAGGTAATTTACGGGACGGATGGCTAAAGCAAGAGGGTCGAAACCCACTTTGTATTGCAGTTTCTTTGTTGCCAAAATACCTCCGCCGGAGGCACCGGTGGCGGGTCTGGGGGGCACGGGCAGGGATATTAAAACCAAAGACCTTGATCCGTAAGGTGGGTTTTAACCCACCCCTGCCTTAAAGGCGGGTCAGCATGACCCCGGCGACAATCAGCCCTGCGGCCACTATTTTGCCCCGGTCCATCGGTTCTTTGAAAACCAGCCAGCCGATCAGCACGGCAAACAGGATCGACGTCTCGCGCAGGGCGGCGACCACGGCAATCGGGGCCAATGTCATGGCCCAGATCGATACCGCATAGGCTGCGTAAGACGCCGCACTGGCCGCACTGGCCAGCCCCCAGCTGCGCCGGTCACGCGGAATGATTGCCGCCCCCCGCAGGGCCAACATGCCTGTTGAAAAGATCAGTCCGTCGGCCACGAATACCCATGCAACATAGGCTGCGGCATCGCCCGATACGCGTGCGCCCAGCCCGTCGATCATCGTATAGGTGGCTGTGGCCACAGCCGATCCCAGCGCATATGGCAGCAGCCGGCGCTCCTCGCCCCGGCTGAACACCCCCCGCGCCATCAGCACGATCCCCGCCCCCAGCACGATGATCCCGGCATATTCAAATGCCGACACCGCGTCGGCCAGCGTCGCCGCCCCGACCAGCGCCACAATCATCGGGGCCGCGCCCCGGGCAATCGGGTAGACGCGGCTCAGGTCGCCCCTGTCATAGGCATAGGTCAGAAAAAACTTATACGCGAAATGCGTGCAGCCCGCAGCAAAGACCCAAGGCCAGACTTCGGGGGCCGGAAATGGCCGGGTTGCCGCCACGGCCAGTCCGATTGGAATTTCGGTCAGCGACAGGATCATCATGCCGCCCAGTTTCGACGATCCGACCTTGATCAGAGCATTCCACGTTGCATGCAGCAAAGCCGCGCCAAGGACCGCCAGTAAGACCCCGAAACTCATCCAGACCCCGATGCCCTACTGTGTCATAAAACCGTTACAATACCGCCAGCCGTAATTGGTCCGCAGGGTCAAAGCAACAGCGAGGCCGCCCCTTCATACCGCAGCAGCGCCACTTTCGTCTCAATCCCCCCGGCCCCGGAATAGCCGCCAAGCGTCGCAGCCCCAAGGACCCGGTGGCACGGAATCAACAGCGGGATCGGGTTGGCTCCGCAGGCCTGACCGATGGCTTGTGCAGGGGCGCTCAGCTTTTTGGCCAATTGCCCGTAGGTTTGCGTTTCGCCGAACGGGATAGAGATCAGGGCTTGCAGAAGATTGGCTTGAAAACTGGTAACGGCTGGGTTCAATGGCACGGTGAATTGCCGCAATCGCCGGTCAAAATAGGCCGTGATTTCGGCAAGGGCGTGTTGCAGGACCGGGTCATCCGTCTGGGCCGGGGCCGCACCCCAGCCCGCATGGGTGATGGCCCCGTTCTGGCATTGCACCCAGAACAGGCCGACCGGTGTGGCCAACCCGGCGCGAGGTAAGGTGGGTTTCAACCCACCCTACGTCAGGGCGTCGTTGCAGCGTGCGCAGGTCCCGGCATGGGCATGCGTTCCGACATCGGGCAAAATCTGCCAGCACCGGTCGCATTTTACGCCTTGGGCCAGCGCAAACGCCACCCGCACCCCCGGCACATCGTCCAGATCAAATGCGCCCGCCGGGGCGGGGCTATCGGTCAGGGTGATCGCTGACGTGATGCAGATATCAGCAAAACCCATCGGGTCCAGCAGCGCCTTGGTGGCCGCATCAACATGCACAACAGGGGCCGCTTCCAATGATGCGCCGATGATTTTGGCTACCCTTTGCACCTCCAAAGCGCCGTTCACCACCCGGCGCACTTGCCGGACCTGCGCCCATTTGGCGGCCAGTGCGTCGTTGCGCCATGTGGCGGGAGTTTCGGGGATATCCACCAGATGCACGGATGAGTCCTCGCCCGGGAACCGCTCCAGCCAGACCTCTTCCATGGTGAAGACCAGGATCGGGGCCAGCCATGTCGTCAGCCGGTGGAACAGCAGGTCAAGGACGGTGCGGGCGGCGCGGCGGCGCGGGGTGTTGCCGTCGCAATACAGCGCATCCTTGCGGATATCGAAGTAGAAGGCCGACATATCGACCGTGGCAAAGGTGAAGATTGCCTGAAAGACGCCTTGGAAATCATAGGCGGCATAGCCTTTGCGGACGGTCTCATCCAGTTCGGACAGGCGGTGCAGCACCCATTGTTCAAGCTCGGGCATGTCCTCCGCCGCAACCCGGTCGCTTTCGCTGAAATCGGCCAAAGACCCCAGCAGGAACCGCATCGTATTGCGCAACCGGCGATAACTGTCCGCCGTCCCTTTCAGGATTTCCTTGCCGATCCGCTGGTCCGCCGTGTAATCGGTCTGCGCCACCCACAGCCGCAGGATATCGGCCCCATATTCATCGACAATCTGCTGCGGGGCGATGGTGTTGCCGATGGATTTGGACATTTTCATGCCCTTTTCATCCAGCGTGAACCCATGCGTCAGCACCCCGCGATAGGGGGCGCGCCCGCGCGTGCCGCAGGCCTGCAACATCGACGAATGAAACCAGCCGCGATGTTGGTCGGTGCCTTCCAGATAGAGGTCGGCAAGGCCATCCTCGGACCCGTCGTCGCGGTCGCGCAGCACGAAGGCATGGGTGGAGCCAGAATCGAACCACACATCCAGAATGTCAAAAACCTGATCATAGCCGGCGGGGTTGTGGTCGTTCCCAAGGACTTTTTCCTTGAACCCTTGCACATACCATGCATCCGCCCCTTCGGCCTCGAACGCTTCCAAGATGCGGGCATTTACCGCCGGATCGCGTAACAGGAAATCCGCATCCGTCGGTTTCGCGCCGATTTTGGTGAAACAGGTCAGCGGCACGCCCCAGGCCCGTTGGCGGCTCAGCACCCAATCGGGCCGCGCCGAGATCATTGAATGCAGCCGGTTACGGCCAGTGGCGGGGGTCCATGTGACCAGCTGGTCGATGGAGGTCAGCGCCCGCTGCCGGATCGTTTCACCGTATTGGTCCTGCCCGTCACCCACCGGCCGGTCGATGGCGGCAAACCATTGCGGGGTGTTGCGATAGATCAGCGGGGCTTTGGAGCGCCATGAATGCGGGTAGGAATGCTTGAGCTTGCCTTTGGCGAACAGCGCGCCGGCGGCATGCAGGGCCTTGATAACGCTGACGTTCGCCGGACCTTCCTTGCCCTCGGGCGTCAGGATGGCTTGGCCGCCGAACAGCGGCAGGTCTTTGCGATAGGTGCCGTCGGGTTCGACATTATAAGTCATCGGCAGGCCGAACTCGACTCCAAGTTTATAGTCGTCATCGCCGTGGCTTGGGGCAGTATGGACTAGCCCCGTTCCCGCGTCGTCTGTAACGTGATCGCCAGGAAGCATCGGCACGGGGTAATCCCATTCGCCTTCTGCACCTTCGAAGTTGTGGAATGGATGACGTAGGTTCAAAAACGCCAATTCAGTAAAATCGACGGAACGCATTCGTGTCGAACGTTCGATCTTGGCCGACATCATCGCAGCTTCAGCCAACTTATCTGCAAGGACTACGGTCTCTCCTATCTTTGCTGTTGAATTTTCAGCAATGATATCGATCCGATAAAGGCCGTAGTTCACGTCGGGACTAAAAGCAACTGCTCGGTTCTGCGGGATCGTCCAAGGCGTTGTGGTCCAAATGACTACCGAAGCACTCAGCATATCTTCTTGGGGCGGAACACGCGGCAATCCGGGTTCGACCGCCGCCCCTGCCACCCGAAACCGCACCCAGACCTGATGGCTCGTCACGTCATGATACTCAACCTCAGCCTCGGCCAAAGCGGTCTTTTCCACCGGCGACCACATCACCGGCTTGGAGCCTTGATACAGCACCCCGGTCATCAGGAATTTCATGAACTCCTCGGCGATGACCCGTTCGGCGTGGAAATCCATGGTCAGATAGGGGCGGTCCCATGCGCCGGTGACGCCAAGGCGCTTGAACTCCTCGCGCTGGATATCGACCCAGCCTTCGGCGAACTTGCGGCATTCCTGCCGGAAGGCGACGACATCGACATCGTCCTTGTCCAGCCCCTTGGCGCGGTATTGCTCCTCGATCTTCCATTCGATCGGCAAGCCGTGGCAATCCCAGCCGGGGATATAGCGGGCGTCGCGGCCCAGCATCTGCTGGCTGCGCACCACCATATCCTTCAACACCTTGTTCAACGCGTGCCCGATATGCAGATGCGCGTTGGCATAGGGGGGGCCGTCGTGCAGGGTGAAGGGCACCCGCCCCTGTTTCAGTCGCAGCTTGTCATAGACCCCGATCCGCGCCCAGCGCGCCAGCCAGTCGGGTTCGCGCTGCGGCAATCCGGCGCGCATAGGGAAATCGGTTTTGGGCAGGTTCAGGGTGGCTTTGTAATCGGGGGTATCCGTCACGGTATCGGGGCACATCGGGGGCATCCATTGCAAAAGGAGGGGGGAAGGCGCGGTGTGAAAACCTCGAACACCTTGGTCCGGCAGCCCTGAAAGGCTCAGAGCGCCGGGGATATAATTCGCAAAGGCAGGGCTGTGATGCGCATCATGGGCGGGCTTATAGTGCGGGTAGGGTTCAGGGTAAAGCGGGACGATTGATGCAGATCTCGATTGCGGGGGCGGGAATTGGCGGGCTGGCGGCGGCAGCATTGCTGGCCGCACAGGGGCATGGCGTCACGGTCTATGACCAGTTCGATCAGCCAGGCCCGGTGGGGTCGGGGCTGGTGATCCAGCCGGTCGGGCAGATGGTGCTGGACCGGGTCGGTGCCTTGGCTGCCGCGCAGGCGATGGGCACCCCGCTGCGCCGGATGCTGGGGCACGAGGTGTCGGGGCGGCGGGTGCTGGATGTGACCTATGACTGGGGGAATACGGGCAGCCCCCAACAGCCAAGACAGGGGCTGGCGATCCACCGCGCGGCGCTGTTTGCGGCCTTGCTCGCGTCCGCCCAGTCCAGTGGGGCGGCGCTGGTCGCCAAGGCGCGGATCACGGGGCGGCGGGGTCAAAGCCTCGCCCTTGTCAACAACACGCAAACCGCCCCCGCCGACCTGATCATCGACGCGCTGGGCGCCAATTCGCCGCTATCGCCGCTGCGATCCCGCCCCCTGCCCTATGGCGCGATCTGGGGCACTGTGGACTGGCCCGAAACGGCTTTGCCTTATGACGAATTGCGCCAGACTTACCGCGCCGCGAACCGGATGATCGGGGTGCTGCCGATTGGGCTGATTCCCGGCGATCCGGTTCCAAAGGCTGCGATATTCTGGTCGCTGCCTGCACACAGCCATGCCGATTGGCTGGCCCGGGGATTGACCGCGTGGCAAAACGAAGCCACGGCGCTATGGCCCGCCTTTGCCCCGTTTGCGGCGCAAATCACCGATCCCGCCCAGATGACCATGGCCCGCTACAGCCATGGGACATTGCGCCACCCCTATGCCCCCGGACTGGTCCATATCGGTGATGCAGCCCACCGGGCCAGCCCGCAACTCGGGCAAGGGGCGAATATGGCCTTGCTGGATGCTTTGGCCCTGGCACAGGCGATAAAGCTGGCAAACGGCGCCGACCCGCTAAAGCTGTACGCCCAGGCCCGGCGCTGGCACGTCTGGACATATCAGGGGTTTTCTGCCGCCTTTACCCCGCAATATCAATCCGACAGCCGCTGGCTGCCAATCCTGCGCGACCGGATGTTGTTCCCCTTGTCGCAAGTTTCGCCAGCCCCGCGCATCCTGTCGGCGCTGGTCTGTGGCACCATGCTGCGTCCATTGGGATCACTTTCACACTTATAACTTCCTTTGGCCCTAAATATCCCGGGAGAGCGCAGCAGGGGCAGAGCCCCGTTTTTTACTTTTCAGCCTGCCCAAACAGGCCGGTCAGCGCCCGCCGCACCAAGGCACTGACCGACAGGCGGGGGGTGGCGACAAAGGCAAGGGGGCGGCAAACCTCGATCGCGGCCACGCCCACCCGGGCGGTCAGCGCACCATTGATCACCCCTTCGCCAAAGCGGCGCGACAGTTTTGACAATAGCCCGCCCCCCGCGATGGACGAAATCATGTCATCACCTACCGCTACCGCCCCGGTGGCCACCAGATGCGTCATCACCTGTCGGATCAGCCGCCAACTGCCCAACACCCCGGCCCGGCCACCGTAAATGGCGGCGATGGCCCGGATCATCGATAGGTTCGCGGTCAGGGCGATGGCAACATCGGCCAGCGCCAGCGGCACTATGGCCGTGACCAGCGCCACCCGGCGGGCTGCGCCCTCGACCTCGCGCAAGGCCAATTGATCCAGCGGGGCCAGAACAGTTGTCTCGGCCAGCCCCAGTAACCCATCGGCGTCAAAAATGTCAGCCTGTTGTTCGGCCAGCCTGGCACGGCCCCAGCGCAGATTTTCGCGTGCTACATAAAGCCGGTCAAGCTGTGCCAGCACAGCCCGGGCACCGCCCAAATCATGCGCGGACAAGGCCAAAGCCGCAGCTTTCTGGATATGATCCAACCGGCGCAACCGGCCAAACGCCGCGATTTCGCGCAGGGCAATGGCCGCCAGAACCACCAGGAACGCTCCGAACAAAACCGTCGCAATCCAACCCAAAGCCGGATGGCTGGCCAACAGGGCCACGACATAATTATACGCGGCCAATGTGACCAGAAATCCGACCAGCGCCCCGGCGGTGCCCCAGAACCACCGGCCCAACGTGGACTGACGCCCTGACCTTGCCGCCAGCAGCGCCACCTGCTGCATGGCGGCGGGACGGCCGTCGGTCAGAAAGTCGGGCACCGGCGGCGCGTCGCCGGGGGTGGCGGCAGGTTCGTGGTCCAGATCGAACAGGACCGGTCCGGCTTTGCTGTCACTCATAATTTGTCCCCGAACAAAAACTGCGCAGCTTTGTCCAGCCGGATATGCGGCGGGCCGTCGCCGGGGCGCAGGGTCAGCGGGGCGGGGGCGAAATCCATGATTTTATAATCGGCATCCAGCCATTTTTCCGCGCCTTCGCGGGCGGGCGACAACAGCCGGGCGGGATCAGCGGGCAATGCGCCGGGGTAAAACGCGGCCTGTTTGCCGGACCCCAGCAATTGGCCGCGCACCACATCCAGACTGCCGCCCAGATGCGGTACCGTATCCTCGACCGTGGTGCGCAGGGCTGCAATGGACATAGCCGCCGTCTTGGCCCCGGCAAAATCGGCGCGATCCTTGGCCTCGCGCAGCAGGGCTGCGGTGATGGCGGTCAGGGCCGGGTGTTGGGAATGGTGCAGATGGTCGGCTTTGGTGGCTGCAAACAGGATGCGGTCCACCCGGCGCCCCTGCAACAGCCGCGGCAGAAAGGCATTCCGGCCCGGACGAAAGGCCGTCAGGATATCGGCCATAGCCTGGCGCAGATCATCGACGGCGCGGGGTCCTGCATGGATCGCGCCCAGCACATCAACCAGCACGATCTGCCGGTCGATCCGTGAAAAATGGTCGCGGTAAAACGGGGTGACGACGTGTTTTTTATAGGCGTCAAAGCGGCGTTCACATTCGCGCCACAGCGATTTTCGGGGCGGGCTATCGGGTTCGGGCAGCGGCGCAAATGTCAGTACAGGCGTTCCGGCCAGATCACCGGGCAACAGGAACCGCCCCGGCGTGCAATCTGACCAGCCCGCCGCGCGGGCGCTGGTCAGATGGGCGGCATAGCTGGCCGCCAGAGCCTGCGCTACAGTTTCATTAAACGGGTCCGCAGGATTGACCGACCCGGCAAAGCGCAGAAATTCGGCCGCCTCGGGCCGCTGTTGCAGCCGGGCCAGCGTTTCGCCCGCCCATTGCGCATAGGTTTTGTCCAGCAACCCCAGATCCAGCAGCCATTCGCCGGGATAGTCCACAATATCCAGATGCACCGTGCGCGGACCACTGAAACTGCCCAGAAATCCGGTCGGTTGCACCCGCAGCGACAGACGCAATTCGCTGATCCGCCTTGTGCCTTCTGGCCAGCTTGGCACGGGTGCGGTCAGCCGGGCCAGATGTTCCTCATAGGTGAAACGCGGAACCGTATCATCGGGCTGTGGTTGCAGATAGGCGGTCAGAATTGATCCGTTGGCTGCAGACAGCAGTTGCGGCATGCGCCCGCGGTCCAGCAGATTGGCCACCAGTGCGGTGATGAAGACGGTTTTACCCGCCCGGCTAAGCCCGGTGACGCCGAGCCGGACGACCGGGTCGGAAAACGGCGCTGTCAGGGCCTCGGCTATGTCAGAGATGACCACGCGGGGGGCCCTTTCAGTTCGACCTGTCCGCGCAAGATAGGGGTGCGCGGCGTTGTTGGGTAGGGGTGGGTTGAAACCCACCTTACCAGCTGCCGTATACCTCCATGTGGCATGGGAAAACACCTAGGGGTGGGTCAAGACCCACCTTACGGGAAGGGATTGATTTTGGGCGGGGGCCGGAATACCCCCCTGATATGCCCCGCTATGCCCTGAAAATTGAATATCACGGCGCCCGGTTTGCCGGTTGGCAGCGCCAGTCGGCGCAAGTTTCGGTGCAAGGCGTGGTCGAGGCGGCATTGGACCGGATCGAGCCGAGCCCCCACCTGATCGCCGCCGCTGGCCGGACTGATGCAGGCGTGCATGCAACCGGACAGGTCGCCCATTGCGATATGGCGCGCGACTGGGACCCGTTTCGCCTGTCGCAGGCGCTGAACGCGCATTTGCGTCATATGCCGGTGGCAATCACCGCCTGCGCCCGGGTCGCGGATGATTGGCATGCCCGGTTTTCGGCCACTGAGCGGTGCTATACCTACCGTCTGATCAGCCGCCGCGCCCCCCTGACGCTGGAGGCCGGATTGGTCTGGCGGGTCGCCGTCCGGTTGGACCGGGACGCCATGCAGGCGGGTGCTGACCGCCTGCTGGGGCGGCATGATTTCACCACGTTTCGCGCCACTGATTGTCAGGCCGACAGCCCGGTGCGCACGCTGGACCGTCTACTGGTCGAACAGGTTCCCCGGACCGAGGGGCAGGAGTTTCGCTTTCATCTGGCCGCGCGGTCATTTCTGCACAATCAGGTGCGCAGTATCGTGGGCACGTTGGAACGGGTCGGCGCTGGAGCTTGGTCGCCGGATGACGTGACTGCCGCACTGGCGGCGCGGAACCGTGCTGCCTGCGGCCCGGTTTGCCCGCCCGACGGGCTATATCTGGTCAGTGTCGGCTATCCGGTAAACCCGTTTACACTGCAAGTCTGAAAAATATTCAGGGAACCAAAACTGCCTGTGACGGCTTGTTCTGTGCCAGCCGAAAAACCGGCGAACCCTTGCCGACTGCAACTCTGCGGTTTTAGTTGCCCGGCTTTTGTGGCTAATTGGACGGGTATGATCAGGGAGCGGTTTTTTTGCGGATATGGGCGATGGTGGCGAGCGTTGTGGTCGGCTTCGGTCAGCCTCTGCTGGCACAGGACGTCACTTTGCGTCTGCCGCCCGCGGCCGAGGATTTGCGCGAAGTCCTGACAGCAGCCTCGTTGACCTTTTCCTTGCGGGACGCGGGGCCCACGTCGGCGCAGGATTATGTCGCAGCCGCCCGCGCCGATTACCGCCGGATACTGACGGGTCTGTATGGGCAAGGTTATTTCGGCGGCACCGTATCGATCAGCATTGATGGCCGCGAGGCTGCAGGCATTGCCCCGCTGGATGCGCCTGCACAGATCGGATCGGTTGTGATAGACGTAGACCCCGGCCCGGTCTTTACCTTTGGCCGCACCGAAATTGGTCCGCTGCCGCCCGCGATCACCATGCCGCAAGGGTTTGCTACTGGCCAGATTGCGCAGACTGACAGTATCCGCGCCGCTGTGCGCAGTGCAGTGACCGGCTGGCAGGATCTGGGCTATGCCAAGGCGGTACCCGGTGCGCAGCAGATTACTGCCGAACATATCGCCCGGCGACTGGATGTTGCCGTGCAGATAGACCCCGGCCCGCGCCTGACCTTTGGGGCATTGACCGTGGTGGGCAATCAGGCCGTCCGCACCGACCGGATCATCGAAATTGCGGGGCTGCCGGTGGGCCGGGTCTATTCCCCGTCCGAGGTTGCCTTGGCTGAAACCCGCCTGCGCCGGACCGGCGCATTTTTGTCCGCAACGCTGGTCGAGGCTGATGCCTATACCGCCGCTCTCGCCCTGCCATTTGACGCCCAAATTAGCGAACAAAAACCCCGCCGTCTCGGGTTTGGCGCGGAAATATCATCGCTCGATGGGATTACGCTGTCGGCCTATTGGCTGCATCGCAATCTGTTGGGCGGGGCCGAGCGGCTGCGCCTTGACGCTGAAATCAGTGGCATTGGCGATACGGATGCCGGCCCTGACCTGACACTTGGCGCAGATTTTGGCCGCCCAGCCACATTTAACGCCGATACCGACCTGATCGCCGGGGCCGCGCTGCAGCGGCTGGACGAGCCGGATTATTTTCTTTGGCAGGCCACGGCTGACATCGGATTTATCAAATATGTCCGCGATGACCTGACCTATGAGGCATCGCTGGGTCTGCTGACCGCACGTGAGGAAACCGCGTTCCGCACCCGGGATTATACCCTGCTGACCCTGCCCCTGCGGGCCAGTTTGGACCGGCGCGATACGGCAACCGATGCCACGGCGGGCTATTTTATCGACCTGCAAGCGACGCCGTTTATTGGGTTGGCCGGAGGCGCGGATGGGGCGCGTCTATATGCCGATGCACGGGTTTACCGCAGTTTTGGCGCAGAAAACCGGCTGACCTTTGCCGCGCGGGCGCAGGTTGGATCGGTTTATGGGGCCGGATTGCTGGACGCCCCTGCCGATTTTCTGTTTTATTCCGGCGGCGGCGGCACCGTGCGAGGCCAACCATATCAGTCGCTTGGCATTTCGCTGTTGCGCGATTTTGGGGCGGGCCCGCTGCCGACCCAAACCGGCGGGGCCAGTTTCATTGGGGCTCAGTTAGAGGCCCGGTTTGATGTGACCGACAAAATCGGGCTGGTCGGATTTTACGATATTGGCCTGATTGGCATCGACGCCTTGCCCCAAGCGGGCGACATCTGGCACGCCGGGGCCGGGCTGGGGCTGCGCTATGACACGCCGATTGGCCCGATCCGGCTGGATTTGGCGACGCCAGCCTCGGGTCCGTCGATTGGCGAGGAATTGCAGGTCTATATTGGCATCGGGCAGTCGTTTTGATGCGGGTGTTGGTTTGGATCATTGCGCTTTTGCTTTGGCCACTGACAGCCAATGCCCAAGAGATGACAGCGCAAGAGGAACAAGACAGCGGCTATATCGCCAGTTTCATTTCCGACAATCTGTCCGGGGTCAGCCGCGCTGTGATGATATCCGGGTTTGACGGCGCGCTGAGTTCCCGCGCGACAATCCGGGTGCTGACCGTGGCCGATGCGACCGGGGTCTGGCTGCGGATGGAGGGGCTGGTGCTGGACTGGAACCGGTCTGCCCTGCTGAGTGGCCGGATCGAGATTAACGCCCTGACCGCCGATCAGATTACGATTTTCCGCGCACCCGTCAGCGAATCCGAGGACCCCAGCCCCGAGGCATCGGCCTTTGCCCTGCCGGAGCTGCCGGTGTCGGTGGATATTACAGCCGTGACCGCCACGCGCATTACATTGGGCGCGCCGTTGCTGGGCGAGGAAATATCGCTAAGTCTGAATGGCACTGTGGCCTTGTCGGGTGGCGAAGGATCGGCGCGGCTGCTGGCCGACCGGATTGGCGAACAGGCCGGGCGGTTTGAAATTGACGGGGCCTATTCCAACATCACCCGCGTGCTGGCCCTGACTGCTGACCTGACCGAGGCGGAAGACGGGATTATCGCACGCCTGCTGGACCTGCCGGGGCGGCCTGCGGTGCAACTGACCTTGGCCGGAACCGCCTCGATTGATGATTATGACGCCGACCTGACCATTGCTACCGATGAGGTTGAGCGGATCAGCGGAACCTTGGGCCTTGCCGCCCTGCCCGACCCTGATGGCGGGCCCGTGGGGCGCAGTTTCAGTCTGGATATACGTGGCGACGTCACCCCACTTTTGGCCCCGGATTACCGGGACTTTTTTGGCACCGATGTGCAACTGTTGGTGCAGGGCGCACAGACTGCCGATGGCGCGGCCAGCCTGTCAGCCCTGCAGATTACCACTGCGTCCCTGGCGTTGGCCGGGTCAGCGGATTTCACCCCCGAGGGCTGGCCTGCGCGGTTTGCCTTGAAGGGTCAGATTGGCAGTGAGGGCGGCGAACCGGTGGTGCTGCCAATTTCCGGGGCCGCGACCACAGTACAGTCGATGCTGCTGGATGTGCAGTTTGATGCGGCCGCAGATGATGGTTGGACCGGCGATTTCACCCTTGCCAACTTTACCCGGCCCGGCCTGCTGATCCCTGACCTGACCCTGTCAGGCGGCGGCACGATTGTGCGGGCCATGGGGGCAACGCCGGGCCGGTTCAGCGCTGATCTGGCCTATGCCGCCACTGGGATCGGCTTGGATAATGCGGCCCTTGCCCGCGCGCTTGGCGACAGTTTATCGGGCGAAATCAGGTTCCTGCGCGAAAATGATGGCCCGCTTCAGATCGCCCGGCTAACCCTGCAAGGGCCAGGGATCGAGGCGGATGTGCAAGGCACCATCGCCGGGCCTGCAGATGGGTTTGAAACCCGGTCCAGCATTGCCCTGACTGCCGGTGATGCCGCAAGGTTTGACGCGCTGACCGGGCTTGATCTGGGCGGGGCTGCAGAGGTGTTACTGGTCAGCACAATCAGGCCGCTGGACGGGATATTTGACCTGATCTTGACCGGGCAGACCACTGACCTGACCCTTGGGATCAGCGCGCTGGACCCATTGCTACGCGGTCAGGGCGCAGTCGAAGTCATCGCCAACCGTGACACCACCGGCACCCGGATTACTGATTTTTCGGTGCGGACCCCGGCCCTGTTCGCCGTCGGTGCCGCCGACCTGACCAGCGGGGCAAGCACCGCGACATTTGATCTGACGGTGACCGACATTGGCGCAGCCCTACCCGGCCTGTCCGGTCCTGCTACGCTGATTGGCAAGGCATATCGGGACCCGAATGGCGCGATTGCCGCCGATCTGGACGCGACCTTGCCGGGCGGACAGACGGTCATTTCAGTCTCGCGCCCACCCGCTTTGGAAAACGCGCCTTTCAGCGTCGAAATATTTGCGGCCCTGCCCGATCTGGCCGATTTTTCCGACTTGACCGGACGGCCACTGGCAGGTTCGATGAATGTCGGGATGACCGGCACGATTGCGTCAGACCCAGCCCTGATTGATCTGACGATCACTGGAACGACACAGGATTTGGGACTTGGCATAGCGCAACTGGACCCGCTTTTGGCTGGCACAGGAACGATTGTAGGCCAGATTGCCGGCACCGGGTTAAACGAACTGTCGCTGGACAGCCTGTCAGTCAGCACAACAGCGCTAACGGCCACGGGCGCTGTGCAGCTGTCGGATGGGGCAATCAGCAGCACGGTTGACTTGCGGGTGAGGGACGCCGCCGTTTCGATACCGGGCCTCACCGGGCCTGTCGAGGTATCGGGCAGCGCTAACCGGGCGGCGGACGGTGCGTTATTGGCCGACCTGAATGGGTCCGTGATGGGGGCCGTTATGATCGTCACGCTGTCGCAGCCCGCCGGGGCACCAATTAACGCCGAAGTCTTTGCCGATCTGCGTGATCTGAACCGGTTCAGCGCCCTTGCCGGACGCCCATTGGGCGGCGGGGCTACTGTGGGGCTGACAGGAATCCTTGCTGCGGATCTTGGCACCTTTGACCTGACTTTATCGGGCCAATCGCGCGATCTGGAATTGGGGTTCGCGCCACTGGACCCGTTATTTGCTGGCGAGGGCACCTTTGAAGGCCGACTTGCGCGGACCGGGCCCACGCAGTTCCGCGTTGAAGGTCTGGCACTGCGCACGGCTGTACTGACCGCGATCGGGTCGGCCAGTTTTAATGATGGGGTCGGTCAGGCCGGGGCTGAGATCAAGCTGGCCCAGATCGGGCTGATCGCGCCGGGGCTGGATGGCCCGGCGCAACTGCAGGGAACCGCGGTGATGCGGGCAGATCGGGCCATCACTGCGCAGGCCACAGCGGCCGGGCCACAGACCACGGGCAGCTTTACGGCAAGCCTCGCCGCCGGGGCCGCAGAATACGTCACCGAACTTGCCGTGAATATCGACGATCTCTCGCCCTATTCCGCGCTGATAGGTCAGCCTGTGTCGGGTGGGTTGAATGCCCGAATTACCGGCACAGTGGGGGCCAGAACGAACCAGTTTGACCTGACGCTTGCGGCGCAGACCCGCAATATCGACCCCGGCGATGCGACCGCAGCCTTGCTGCTGCGCGGGGCGGGGTCGGTCAATGGTCGGTTCCTGCGTGGCGATCAGGGCGGACTGCGGGTCGAAGGGTTGCAGGTGCGGTTCCCGAACCTGACGGTTTCGGGTGGGCTGGACGGGCGGGGTGGGGCGGGCAATGCCAGTTTTGAGGCGCGCCTGACCGATATTGGGCTGTTTACCCCGGAATTCAGCGGCCCTGTGACCGTGACAGGCATGTCGCAACGGGATGCGGCGGGCAATTGGCAGGTGAACACACAGGCCGATGGGCCGGGTGGCACCAATGCCGTGATTTTAGGGCAGATCGGCGGCAATGGGATCCTGAACCTGACCGCCAGCGGCTATGCGCCGCTGGGGCTGGTCAATGGAATACTCGAACCTCGGCGGATTAGTGGAGCGGCGAATTTCGATCTGGCATTGCGGGGGCGACCCGCGCTGAACAGCCTGAGCGGCACCCTGCGGCTGTCAGATGCGCGGCTGACCGATCCGGTCCTGTCCAAAGCGGTCGGCGGAATCACCGGGACAGTTTCTTTGTCAGGCGGACGGGCCATCGTAGACTTGTCCGGCGGGCTGGAGGGCGGGGGCGGGCTGCGGCTGTCCGGCCCCGTCAGCATAACCGCGCCGTTTGCGGCTGATCTGACGGTTGGGCTGGACCAATTGGTTTTACGCGATCCGACCCTGTATGAAACCACAGCCAGCGGCACGATCAGCGTCACCGGGCCACTGGCGGGCGGGGCGGTGATTGCGGGCATGATTGATCTGGGGGCGACCGAGGTGCAAGTGCCATCATCCGGCGTGTCGGCCTTGGGCGATTTGCCGGTGGTGCGGCACATCAATACGCCTGCCGACGTGCAACTGACGCTGGCAAGGGCTGGACTGACCAATCAGGGCGGCGCGGCCGGTGCGGGCAATGCTGGGCCGGTCTACCCGCTGAACCTGACGATCCGGGCCCCGGCGCGGGTGTTCATCCGGGGGCGTGGGCTGGATGCGGAACTTGGCGGACAAGTGGTTCTGGGTGGAACCACGCGGGCTGTGATCCCGTCGGGCCAGTTCAATCTGGTGCGCGGGCGGCTGGAGGTCTTGCAGCAACGGTTTGATCTGACCGAGGGGTCGGCGACGCTGGAGGGGGATTTCATCCCGGTGATCCGGCTGGTGGCGCGGACCACCGCCCGCACCGGCACGGTGATCAGCATTATCATGGACGGGCCGATTTCTGAGCCAACCGTCAGCTTTACCTCGGCCCCCGAACTGCCGCAGGACGAAGTATTGGCGCAGTTGATTTTTGGGCGTGACTTATCGGCCATTTCACCGCTGCAGGCCGTGCAACTGGCCGCCGCAGTGGGCACTTTGGCCGGGCGGGGCGGGGGCGGGCTGATCGAGGGGTTCCGCACCGGGCTTGGGGTGGATGATTTCGACATCACATCCGATGCCGCAGGCAATACCGCCCTGCGGGTTGGCACCTATCTGACCGAGAATGTCTATACTGATGTTACGATCAGCGCGGGCACGACAGCCGTGAACCTGAACCTTGATCTGACCGACGATTTGACGGTCAAAGGCAGCGTCAGTTCGGACGGCGATACCGGACTTGGGATTTTCTTTGAGCGGGACTACTGACAGCGGGGGCGTGGGTTAAAACCCACCTTACTGAGTAATTTCGAAGTTGCGAAAATACCTCCGCCGGAGGCTTTTATGGTTTGTCCGGGAGCCTTCGGCGGGGATATTTAAGGGCCACAGGCAGCAGTAGCGTAAGCTGGGCCTTAACCAGCCCTTGGGATGACTTCATCGACCGTGGCGCTGATCAGCATGAGGCAATCCGGCGTTGAAAACCGGTGATCGGCGCCTTTGACCAAAGTCAGCCGGATATCCGGCCCGGTCGCGTGATCCAGCAGGTGCCGCGCAACCGACGGATCGACATCTTGGTCTGCCGTCCCCTGCAACATCCGCACCGGCATGGGCAGCATCAGGGGTGACCGCAAGACCAGTTGCCCCCGCCCGTCGTCGATCAGGCGGCGGGTAATCGGGTAGGGATCGCCATATTCCGAGGGCAGATAAATCACGCCGTTCTGGATCAGCTCTGTCCGTTGGCCCGCATCAAACCGGTCCCACATGGAATCTTCGGTGAAATCGGGGGCGGCGGCGATGGTTACCAATCCCGCCACCTTGTCTGGCATCGCCCGCGCGATCAGCAGCCCGATCCAGCCGCCCATGCTGGACCCCACCAGGAGCTGCGGCCCGTCAGTCAGCGCCAGCACCGCCTGTGCATCCTGCACCCAGTCGCCAATCGCCCCATCCTCGAACCGCCCGCCGCTTTGACCATGGCCAGAATAATCGAACCGCACAAAGGCCCGGCCCCGCGCCTGCGCCCAATCCTGCAGGAACAGCACCTTGGTGCCGGTCATGTCGGACCGGAAGCCACCCAGAAATACGACACCCGGCCCAATGCCGTTTGTCCGCGCATAGGCGATGCGCCGCCCCTGCCCCGTCGTCAAAACCTGCATTACCGCCCCCAGTTTGCGTGACACCTTTGCCACCCTGCCCGCCCTTGGCAAGTGCTGACTTGACCGCATCGCGGCACACAGGCATCACACCGCCACATAACCCGCAACCGGGCGCTGCGTAGGCGCCAAACAGACGAGGATCCGGTCCATGGCCCAGATTTCCCTGACATTCCCTGACTCAACGGTTCGCCAGTTTGCGGCGGGTATTACTGCAGCCGAAGTGGCCGCCGCCATTGCTCCATCGCTGGCCAAACGGGCGATTTCGGCGCAGGTCGATGGCAGGCATTTTGATTTGGCCTGGCCGATCAATGCCGATTGTGCCATTCAGATCAATACGATGAAGGATGGCGCTGCGGCGCTTGAATTGGTCCGCCACGACCTTGCCCATATCATGGCCCGTGCCGTGCAGGGGATCTGGCCGGATACGCAGGTCACCATCGGCCCGGTGATTGAAAACGGCTGGTATTATGATTTCGACCGCGCGGTGCCGTTCACGCCCGAGGATTTGGGTCTGATCGAGGCCAAGATGAAACAGATCATCAATGCGCGCGATCCGGTACGCACCGAAGTCTGGGACCGCGCCCGCGCCGTGGCGTTTTATGAGGCGCGGGGTGAGCCCTATAAGGTTGAACTGATTGCCGGAATTCCGGGTGATGAGCCGCTCAGGATGTATTGGCATGGCGATTGGCAGGATCTGTGCCGGGGGCCCCATTTGCAGAACACTGGCCAGGTTCCGGCGGATGGGTTCAAACTGATGTCGATTGCCGGGGCCTATTGGCGCGGTGATTCAAAGCGGCCGATGCTGCAGCGCATCTATGGTGCTGCTTTCCTGAACCGCGATGACCTTAAGGCCCATCTGCACCGGCTGGAAGAGGCTGCCAAGCGCGACCATCGCAAGCTGGGCCGCGAGATGGACCTGTTTCATATGCAGGAAGAGGCCCCCGGGCAGATATTCTGGCACCCGAATGGCTGGACGATCTATACCACCTTGCAGGATTACATGCGCCGCCAGCAAAAGCGTGGCGGCTATGTCGAGGTCAACACGCCACAAGTGGTCAGCCGCAAATTGTGGGAACAGTCGGGCCATTGGGAGGCCTATCAGGAAAACATGTTCATCGTTGAGGTCGACGAAGAACACGCCCGCGAAAAGACGATTAATGCGCTGAAACCAATGAACTGCCCCTGCCATGTGCAGATTTATAATGTGGGATTAAAGAGCTACCGCGACTTGCCTTTGCGCATGGCCGAGTTCGGGTCTTGCAACCGTTACGAACCGTCTGGCGCGTTGCATGGCATCATGCGGGTGCGCGGGTTCACGCAGGATGACGCGCATATTTTTTGCACCGAAGATCAGATCGAGGCGGAATCGAAGCGGTTCATTGAATTTCTGGCGGCGATCTACAAAGACCTTGGGTTCGCGCAGTTCAAGATCAAGTTTTCCGACCGGCCCGAAAAGCGGGTCGGGTCGGACGAAAGCTGGGACCTAATGGAAGCGGCGTTAACCAATGCCACCAAGGCCGCAGGTTATGATTACATTCTGAACAAGGGTGAAGGCGCGTTTTATGCGCCCAAGCTGGAATTTGTGCTGACTGATGCCATCGGGCGTGACTGGCAATGTGGCACATTGCAACTGGATCAGAACATTCCGGCGCGGTTGGGGGCGGCCTATATTGGCGCGGATGGGGCGAAACACGTGCCCTACATGCTGCACCGTGCCACCTTGGGGTCGTTCGAGCGGTTCATCGGCATTCTGATCGAGGAACACGCGGGCAAACTGCCGTTCTGGCTGGCGCCCCGTCAGGTCGTGGTGGCCTCGATCACCTCAGAGGCTGATGATTATGTCGCCGAAGTGGTCACGGCATTGGTCGAGGCGGGCGTGCGGGCCGAGGCCGATATGCGTAACGAGAAGATCAACTACAAGGTACGCGAACATAGTCTGGGCAAGGTTCCGGTCATCCTCGCCCTTGGCGCGCGCGAGGTGGAACAGCGGACAGTCACTGTGCGGCGGTTGGGCGACCAGCAAACCAGTGTTACATCGCTGGCCGACATCGTGGCCGAACTGGCCCGCGCCGCCACACCACCCGATCTTTTGTAACGCAGGATGATTTCAATTGTTACAGACCTGCCCTTGTAAAAGGTGGGCTGATCTATTGATTTCAATAGCTTGCCTTGCCGTGACCAAAACCGATCACGCGATTACAGGTCACGCCCGCGCGATACACGGGTCTGTGACTGGCCTAAAACCATATGACCCCGCTACGATTATGATAGGTGATCGGATCAGTTGATCACGCTGTTTGAAACTTAGAAAAAGGAAAAATGCCATGTCCAAGATCCTCTCTCCGCTGATGCTCGCTGGCGCTGTTGCATCAGCCTTGGCCGGTCTGGCCACCACGGCTGCCGCCGAGGGCGACGAAAAGTGTTTCGGTGTATCACTGGCCGGGGCCAATGATTGCGCCGCTGGTGCGGGCACAACCTGCGCTGGCACCTCGGTCGTTGATTATCAGGGCAATGCCTGGGCACTGGTGCCCGCCGGCACCTGCCTGACCATAGAAGTGCCCGCCGCCGCTGATGGTGCCGCCCGCATGGGTGCGCTGGAAGCCCAGGAACGCGATCTGCCTGCCTAAGTCCAACTGGTAAGGTGGGTGGAAACCCACCTTACTTTTCACCAACACCGGTAGCACAATGATCGATGCCCCGACCCATAGCAGCGCCCTGCCCGCACGCCCCGGGGTCGGCTATAAACCCCAACATTTCAGTGCGATCATGGCCGATGCCGGATCTGGGACTGCCCCGGTCGGCTGGCTGGAAATCCATGCAGAGAACTACATGGGGGCGGGCGGGCGGCCCTTGGCGCAGCTGCGGCATCTGGCCGAACGGTTCCCGATCTCGGTCCACGGGGTCGGGCTGTCCATCGGGGGCGAGGCGGCATTGGACGCCGACCATCTGGCACGGCTGAAAGAACTGCTCGACTGGCTGCACCCGGCCAGTTTCTCGGAACATCTGGCATGGTCCACCCATGACAACCAATTCCTGAATGACCTGCTGCCGCTGCCATACAATGCCACGACACTGGCCCGGGTTGCAGCCCATATAGATCAGGTCCAGTCGGTGCTGGGCCGCCAGATGCTGCTGGAAAACCCATCCAGCTATCTGGCCTTCGCCGCGTCGGACATGTCCGAGACGGAATTTCTGCGCGACCTGACCCGGCGCACCGGCTGTGGATTGCTGCTGGATGTGAACAATGTTTTCATCTCGGCCACCAATCTGGGCACCGCGCCCCAATCCTATATCGACGACTTTCCATTGCAGGCTGTGGGCGAAATTCACCTTGGAGGCCACGATCATGACGCCGACGAAACCGGCGCGCCGCTGTTGATTGACAGCCATGGCCGGGCTGTTGCCAATCCGGTCTGGGCGCTGCTGGAGTATACGCTGGCCCGGTGCGGCCCCCGGCCTGTGCTGATTGAATGGGACAATAACGTGCCCGACTGGCCGGTTCTGGCGGCCGAGGCGGCCCGTGCCGGGCGGACCTTGGCGGCGGTCCGGTCCGCCAGGGCTGCGGCATGAACGGCGCATTCCGGGCGGCTCTGCTGGACCCTGTACTGGCCGCACCCGATGGGGTGATCAACCCGGGTGGTGGCCCTGCCACCAAACGCTTTGACGTCTACCGCAACAATGTCGCAGTGGGCCTTTCGGACGCGCTGGAAATCAGTTTTCCGGTGCTGCGTCAGATAGTTGGGCCTGCGTTTTTTCGGGCCATGGCGGGCGTATTCTTGCGGGCGCATCCACCTGAGACGCCGCTGATGATGTTTTACGGGGCGGCCATGCCGGGGTTTCTGACCCGTTTTGGCCCGGTCCAGCACCTGCCCTATCTGCCCGATATCGCCCGGCTGGAACTGGCCATTCGCGCCGCCTATCATGCCGCCGATGCCGCGCCAGTCAACCCTGCGACCCTTGCAACCCTGTCGCCCGACGCGCTGACGGCCGCCACCCTGACCTTTGCCCCGGCAGTCCGGTTGATCCTGTCAGATTGGCCGATCAACGCGATCTGGCAGGCCAATACCACCCCCGACGCACCCAAACCAACCGGCACGGCCGAGGCGGTTTTGATCACCCGGCCCGGTTTTGATCCGGTCCTGCACACCCTTGGACCGCAGGCTGCGCGGGCGGTCGGAAGCCTGATGCAAGGGGTCCCTCTGGGCGTCGCTATGGCGCAGGACCAGACCCATCTGGACAGCACGGCCCTCCTCACCCTTTTGCTGGAACAGGGCGCTATCTGCGGCCTTAACTGAAAGTCACCCTCATGTTTAGTCTTGCCATGCGCCTACGCGACCGCCTTGAGTCTGCGGGAAATATTCTGCTGCCCAGCATCGCCCGACTGGTGTTCGGGGCAGTGCTGCTGGTGTATTTCTGGTCCTCGGCCCTGACCAAACTGGGAGATGGTTTTCTGGGGTTCCTGTATCCGTCATCGGGGGCCTATGTGCAGGTTTTTCCCGCTGCGATGGAGGCTGCGGGCTATGACACCGGCCAGCTGAGCCTGCTGCATTGGGCAGTGGTCGTGGCCGGGACCTGTGCCGAGTTTATCCTGCCGCTGCTGATCGTGCTGGGTCTGTTCACCCGGTTGGCGGCGCTGGGGATGATCGGCTTTGTCATTGTCCAATCTTTGGTCGATATCACCGGCCATATGGCCGATCCCGCGACAATTGGCCGTTGGTTCGACAAAACGTCTTCGGCCCTGATCCTGGACCAGAGGGCGCTGTGGGTTGTGCTGTTGCTGGTGCTGGTATTCAGGGGGCCCGGACCACTGGCGGTGGACCGGGTTTTTTCAAGCGGTTCAAAAGGTTAGGATATTTGCCTGCATGGCGGCAGTCCACCCGTGGGTCCAGTGCCCGGCCCGGTCGATGACAGGCCGTTTCAGCAGGGTTGGATGAAGACGCAGCAATTGCGCAGGATCGGCCTGCTGTTCGGTCAGCGAGAGGCCCCGCCATGTGGTTGAGGCGCGGTTGATTGCGGCTGGGCCAAAGGCCAGCAGGATCAGGTCCAGATCAACCGGATCTATCCCATCGGCCCGGATATCGATGACCTGCGGGGCGTGTCCGGCGGCGCGTAACTGGGTCAGCGCCTTGCGGCAGGTATCGCATGATTTCAGCCCGAAAAACCGCATGTTTGCCACCTTTTTAAGCAAAATTTCTGTCCACTCCTGCCTTTTTGCCCGCAATTTTTGCGCGTGTCATTTGCCTTTTTAAGCCGGACACCCATGTGTTTTGCAAGGCCAATTCAAGGAGAGGCGATCATGCCCAAGGGCAAGGTAAAGTGGTTCAATACGGCCAAAGGCTATGGGTTCATTGCGCCCGACACGGGTGAAAAAGACATCTTTGTGCATGTCTCGGCGGTGGAACAATCGGGGTTGACCGGGCTGGCCGATGACATGCCGATTGAATTTGACCTGATCGAAGGGCGCGATGGGCGGCAGATGGCCGGGAACCTGCGCAAGGGTTAACGTTGTGCCGGACGGAGGGGTAACCGGGCGGTGAATCCGAGCCGCACCAAGGGGCGTCTGTCAGGTTCTGGCCGACAAGCTGCAGCTGCCGTGGGGCCGTCGGACCCCATCGTTAACATTGTCCCGGTCCGGTCCGATCTGAGGTTGCGTCAGGCCGCCAGAACCCGCGCTGCCGTGACCGCACCCCAGGCCGAAACGCCCGATATCGCCGCCCCCCAGGTGATGTCCGCCACGACCAGTTGCACCGACCATTGCTTCATGATGGTCCAGCTGGTGAATTCGTAACAGCCGTAAGCGACGAGGCCGAGGAGCGCGCCGTTGATCAGGGCGGTGGTCGGATTGCCGTCGCGCAGCGCTGGCAGGGTCGCGAACCATGTCAGCCCGCCGATATGGACGATATAAAACAGCGCCGCCGGGCCGAGGCGCAGGCTGTCGAGCATCTGGCCGCCGATGATTTTGACAAACAGCGGCCGCATGACATTGGGCAGCATGATCGCCTCGCCAATAATAAAGATGATGGCGGTGGTGGCGATGAGGATGAGGGGGGTCATGGGCGGCGCTCCTTTGGGACAGGAGGTAGTGTGGGGTGCCAGTCGGTCAATCGGGGGATTTGGAGCGGAGCCAATCGGCCAGATCGGGTTCCTCGACCAGCCCCTGTGCGGCACGGATGATCGTCTGGCCAACGTCGATCGTGTCCCAAGTGAACTGGACGCCATTGAGCGCGAGGACGGCGTTCATGACTCGGAAGGCCGTGCGTTTGTTTTCGTCATTGAAACAATGACCACGCGAGACCGCAATCGCATAAGCGGCGGCGAGGTCAAAGACATCAATGATCATCCCATAGGCGATGCGGTTATCGACCCGGGCCAAGGCCGCGGCGAGCGACTTGTCCCGCGCCCAACCCGTCAATTCGCCGGGGTTCAGCACTTCATCATGGATCGCCACAACCAAATCCGGCCCCAACAGGACCCAGTTCATTTGTCTTTGAGGTAATCAAGGACCGGCTGGTTACGGGCGCGGCTTTCGGTCAGATGCGCCATCACCTCCTCCAGCGTCGCCACGCGGGTGGTGTGCTGGCTCACGGCGTCGATGGGGACCATATAGGCAATGACGGCGGAGTTTTTCAGGATTGCGACGGGTTGCCCATTGGCCCGTTCAAGCACCTTATGCGGCTCGCGCATTTCGGTCATCGTGGCAATATGGGTGGTGAGGAGGCGGGTCATGGGGAGCCTTTGGGGGATGAAGTATGGTTTGGGGTGTATAGTGGGGTGGGTGTTTTGTCAACAGTAGCGTGGGTGGAACCCACGCGTCTTGGGTCAGACCGGGTGATGGAGCGGGTGGTCGAGACGATTTATTAACCAGGATCGGGCACAAACCATGCATGTCCCGCTACATCCGCCCCAAGCAACCCGGTGCGACTGTGTTTTTCACCGTCGCTTTGGTTGACCGTGGATCAAACATACTGGTGCGCCATGTCGATGTCTTGCGGCAGGCCGTCCGGATCACCCGCAACAAAAGACCGTTCCGGATTGAGGCTTGGGTCGTGTTGCCTGATCACATGCATTGTGTCTGGACACTGCCCGAGGGGGACAGTGATTTTTCCACAAGAATGGGAGCGATCAAGGCGCAGTTCACACGAGATGTGCGTAGGTCGGGGTTCACCCCGACTCAGCCGCCCCGCAATGACTATGGTGCCAACGCCGGACGGGTGCGGCACGGCGGGCCTTATGAAGCCCGAGTCGGGGTGAACCCCGACCTACGGGGCGAGGCGCCGATCTGGCAAAAGCGGTTTTGGGAACATCATATCCGGGACGAGGCCGATTTCCGGGCGCATGTGCGGTATTGTTGGATCAATCCGGTGAAGCATGGGTTGGTGGAGAGCCCAGGGGATTGGCCGTATTCGTCGTTTCACCGGGATGGGGGTGGTGCGGTTTTGGTGGGCGGGGTTCACCCCGCCGATGTGGGATGGTCGGGCGGATGGCGGGGTGAACCCCGCCCTACGGGTTGCTATTCAGTGTCCACCTTTGCGATCCAAATAGTCTTGATAAAGAACTCTTGCGATCTCCTTACCTTCTGCAAAGACCCTAATTTGATCATTCAAGTCGTTGTCGGACAAGAGGTCAAAATCACCGCGCTTCCAAACAACAGGTGACCGACGCCATACTCCCGGTGAAAGTTCTTGTTTTGGAAGGAAAATTATCCTTCCGGGCGAGTTCTCAAAGTCAGTTAACCGGAATATCGACTTTTCTAGGATAGTCATATAAAGGGACGCTTGATAGTCGTCGAAAGCTATCTCACTCCAAAGATTGAGAAGATTTGGGACGAATGATCCGCCCTCTCTTGTTACTGAAAGCGGACGAATTGGAATTGCAGCTTTGGGAGCAATTGGGAACCACTCCAGCAGGTCATCAAATGATCGTAAGCCATCGATGGGATGAGCTTCAACCAAATCAAAGAAACAATTTGTCGCATCAATATTGTATTCTCTACCCAGAGGGCTGCCCTTTTTTGAAACAATTCCAATAGCAACTTTACGGTCAATCCCATCTTCAATATAGTATTTAGCCACTTGCCTACTAGGTCCATAATTCCATGCTACACTTCCACGCATGAAAGCATACAACTTCTTTGCTGTTCGTTGAACATCAGGGTGCTGCATCCGAGACCAGTGCTCAGCGGCAGGAGGGCGATCAAGCTTTAGGAGGCCATTCATTGTAACGTAATCCTTCTGCCATGCGGTATCTCATACCGACGAATGATTTCTTCCGTTATTTCCATTCCAGCGTTTATCAGTTCGCTGTTAGACCAAACCTGATCCCAAGCCCCTCCCTTGGCGTGGGATACATCAACTAGCACACCCGCAGGAACAGATATATAAAAATCTGCCAACCCTGATACATAGTCCTCGACCGACGGCGGTAAGTCATCACGTGCGACTTCAAGCTCTCCAGTTTCATAGCTCACACGCTTCGCAAAGTCCTCGATTGGATTCTTCCCGCATCGTTTGAACTGATTGTATATCTCCCTGAAAACAGGTCCGTATTCCCAAGCCTCGATTTTGGCCGAAACCAAGGGGGTGTTTCTGTCGCGGAGACAGTCAACATGCATAAAAAACAAGCACTTGTTTAGGTGCAGATTGGTCACTTTTCGTTCGCACTGAAGGGATCGCTGAAGCACGATGTTCGCTATGGTTCTGACATCATAGCCGTTCATGTAATGTTCGCGATGTTCTGCATGCGTTCTACTGTGGAAGGGTTCGGGTCAAGTGTCAAGTTCATCCCCCCACCACCCCCTCAAACTCCCGCCATTCCCCCTTGCTCATGCCAGAGGTTTCCTGCGTCACCGCTTCACCCTTGATCATCCGCCGCACGCAGTCAACGGCGGAGGCTGACAACTGAACCCCTCCCATCCGGTAATCCGCAAAGGCGGCATAGGCCAGCGGCACCCAATCGGCCACCACGGCACAAATCGCCTCGGCATACACCCGGATCTCATATTGCGCATGCGCGTCCGCCCGCAACCGCAGGAAATGGAACAGGTTGTGCAGATCGACCTTCCAATACCATTGGGTATAGATATTGGCGGGCAGGTTCATCCGGGCCAGTTCGCGGGCCAACCCCTGTTGCCCCTCTTGCGAAATCATGCCCTCGTAATTGTCATAACAGCGCGCGGCGTCGGACTTTAAGATTTCCAATACCCGCGCCGACTCGTCAGCCCCCAAAACCTCTCCCCGGCCCTGATTATTCACTACTGATTGCGCAGCCAGATGTTCCGGCGCGGGAATATAAAACTCCCGGTCCAAAATCGAATACCGTCCCGAATATTCATTCACATTGGCGGTGCGGTGCCGGATCCATTGGCGGGCGACAAAGACCGGGAGTTTCACATGCAGCTTGACCTCGCACATCTCGAACGGGGTCGAATGCCAGTGGCGCATCAGATAGCGGATCAGCCCCTCGTCATTGGTCACCGATTTGGTGCCGCGCCCATAGGACACGCGGGCGGCCTGACAGATCGCCGCATCATCGCCCATATAATCGATGACCCGCACGAAGCCGTGGTCGAGCACCGGGTAGGCGGTGTACAGATGCGCCTCCATCCCCTCGGACACGGCACGCAAGGTGGGCTTTTGTGTGACGCGCAGGGCGTCGATGTCGGCCTGTTGGTCGGGGGTGATGGGCATGGGAGGCTCCTGTGTGTCAGCCGAGTCGCCGCACACTATATCTGGTGGGGCCGGGGGCACAAACGCCGATATGCGCGTGGCATTCCGGAAACAACGCCGAACTTTGCAACCGGGGCGGTTTCATCATGCGTTGACAGAACCCGGTTCTGGCCAGAGGGTGACGGCAAAAGCAGAAAATGATGAGGCCGCATACATGATACGCTTATTGACCGCTGCCGCTGCGCTGGCGTTGCTGATCGGGTGTGACGGGACGCAGCCGCTGGATTTTGGTACGCCGCCGCCGGTTGATCCGCCCCTGACCGAAGAAGAAGTCGAAGAGCAGGCAGCGATTGCGGCGAGTATTGCGGGCGATCTGGACGGCGGCAGTTATAGTGCGGCGGCGGGGACGCTGACGGTGCAGATCACGCTGGATGTGGGCGGGCCGGTGGCGGCGGTCTATACCCGCAATGCGGCATTGGATGTGCCGGGATACATTGCCTTCAGCGTGCAGGAAGACCCGCTTGACCGGATTTTCATCGGCATGGGCGCACGGTCGGCTGACAGCAGTGTTGAGGGGGTTCTGGCGATGGATGGCGGTCAGTTCAACCGGTTCTTTGGTGGCACGACATTCCGCCAGATCGGGACGTATTCCGAGGCCCCGTCCGGGCCGGGCAGCACTTTGGTCAGCTATGCCGGCAATTATGTGGGGCTGAGCAATCAGGCTGCGACATCGGCGAATATCGGTCTGCCAATTCCACCCGGCACCCCCCCGGGGGCGATACCGGTTCAAGCCTCACGGGTGACGGGTCAGGTATTTATCAATGCCGACTTTGCCGGTAATGCGGTGAACGGGTTGATTTATAACCGGACGAACCTGGATGCGACCCAGGTGCTGGAAGATGTGGTGTTGATTGTTTCGATCTTTGATTCAACCGGGCGGTTTCTGGGGGATGTAGAGAACCTTGCGCAAGATGACATTGGCACCTATGGCGGCACGTTTGGCGGGTTGAATGCCAGTGGCATTGCGGGTGGCGTCCATCTGGAAAACTATATCGACGGCGTTGAAAACGAAGAAGAGTTTGGGATTTTTGTGCTGACCCAATGCGGACTAGCTGGGGATGCAGCAATCTGTGATGGCGTGCGTCCTGACTTTTGATGCAGCGCGTTCTTAAGCTCGCAAGCGCCGTATTCCTGCTTCTGGCGGGGGCGGCTGTTGCGCAAACGTCAATTGATGTGCCCATTGCCGAGGCCCGCGCGATTGCGTCGCAAGCGGTTCTGTCCGGCAACCCCGAGTTGGCGGCCCAGATTGCCGAACGCCTGTTGCAGGTTGATCCTGATGACCGCGCGGCCCTGATCGTGCTGGCAGCGGCGGCCCCGATGCTGGGCCGCCCGGCCCAAGGTCGCCTTGCCGGGGCGCGGGCCTTTGCGATGTCATCGACCGACCCGGAAAAATACGAAGCCGCCCGTCTGACCGCCCTTGCCGCCGCGAACGAAGGGCGGCTGACCCTTGCCGGGTGGTGGTTGCGCCGCGCATTGACCGTGGCCCCGACCGAGGCCGATGCGGCGCAGACGGTTGCGGATGCGCAGGGGATCCAAAACCTGAACCCCTGGTCATCCAGCATCCAATTTTCATTTGCCCCGTCGGGCAATGTGAATGGCGGCGGGCGGAATGAATTCAACGGGATTGACGGCGAAACCGTGTCCGAACGGATTGCGCCGGGCGACCGGGCATTGTCGGGTTGGGCCGGGACGATTGACCTGAGCACGCGCTACCGCCTTGCTGCGACACAGTTTTATCAGACCAGCCTGTCGGCCCGCGCCTATGCCCGTGGGGTGCTGCTGTCGGATGAGGCGCTGGCCTTTATCGCCCGGGAAAGCACGGTCAATGATCCTGCCGTGGACAACAGCGATTATGCGTCGGCCCTGTTCGACTTGGGATTGCGGCATGACCGGTTGGCGACCGCAGGCACCTATGGCTTTGGCCTTGATCTGGGCCGGGCCTATAGCAAGGCAGAATTTGACTATAGTTTTCTGCGCCTCAGCGCGGACCGGCGATTTGTGCTGTCGCAAAGCGCCGAGGTTTCGCTGACCGGATCGCTGGAGCAGCGCTGGGACGAGGATGATGACCCGTTGGAAAGCCGCTATAATCTGCAGGGGCGCTGGAGCTATAGTTTGGCGGGTGGGGATGTGGTGACGGCGTCGCTGAGCTATGGTGGCATTGAAACTGACCGCAGAAACACCGCATCGACCAGCAGCAGTTTGCAATTCGGCTATCGGCTTGGCCAGGCTATTGGTCCGGCGCAGGTGGCGTTTTCGCTGGGGGTGCAACAGCAGACTTTCCCGGTGTTTTATTCGTTTTCCTTTCAATCCGGGTTCTTTGCGATTGATGGCGGGCGCGGCGATATCCGGGTTTTTGGCAGCGTCGATCTGTTTTTTCCCGATTATGATTATGCCGGTTTCGCCCCGGTTGTAACCCTGAATGCGGGCCGTACCGACAGCAATGTCGGCCGGTTTGACCGCGAGGATATGTCGGTGACTTTCGCCATCCGGTCGACATTTTAGCGGCTGCACCCGGTCCGCAGCCCTGCTAGGTTGGCGTGAAACCCCCATCAGGAGCCACCCCATGCCGACAACCTATCTGCACACCATGGTCCGGGTCAAAAATCTGGAAAAATCCATGGCATTTTATGCGCTTTTGGGTCTGGTCGAGACCCGGCGCATTAGCAATGACGGCGGTCGGTTCACGCTGGTGTTCATGGCCGACCCGTCGCAACCGGACTGCCCGGTGGAGTTGACGTTCAATTGGGATGGCGATGACGGGTTGCCCAGCGATGGCCGCCACTTTGGTCATCTGGCCTATGCTGTTGATAATATTTACGACATGTGCGCCCATCTGGCGGCCAATGGGGTACTGATCAACCGCCCGCCGCGCGATGGTCATATGGCCTTTGTCCGCTCACCCGACAATGTGTCGATTGAATTGCTGCAGGCGGGCGATCGTTTGCCGCCTGCCGAGCCTTGGGCCAGCATGGGTAATACCGGGCATTGGTAGGCCAAATCCGCAATCCACCTTTCTACCCCTGCCCATTTCTTTTGTTCCTTAAATATCCCCGCCGGAGGCTCCGGCAATCGAATCAAAGACACCGGTGCAGGACCAGGTGTTGTTACCATTGAAAAGGGCGGGGTCTTGTGCCCCGCCCTTTGTCAGCTCATTGCCTGTATGTCAGACCGATCGTGTTAGTAAATATACCGGATCTGATCGGTCCAATAGCGTTCGACCCGGCGCAATGATGCGCTGATCTCTTCTATTCCTGCATGATCCAGCACGCCCCGCGCCTCGAGCCCTTCGGCATGGGCGGCAAAGAGTTTTGCCACGATTTCCCGAATGCGCCGCCCCTTTTCGGTCAGCCGCACCCGCACCGACCGGCGGTCAATCTCGCAGCGCTGGTGGTGCATAAAGCCCATTTCCACCAGTTTTTTCAGGTTATAGCTGACATTGCTGCCCTGATAATAGCCGCGGGTTTTCAATTCGCCCGCAGTTACCTCGTGTTCGCCGATATTGAACAACAGCAGCGCTTGAACGGCGTTGATTTCCAACACACCGACCCGTTCAAACTCGTCCTTGACCACATCCAGCAACAGCCGGTGAAGCCGTTCCACCAGCGTCAATGCGTCAAGGTAACTGCTCATGAACCCGGCGCGCTGGCCCATGGATCGGGGCCCTTCCAGATTTGGATGAACGCTCATGCACTTGTCTCCGTCATTACTGCCCGACGCGGACTTTGGAGCAAAATGCCCAACAATCCGTTAAGTCGCGAAAAATGCCGCAAAAACTTGAAACATGTTTTTTGGCCCGGATAACGGCCCCCGCATCAGCGTGGCCGCACGACGCCCTGCGCCCCGGCAGCGATCTGGCTGATCAGCCCGGCATAGACCGCAGGCGCTGGCATTTGCCCGTTGATCCAGGCGTAGATGTCATGGTCGTTTTCTTCGAGCAGGTCATCATACAGCGCCAGCGACGCCCCATCCATACCCGCCAGTTGCGCTGTGGCAAAGCCATGCAGGATCAGGTCCATTTCTTTGATCCCGCGCCGCATTGACCGCATCAGCAGCCGTTTGATCCGGTGTTCAGGGGATTCGGCAACCATCGGGATATTCCTTAGCGCTTGAAGGCTTTTGTCCGCTTGCCTATGACACGCACAGACCCTTGTGACCACCCGGAGCCGCACATGCCTTTCCTCTCTGCGACGCTTGACCGCGTCAAACCATCCCCCACCATCGCGGTGACGACCAAAGCGCAGGTCCTTAAGGCCGCTGGCCGCGATATTATCGGGCTGGGCGCAGGCGAGCCGGATTTTGACACGCCGCAGAATATCAAGGATGCGGCGATTGCCGCGATCAATGCAGGCCGCACCAAATATACCGCCGTGGATGGCATCCCGGAACTGAAGGCCGCGATTTGCGCCAAGTTTGCCCGCGAGAATGGCCTGACATATACGCCCGAACAGGTGACGGTCGGCACCGGCGGCAAGCAGGTATTGTATAATGCCTTTATGGCCACGCTGAACCCCGGCGACGAGGTAATCATCCCCGCGCCCTATTGGGTATCATACCCCGATATGGTCCTGCTGGCTGGCGGCGTGCCGGTGGTGATTGAAGGGGCGTTTGAGGCGGCGTTCAAGATTACGCCTGATCAGCTGGAGGCAGCGATTACGCCGAAAACCAAATGGTTCCTGTTCAACTCGCCGTCCAACCCCACCGGGGCGGGCTATTCGTGGGACGAACTCAAGGCCCTGACCGATGTGTTGCTGCGCCATCCGCATGTCTGGTGCATGACCGACGATATGTATGAGCATCTGGTTTTTGATGATTTCGTTTTTTGCACGCCCGCACAGGTGGAGCCAAAGCTGTATGACCGGACCCTGACGGTGAATGGCGTGTCCAAAGCCTATGCGATGACCGGCTGGCGCATCGGGTACGCGGCGGGGCCTGTCGCGCTGATCAAAGCGATGGGCAAAGTGCAGTCGCAATCCACGTCCAACCCCTGTTCGGTCAGCCAATATGCCGCCGTCGAGGCGTTGAACGGCACGCAGGATTTTCTGGCCCCGAACCGGGCGTTGTTCCAGCGCCGCCGCGATCTGGTGGTGTCGATGCTGAACCAGGCCCGGGGGATCAGATGCCCCCGGCCCGAGGGCGCGTTCTATGTCTATCCGTCGATCGCAGCCTGCATCGGGCTGACCAGTGCCGCCGGAACGCTGATCACGGATGATGAGGTCTTTGCCACGGCCCTGCTGGATGAAACCGGCGTGGCAGTGGTGTTCGGCGCGGCCTTTGGCCTATCGCCAAACTTTCGGATCAGCTACGCTACGTCGGATGCGGCATTGGAAGAGGCATGCCGCCGGATACAGTCGTTTTGCGCCGGGCTGCGCTAGGCTAAGGGACAACAGATGCCAGCGGATCGGATCACGGCCAACCTGCCAGCAGCAGATTTTCAGCGGACCGAAGCGTTTTATCAGCGGCTGGGATTTGTCCCCGATTACGTCAGTGACGAATGGATGATCTTGTCGCGCGGGCCATTGGTGATCGAATTCTACCATCATCCCGATGTCGATCCGCTGGCAAGTTGGTCCAGCGCCTGCATCCGGGTGAATGATCTGGATGGCCTGTATACAGCTTTTGGCCAGGCGGGCCTGCCCACTGACTGTCGATCAACCCCACGCCTGACCCCACCGGAACAACACCCCGGCATCCCCCGGATGTTTGCGCTGGTAGATTGTGATGGCAGTCTGCTGCGCTGTTTGCAGAACGGGCCCGCCTGATGGGGGCCGAGCTTCCTGATTATTACTTTCGCATCCGTGAAAACGGGGCTGCGGTGTTTCGCGTCGATACGGAAAACCGCCAGCGCCGGATTGAGATGGAGCAGATTGCGCTGGTCAATGTCAGGAATGGCGAGATCAAGCCGCATGGCGACCGGGTGTTGACCGAAGCTGATCTGGTCCGGATCAAGGATTGGCTGATCCAGCGCATCGCCCTGCTGGCCCGCCGCGATATTGACGATATTCACCGCGCGGTGGATTACATGAATATCACCACCCAATGGGTGCAGTCCAAAGCCTCGGACGCACAGCTGGAGGATGTGACCGATGCATTGTTGTTGGCTATGCATGACCTGCGGTCAGTGCTGGTGCGCAAAAAGGCGGACCGGCTGCTGGATGATAAGGCCGAAGCGTGAGGCGGGTGGGTCAAGACCCACCTTACATAGAATGGACCCGTAAGGTGGGTTTTAACCCACATTGCTGTCAAGACGCCGGTACAGTGGGTCAAGACCCACCTTACATCCCAAACCTGCGTAAGGTGGGTTTTAACCCACATCGCCTGATAATGGACGTTTCCCATGCCCACTGATTTGCTGTGGCTGTTTGGCGCGGTGACGCTGATCCTGCTGGCCGGATCGGCAGCGGGCTTTTGGCTGAAACGGCACAAGCCGGGTGCCGTGACCGACAATCTGGTCGCCCGGGTCAATGCCTGGTGGATCATGGTGGCCGGGCTATCGGTCGCGTTCTGGGCCGGGCCTGTGGCGATTATCGGGCTGTTCGCCCTTCTCTCACTCGGGGCGTTGCGCGAATTTCTGGTCCATACCGCGCAGTCCCGTGCTGACCGGCTGGCGCAGCTGGCCACGTTGGCTGTGGCCCTGCCGGTGCAATACTGGCTGATCTGGGATGATTGGTACGGGCTATATGCGATATTCATCCCGGTCTATGCGTTTCTGGCGCTGACCATTCTGGCGGCCCTGCAGGGCGAAACGGCCGGGTTTCTGAACCGGATCGCCGGGCTGCATCTGGCCCTCATGCTGTGCGTTTATGCCCTGAGCCACGTGCCCGCCCTGCTGTATTTGCAGATTGCGGGGTACCAGGGCCAGTCGATCCTGCTGATCGCCTATCTGATCTTCATCGTGCAGTTTTCCGATGTGATGCAATATGTCTGGGGCAAATTGGCGGGCCGCCACCTGATTGCCCCGGCCCTGTCCCCGTCCAAGACATGGGAGGGGTTCATCGGCGGTGTCGCCACGGCCACACTGGCGGGGGTAGGTCTGTGGTGGATGACCCCGTTCACCCCGCTGCAATCAGGCGCGATGGCGCTGGCCATAACCATATTGGGCTTTTGCGGTGGATTGGTGATGTCGGCGATCAAGCGGGACCGCGGGATCAAGGATTGGGGTGCGCTGATTGCCGGGCATGGCGGTGTGCTGGACCGGCTGGACAGCGTGATCTTTGCCGCCCCGGTGTTCTTTCACCTGACCCGGTTTTTCTGGGGGACGCCATGAGCGATTTTTCACGCCGCCCGATTGCGGCGCGCAATTCCGGCTGGGCCGGGCGGGCTGCACGCTGGTTGGTGCGGACGGATGTTACGCCGAACCAGATTTCCATCGCCTCGGTCGGGTTTGCGGCCTTGGCATTTGGTGCATTCTGGGCCTCGGCCGATATCCCCGCCCTGCCCCGCGCCGCGCTGTTGATCCTTGGCGCTGTGGCCTGCCAGTTCCGCCTGATCTGCAATCTGCTGGATGGGATGGTGGCGATTGAGGGCGGCAAAAAGGCCCCGGATGGCCCGTTCTGGAATGAGGCCCCCGACAGGTTGGCGGATGGTCTGATCCTGGTCGGCTTTGGATTGGCTGCCGGGGCACCCGCGCATGGTTGGGCCGCAGCCAGTCTGGCGATTTTGACCGCCTATCTGCGTGAATTGGGCCGGGCCGAGGGGATGGCCGCCGATTTTGGCGGGCCTTTGGCCAAACCGCAGCGTATGGCGCTGGTCACCGGGGGGGCAGTTCTGGGGATCATCTGGCCGCATCTGCTGATCCTGACGCTGGTCATTTTGATCATCGGCACCGCGCTGACCGCCGGATTACGCGCCCAGAGGCTGGTCCGCTGGCTGCGCGACCGCGTGCAATGACCGCGCCCAGAACCGCCACATCAGCAAGGCCGCAGCCACAGCCAGCCCGACCACCAGCCCGCCCCAGATGCCTTCGGGACCATACCCCAGCCTGATCCCCAGCACATAACTGCACGGAATGCCGATCAGCCAATAGCTGACCGAGGCCATCAGCATGGGCGTTTTGGTATCCTGTACCCCGCGCAGCAGGCCCAAAGCGATGACCTGCATCGCATCGGCGAAATGGAACAGGGCCGCCATGGCCAGCAGGCGCACCCCCACCTCGATCAACGCCACCCGTTGTGGGTCATCATTCGATACAAACAGCGTGACGATTGGCACCGGGAACACCAGCATCGCCAGAACCGCCACCACCGCCACGCCGACCGACAGGCCGATGCCGGCCAATGCCCCGTGCCGCAGCCCGGTCATGTCGCCCAAGGCCATGGCTTGCCCGGTTCGCACGGTCAGCGCCTGTGACAGCCCCAGATGGATCATGAAACTGATCGCAGCCGCCTGCATTGCAATGCCATGTGCGGCCAGCGGCAAGGCCCCGATCCAGCCCATCATGATGGCCGCCGCAATGAACAGACCTGCCTCGAACAATGCCGTCAGCCCGATCGGCCAGCCCAGTTGATAGACCCGGTCAAAGGCGGTCCAGTCCGGTTTCCAGAACCGGATGAACAGCTGAAACCGGCGCAAAGGCCCGAACCAGCCAGCATAGGCTATTGTTGCCAGCATGGTCAGCATTTGGGTCAGGAGCGACGATATCGCAGCACCGCGCACCCCCAGTTCGGGCATCCCCCAATGCCCAAAGACCAAAGCCCATACCAGCGCTGCATTGACGAACAACCCGGCAATCGTGATCCACAAAATCACCTGGGTCCGTTCAATTGCCACCAGAAAGCTGCGCAGGGTAACAACCGCCAGCGCGGGATACATCCCAAACCCGGCGATCCGCAGAAAATCCTGCGCCATGGCCGCAATCTGCGGTTTCTGCCCGATGGCCAACAGCAGCGATTCTGACCACCACATTGGCGCAAGCGTCAGCGTGGCCCAGATAAACGATAGCCACAGCGCCATGCGCGTCACCCGCCGCACCTCGACATCGCCACCATTGGCCGAGGCTGAGGCCACCATCGGCAATACTGCAGTGCCAAAGCCGGTGCCGAAAATGAACAGCAAAAACCACACGCTGGTGCCCAGAACGAGGGCGGCCAAAGGTTCGACCCCATACCAGCCCATCATCACCACATCGGTGGTGTGCAACGACATCTGGGCCAGCTGGCTGCCGACAATCGGCAGACCAAGGACCAGAAGGGCACGCAAATGCCCGGCATATGTCAGTGATTGAGGTTGCATAGGGCTGGACTTATGCCCTTGACCGACAACTGTCCAGTCTCAGACCGACCGCAACAGCAATTGCAGGGCGAGCGCCAGCACCAGCCCCCCCGCCAGCGCCTCGATCACCGCCAGCGTCCGCGCCATTGCGGGGCCGCCTGCGACCTGGGCCAGCGCACTTTCGCGCAATGACACCGAGGCGACGGCGACCAGCAGGGTGATGCTGGCTGTCCCCAGCCCCATGACAAAAGCCCCGACGATCCCGGCCCATGGGCTGCCCAGTTGCCATGTCAGGATCAGCAGGAACAGCGCCCCGGTGCAGGGCCGCAAGGCAATGGCACCGATCACCACGGCTGCATCGCGCAGGGACCGGACCTGTGCCGCCTGTTCCAGTGTCGGGCCATGCACATGGCCGCAATTGGCGTCATGCACATGCGGCAGCGGCTGACCAAGGCCGCTGAGGTCTGCAACCTGCGGCAATTCCGGTTGGGACCCGGATTGAGGCCCGGATTGCGGCCGCATCCGCCACAAGCCCCGCAATCCGCGCCATAGCAGCCATGCGCCGATCGCGGCGATGGCCAGCGTGCTGATCTGGTTTAAGGTCTGGTCGGCCAGCCCCTGCATCTGGTCGCGGGTCCAGCCCAAAATCAGCAACCCTGCGTATACCAGCACAACTGCGGTCGCGGCCTGCGCCAGACTTGATGCCACGGCCAAAGCGGCCAGCCTGCCCATCGGCACCCGGCGCCCCAGCCCATAGCCGCCGATCACCATCTTGCCATGGCCCGGCCCCGCCGCATGGAAAAATCCGTAGGAAAAGCACAAGGCCCAGAGCGCGCCCAAAGCGGCCATATCGCCGGATTTCAAGCGGCGGAGCGCACCTGCCATGGCGTTCTGCACTGCATGTTGCTGGTCAGCCGCAACCCGCGCCACCCAGTTGGCCCCGCCAAAGCCCCAGAGCCACAGCGCCACCCCGGCGGCCAACAGCACAGGAATCCAGATCAGCCGCCGCATGCGACGCGGACCGTATCGGCAAAGGCGCGGCCAACCTCGGGAAAGGCCTCGTCCGGCCCGACATCGCTGGCCGGGCGGCCATAAAGCAGATCATCGACCAGAATACCGGCGCTATGCAGATCGGCCTTGATCAGGGTCGCCGTGCAATTATCGCGCCCGATAATGATGATCGGCGGGTCAACTTCGTAGGCGATGTAATAGGTCGGGTCATAGATCTGAATATCGACCGGGGCAGTTATGGTGTCTTGCGGTATGGCCAGCGGGCGAAAGAAATGCTCGGTCACCATGCCATTCGTAAAACCGGCAGAATGTTCCGTTACCGGCTGCAAGGCGAGGGTCGTGTCGCCAGCGTAAACATACAGATCGCCTTCGTAATCTGCGGGCCAGGTGGTGATGTACGCGTCCAGAACCAGCGCCTCGGCGGCGGTCAGGATCAGGTCGCCGTCAGGGTCCAGACCAAGGTCCTCGGTGACCAGCAGGGAAAAGAAGTCATCATAGGTCCAGACAATTCCGACCCCTAACAATTGGCCATCATCATCCAGCCGAATCTCGACCGCCGCCGTGGTAAACACATGCGGATGGGCGGCGGCGGGGCTGGCGGCCAGAGCGGCCAAAATCAACGACATCGGGCGGATCATGACGCAGTTATACCTAGGATGCCGTGCAGCGACAGGCCCCTCATGTCCCGGTTGAGCGAAACTTTGCCATCAGATAGGGCCCGGACCGGACCGGCGCCTGACTGGCCGAACTATCCAGCGGGGTGATCTGTGCCGACCAGTTTGGCTGGTGAAAGAATGCCAGACTTTGCCGCGCAGGTTGGTCCGGCAATGCCACAACCCGGTGCAGCGTACTGACCCACCGGCCCGCAGTCCAGCGCGCCATCAGATCGCCAATATTGATGACAAAGGCATTGTCCGGGGCGGGCACATCGATCCATACTCCATGGTGTGAAATCTGCAGGCCCTTTGAACCGGGTTGGGGTCGCAGGATCGTGAGCGATCCATAGTCCGTATGCGCACCGGCGCGTTGTTGTTGGTCCAGTGGCACCAGAGTTGTTGCCGGATAGTTCAGCGCGCGCAGGGCGGAAATCGGGGCGCTGATAAAGGGTTGGAAATAGGTGTCGGGCAGGCCCAATGCAGCCGCAAAGGCCACCATGATCCGGGCGGCAAGCTGCTCCATCGCGGCATAATACGCCTCCCATGCGGGACGAAAACCGGGCAGATCGGGCCATAGCGTCGGCTGGTAGCAAAACGCCAACGCATCAGGGTCCGACATGCCAGCCGGCGTGGTCAGAGGACCGCCATTGAAGGATTCCTTCAGGTCGGGCGGTGTTACCTGTCCCTTTGACTTTGCCAAAGCCTCGGAATTGGGTCCCAGATAGCCGTAGGGGTAGCCGGGATAGGGGGCTGCGACCTGCTGTTTGGCCTCAGATCCCAGCGCAAAAAACCGCAGCGCGGCCTGCCAGATGTCGTCAATCACCACATCTGGAACGCCGTGATTGTGCAGCACAAGGAAACCCGTTTCGCGGCAGATATGATCGATATCACGTGCCTTCGCACGCCGGTCGTCAGGCCGCGCCTGTTCAAATCCGGCCAGATCAAAACTGGCAAAATCAGTCATAAAACGTCACGCCACGAATGTTTGGGGGCAAAGCCGACCATGCGCTTGGCCTTGTCATTGGCATAAAACGTCTCGTTTTCCCGCATCGCCCGCTTTTGTGGCACGCCCTGATAGAACCGGGCGATGACCTGATCACTGGTCAGCGCCACCGACATATCATCATTGGACACATTGAACACCTGATAGCCCAGCCCGTCGGTTTTCAGGCAGCACTCTACCATCTGGCCCAGATCGCGCGCGTCGATATAGGCGAATATATTGCGGCGGCGCTTGGCGGGATCGGTCATATAGGCGGGAAATTGGGACGCATATTCATGCGGTTCGATGACGTTGTTGATGCGCAGGGCATAGATATCAATGCCTGTGCGGGCCTGAAAGCTGCGGGCGGTGACTTCGTTCACCACCTTGGACATCGCATAGCTGTCATGCGGCACGGTCGGATGATCTTCGTCCACCGGGATATAGTCGGGTTTGACCTCTCCATCGGCAAAGCACACGGCATAGGTCGTCTCGCTGCTGGCGACGATAACCTTGCCGATGCCCAGTTTAACGGCGGCGTCCAACACATTGTAAGTGCTCATTGTATTGATCTGAAATGTCTCATTATCCGGGCGCAGCAGAATGCGCGGGATGGCTGCAAAATGCACGATGGCATCATAGCGCGGCACGCCGGTGCCGGGGTCCATTTCGGCAAAATTGGCATAGGCGGTCAGGGCGTTGAACACCTGCCCCGCATCGGTCAGATCGACGCGCAGATTATCGACGCCGGGGTGATCAAGCGGCACCAGATCGGCATTGGTGACTTGATGCCCCTGTTCCAGCAGATAGGGGATGGCATAGCGTCCGGCCTTGCCGCTGCCGCCGGTGAAAAAGATGCGCATGTCGGGGACTCCTGTTGGGTTAATTATTAGTAATGGGGCCTTGGCGTGGGGCGCAAGAGCGCTATACCTTTTTCAAAATCGGGGGGACATGATGCCGACACTATACGGGGCTTACCGCAGCCGGGCCACGCGCAACTTGTGGTTGGCGGATGAAATGGGGATCACACTGGATCTGGCCCCGGTCATTCAGGCATATCGCCCCAGTGCGGCGGGGGCAGCAATGACCACCCATTCGCCGGCCTTTCTGGCGATCAGCCCGGCGGGGGCTGTGCCGGTCTTGCGCGATGGTGATCTGGTACTGTCGGAATCTTTGGCGATCAACCTGTATCTGGCACGCAAATATGGTGGGCCGCTGGCCCCCGATAATGCCGCCGAGGACGCGCAGATGCAGCAATGGGCGCTGTTCGGGGTGACGGCGTTGGAGCCTGCCGCCTTGGCGCTGATGTACGCATTCAACGAGGGGCGCGGCGATGATCCGGAAGTAGCGCAGCATGTGGCGCAGTTACAGCGGCCTTTGACAGCGCTCGAGGCGCATCTGGCCGCGCATCGCCATATGGTCGGTGATCGCTTTACCGTGGCCGATATCAATATGGCCGAGATTTTGCGCTATGCGCAGGGCCACCCGACCCTACTGGCCGGGTTTCCGGCGGTCGATAAATGGCTGCGCGCCTGTCAGGCCCGTCCGGCGTTTCAGGCGATGTGGGCCAAACGCATGGCCGAACCGGCCTAACAATTTCACCGCCCCGCCCGCGCCTGTGATATCTGTGTTGCAACCCACAGGAGAATCCCCCGGAATGCGTATAATGACCATACTCGCCCTTGCCGCCAGCCTTGGCAGTGCTGCTACTGCTGAAAACCGCATTGACGGGATGCGCCCGGACGCGCCGGCATTTGCAGCGGCGGGCGACCTTGTGGTGGGGGTCACCACGCTGACCCTGACCAATCCGGGGCAGATCGACATCGTCAATGCCACGGCCGATGCGGCCCCGGTCTATGACCGGACCCTGACGGTCGAGGTCTGGTATCCGGCCGCCGAAGGGACCGCACCGGGCGGCAGTTATACCGCCCTGCTGCGCGATGGGGTAACGTCGGTGGAATTGCTGGGACAGGCAGCACGGGATGCAGTGCCTTTGGCCGGGGCGGCATTTCCGCTGGTGATCCTGTCGCATGGCTATCCCGGCAACCGGTTTCTGATGAGCCATTTAGGTGAAAATCTGGCGTCCAAAGGTTATGTCGTGGCCTCGATCGACCATGCCGACAGCACCTATGATGATATGACGGCGTTTGGGTCCACCTTGGTGAACCGACCATGGGACCAGCAGTTCGTGCTGGACCAACTGGCCGGGCTGGAAGGCGATCTGGGGGCGATCATCGATGCGGATAATACCGCGATCATCGGCTATTCGATGGGCGGCTATGGTGCGCTGATCTTTGCAGGCGCCGGGGTCACCGCACTTGCCCCCGATTTCAGCTATTCCGCGCCCCAAAGGCTGCTGGACCGGAATATGGCGGGGTCCGACAGTTTGGCCGGGCTGGCCGATCCGCGCCTGAAAGCGGTCGTGGCCTTTGCACCATGGGGCCGGAATACCGATTTCTGGGATGCGCACGGACTGGCGGGCATCGAAAAACCATTGTTGTTGGTGGCGGGGTCGGTCGATGATATATCGATGTATTCTGCCCTGCGGCAGATTTTCACTGAAACCACCGGGACCACCCGACATTTGCTGACGTTTGCGAATGCCAACCACAATGCCGGGGCACCCATTCCAGCTCCTGCTGAAAGCTATGCTGTCAGCGAAAGCCTGGGCTATGCACCGTTTGACCATTATGCCGATCCGGTCTGGGACAATGTGCGGATGAACAATATCAGCCAGCATTTTGTCAGCGTTTTCTTAGACCTGCATCTGAAAGGCGATGCGGCAATGCAGCCCTATCTGACGCTGGTGCCAGATGCAGCCGACGGGGTCTGGGCCGTGGATGATGCGGGCGCGCCTTTGCCCACCAACAGCTATTGGGCGGGGTTTCAAAACCGCACGGCGGCGGGGTTGATGTTCGAGACATTGGATGCAGGACAGTGATCTTGGTCCGCTTTGTTGTCTAAATACCTCTGCCCGAGGCATCCGCGGTAACCCTCGGGCGCGGTCGGATTCGACATAGATATTGCCCCTTCGCCCCCGGCCTGCCACAAGTGCTGCCAATCAACAGCGAGCAGCGCCATGCCAGACGACCTTTTGTCCGGGACCGGACCCGATGACTATAACGCCTCGTCGATCGAGGTGCTGGAAGGGCTGGAACCGGTCCGTAAACGCCCCGGCATGTATATCGGCGGCACCGATGAACGCGCCCTGCACCATCTGGTGGCTGAGGTCTTGGACAATTCGATGGACGAGGCCGTGGCGGGACATGCGACCCGGATCGAGGTCGAGTTGCTCGAGGATCATTCGGTCCTGATCCGGGATAATGGCCGGGGCATTCCGGTTGATCCGCATCCGAAATTTCCGGATAAATCGGCGCTGGAAGTCATTCTTTGCACCCTGCATTCGGGCGGCAAGTTTTCTGGCAAGGCCTATCAGACCAGCGGCGGATTGCACGGGGTCGGCGCGTCGGTGGTCAATGCGTTATCGGATTCGCTGGTCGTGCAGGTGGCGCGGAACAAAGAGCTGTACGAGCAGCGGTTTTCGCGTGGCGTTCCGCTGGGGCCGATTGCCCGGTTAGGGCCGGTGGCAAACCGGCGCGGGACCACGTTCACCTTTCACGCCGATGAACAGATTTTCGGGCATCACCGGTTCAAACCGGCGCGGATGTTCAAATCGATCCGGTCCAAGGCCTATCTGTTTTCCGGCGTCGAAATCCGCTGGAAATCGGCGATTGATGACGGCGAAACCCCGCTGGACGGGGTGTTTCATTTTCCCGGTGGTCTGGCGGATTACCTGCGCGAAACCATGGGCAAGGCCATCACCTATGCCGACAAGCCCTTTGCCGGAACCGTTGATTTTGGCGAGAAATTCGGGCTGCCGGGCAAGGTGGAATGGGCGGTCAACTGGACCCCGGTGCTGGACGGGTTTATCCAGTCTTATTGCAACACCGTCCCTACCCCGGAAGGTGGCACGCATGAGGCGGGGTTTTGGGCGGCAATCCTGAAAGGTATCCGCGCCTATGGCGAACTGGTCAAAAACCGCAAAGCCATTGAAATATCGCGCGATGACCTGACCACGGGCGGCTGTGCTCTGGTGTCGTGTTTCATCCGCGAGCCTGAATTTGTCGGCCAGACCAAGGACCGGCTGGCCACCGCAGATGCGGCAAGGCTGGTCGAAGGTGCTGTGCGTGACCATTTCGACAATTGGCTGGCGGCGGATACCAAATCCGCCGGGGCGATATTGGATTTTCTGGTGCTGCGCGCCGAGGAACGTCTGCGCCGCAAGCAGGAAAAGGAAACTGCCCGTAAGACCGCGACGAAAAAGCTGCGGTTGCCGGGGAAACTGACCGATTGTTCCAGCAAAACCCGCGAGGGGACCGAGTTGTTCATCGTTGAGGGCGATTCAGCGGGCGGGTCGGCCAAGGGCGCGCGGAACCGCGAGACCCAAGCCCTGCTACCCTTGAAGGGCAAGATTTTGAATGTGCTGGGAGCAGCTTCGGGGAAAATTGGCGACAATGCCGAGATCCGCGATATTTGTGAGGCTTTGGGTGTTGGCATGGGCACCAAGTTCCGCGTCGATGACCTGCGGTATGAGAAAATCATCATTATGACCGACGCCGATGTGGACGGGGCACATATCGCGGCGCTGCTGATGACGTTTTTCTTTACCCAGATGCGGCCCCTGATTGACCAGGGGCACCTGTATTTAGCCTGCCCGCCGCTGTACCGGCTGACCCAAGGGGCGCGGCGGCTGTATGTGTCGGACGATGCCGAGAAACTGCTGTGGATGGATAAAGGATTGGGCGGCAAAGGTAAAATCGACGTGCAGCGGTTCAAGGGGTTGGGCGAGATGGACGCCAAAGACCTGAAAGATACCACGATGAACCCGCTGACGCGCAAACTCATCAAGGTGTCATTGCATGATGATGAGCCGGGCGAGACCGCTGATCTGGTCGAGCGGTTGATGGGGAAAAAGCCGGAATTGCGGTTTCAGTATATTCAGGAGAACGCGCGGTTTGTGGAGGAGTTGGATGTGTGATGACTGTTGAAACTATTACCGAGAATCTAGGTTCATTTTTTGGCCCAGTTTTGAGTTTCTTTAAGGAAGGCGGCTCAGGATTCAGCGAACTTTTTCTCGGAGCTGCCATCGCATTCCTTGCCTACCGACAGATAATAGTCGGTCGGAATGCAAATCGTCTCAACCTATTTGATAAACGATATGAGATTCTTGTCTTCGTTGAGAGACTGAAGAGGACATCGCTTTCAGCAACAAATCCATATGACGATCTCGCAGCAATAAATGAGATGTATTCTATTCGGATTCGTGCAGGGTTTCTTTTTGGTCCGGAATTGACAGCTTGGCTTGCTGATCTGCACGTAGCAACCGGTGAACACATGAATTTAATCAAAGATGCTAGGCGTGAAACGCATGAAGATCGTCGAATTGAGTTAATGGGATTAAGGAATATTTCATCTACGAGATTGCGAGAACTTTTTGATCGTCGCTTGGATATCTTTCATTCGTATTTGGACTTTCAAGACTCACAAAAGTGACAGCTCCACTCTTGGTCATCCAGTCCGACTACCACCGCACCTCAAGGCTTCGCAAACTTACTTTCAGACTTGTTGGAAAGGTCTGAAAGCAATCGTAGTGTGCATGATCTCAGATGCCAACCCTTCACCCCGCATTAACCATCCCTCCCCTATCCTCCCCCTTGCACTTCCCTTAATGTATGCATATAAATGTATGACTGGGACGAAGCCAAGCGGCAGACGAACCTTGCCAAGCACGGTGTGGATTTCACGACGATGGTGGGATTTGACTGGGCCACGGCGGAAAAGCAGGTGGATGACCGCCGCGACTACGGCAACTGCGCATGGCCGCGAGGGGCAGGATTGGTCAACGCCTGTATTTCGTCGTCTTTGCAGAGCGCGACCCGATAGTCCGGATCATCAGCCTGCGCAAAGCGAATAAGAGAGAGGCACGCAAGTGGGTAAGCAGAAAAATCTAAAAGATTTCATCATCATGCCGACTGATGAGGAAGACGCTGCAATCACCAAGGCGGCCTTGGAAGACCCTGATACTTGGGTCATGACCGACGAGGAACTGGCCCGCATGCGCCCTGCCACCGAGGACGCGGGGCTGATGGAGATTCTGCGCAAACATGGCCGCCCCGTCCTGCCCGAAACAGAACGAAAACAGCGCGTAACCTTGTATCTGGACCCTGATGTGCTGGCGCGCCTGAAAGCCGACGGCAAGGGCTGGCAGACCCGGGCCAATGCGCAGTTGCGCAAGGGGTTGGGGTTATAGGGTTTCGCATATTCAGTCTGGTTGTGATGCTGATGCTTGGGTCCTGCGGCAGGCCACTGACCCCGGCCGAGGTTGACTTTGCCACGGCGCTGCAAGGCCCCGGTTTTGACGCCAGCGCGGTCCGGCTGTATGACGACCTTGCCTTGGCCGCCCCGCGCACCATTGCGGCCCGCCCACAGCTGACCTGTCAGGAACGGCTGTATCCCCCGCCGTCCGGCCCGACGATCCGGGTGCAGACCCAAGCCATGGCGATTTTCCGGGAGGTGCATTTCAGTCCAGGCGTCTATGCAGAAGACTTTGTCGCAGGCTGGCCGGATCAGTTGCCGCTGGCCGATGCCATGCTGTTCGCGCATGAGCTGGTGCATGTCTGGCAATGGCAGAACCGGGCGCAAACCGGGTATCACCCGCTGAAAGCAATGTTCGAACATGTCTGGATTGCCGACCCCTATCTGTTTGATACCAATACAGAAACCCGGTTTCTGGATTTTGGTTATGAACAGCAGGGATCGATCATGGAGGAATATGTCTGCTGCCGGGTCTTGGCCCCTGATGCGCCCCGGACCCAGCGGCTGCATGATCTGTTGAGCCAGGTTTTCGCGCCGCGCGCCCTGAGCGAGCCTTTGGCCCGCGATATCTGGTTGCCGTGGCGTGGGGTGCAGATTGAGGGGATCTGCGATTAGCGCTGGAGGCCCTCTAAGTAGTCGGCCAGTGCCAGCAGCCGTTCGGGCACCGGTGTGCCGGTCCCGTCCGGGTTTTCCACAATGATCGTCGGCCCCAGATCGCCTGCGCCAAATTCGGGCATGGCCTCGCTGAAATGCGGACGTCGGGTCAGGCCGTCAATCGTGCTCATCACATAATCACGCGGGAACACCCCGCCATTGCGGGCGGCAAGTCCGGTCAAATCGGGCGGGGCGGTATCCAGCGACCGGGCCAATTCGCCGCCGCCGCGCGCATCCACGCCATGGCACGCGGCGCAGTTTTCGACAAACGCCGTCTGCCCACTGACCTGTGGTTCAACCTCGATGCAAGCTGACAGCATGATGCAGCCTGAGAGTATGAAGAGTGGTTTCATCGCGCGCCTCCGGGCCTGTTGCAACACTATGCCACCTGTCTGTAATCGCAACATTGATCTGGATCAGGCCACAACCCGGCCACCCTCTAGCCGCAATATCCGGTCCATCCGTGCAGCAAGGTCCACGTTGTGGGTGGCAATAACAGCTGCAAGACCTGTGCCGCGTACCAGCTCCATCAGCGTCGAGAACACTTTGTCAGACGTACCGGGGTCAAGATTTCCAGTGGGTTCATCGGCCAGCAACAGCTTTGGCGTATTCGCCAAAGCCCGGCAGAACGCGACGCGCTGCTGTTCGCCCCCCGACAGGGCGGCAGGCCGGTGGCTGGCCCTGTGGCCAACGCCAACCTGATCCAGTAAGGCCTGCGCCCGGGTGAATGCATTAGATGAGCTTTGGCCGTTAGCCAATTGGGGTAGAACGATATTTTCAATAGCGCTAAATTCGGGCAGCAGGTGATGAAACTGGTAGATGAACCCGACCTGAGACCGCCTTATGGCGGTGCGCCGCTGGTCATTCAGCCGGGTGACATTGGTCCCGCCGATCCAGATTTGCCCGTCATCGGGTGTATCCAGCAGGCCCGCGATATGCAGCAGCGTTGATTTTCCAGCCCCCGACGGGGCCACCAGCGCCACCACTTCGCCGGGTTGCACGGTCAGCGACACACCTTGCAAGACCGTCACTGCAGTCGGTTTGCCGGTGTTATAGCCCTTGGTCACGTGGTCGATATGCAGGGCCGCGTCACGCACCGCGTCATTCATAGCGCAATGCCTCGACCGGATTCATCCGTGCGGCACGGCGGGCGGGCAGCAGGGTGATGACCCAACTGAGGCCCAGCGAGAGACTGACACTGGACAGTACATCGTTCCATTGCAGCTTGGCTGGCAGCGCATAGAGCCCCCTGATTGACGGGTCCCAGACGCCGCCCCCGGCAAAGTAGTTCACAGCGGAAAAAATCGGGTCGATATACAGCGCGAATAGGCAGCCCAGCGCCACGCCCAGCGCCGTCCCAATGGTCCCAATACTGGCCCCGCAGATAAAGAATATCCGCAGGATCGACCCTTCGGTCAGCCCCATGGTGCGCAGAATGCCGATATCGCGCCCTTTGTTTTTCACCAGCATAATCAGGCCACTGATAATATTCAGCGAGGCAATCAGCACGAGGATCGACAAGATCACGAACATGATATTATCCTCGATCGTCAGCGCGTTGAGGAACGCCCCAGAACTGTCCCGCCATGTCCAGACCAAGGCCCGGTCGCCCGCCGCAGCCAGGATTGCGGGCAGCAGGTCATCCACGGCGTCGGGATCGGTCGTCATCACCTCGATCTCATCGGCGACGCCGTCACGATTGAAAAATTCCTGCGCGTCGGCCAGCGGTATGTAGGCCCGGGTCCGGTCGATGTCATAGCGCCCGGCGGTAAAGATATAGACCACTTCATAGGCACCGACGCGCGGCGATGTGCCCATTGCCGTGCGCACGCCATTGGGCGAGATGAGCCGGATTTTATCGCCGATATTCAGCCCCAGTTCGCGGGCGATGCCCGAGCCGATAGCGATGCCATTATCAAACTGGCTGATGTCGCCCAGAAATTCCTCGGGGGCAGCGATGCGTGGAATGTTCAAGAGATCGGCGGGTTCTACCCCGTAAACCTCGATCCCAATGTTCGAATTTTGATAGTTGGCCATGACCTGGCCGCGTACCAGCGGGGCGGCCGTGGTGACGCCGGGGACCGCTTGCAGCCGCGCGGTCAGATCGGCATAGTCGGAAATCGTGCGGCTGGTGGCCCCGGTTTCACTAACCGCCAGCGTGTTGTAGACGGTCACATGGGCATTGGCCCCCAGTATGGTATCGACGAATTCAGCCCGGAACCCGGACCGTACTGCCAGGGTGGCGATCAGCGCAAACACTGCCAAAGTGACCCCGATCAGCGAAATCCAGGTCATGATACTGACCCCGCCTTCGGCCCGCTTGGCCCGCAGATAGCGCCAGGCGATCATCCATTCAAAGGCGGCAAAGGGTCTGGTCTGGCCGGTCATCAGCGCCTCATTTGTTTTTCCGGGCACCATGGGAACGGCGCGGGCCGCCGTCAAGCCGCAACTGTCTATGCCGGACGGGCGGATGATTGCCCATCGCCGCAGGGTCGGCTTTGAATTGTGGCCCGGCTGGCATATTCTGGCAGCGCCGGGTTCCGGCACATGGATCAATTTACCTATTTGGGGTTTGAAAAGATGAGAGTTTTGACTTTGACACTGGTGCTTGCAACGGCAGGATTTCTGGCCGCCTGTGATGACGCGCCGACCTGCACGCAGGAAACCGCGACCGCCAAAGCAACCGAAGTGATGACGGCGATGCAGGCTTTGGCCACGTCGGACCCGGAAAAACTGGCGGCAATGACGCCGCGTTTGACCGAAATTCAGGCGACATTGACCGCAGAGGGTGCTGACCTGACTGCTGCCTGCGCCGCGCTGGACGAGATTGCGGCAGAGATTGCAGCGGCGGCCGCACCGGTAGTACCGGCCGAGTAAGGTTAGCTGGTCTTGCCCTTGAGCAGGGCCACAATTGCCATAGCATGACCATGGCCAAGGCCGAAATCGGCCTTGAGCCAGTCAGTGATCTGCGTGGCCTTCACGCCGGGGGCAATTCCGGCGTTTGTCGCAAATCCTTTTTCGGCTGCCAAGGCTTTGAAATCGGCAGGGGTTTTACCAGTTTTTGACTGGATGTTGTCTAGATAGGCTTGGAACGACATTGGCCTTCCTTTCGTTGGCCCGAGCCAATTCAGCCGGGTACGCGCTGCAAGTTATTGAAAAAACATTCTGCATCCGCCCACCAAAGACCGTCGGATTGCCAGCGCGGTTCTTGCGGGCGGCCATCGTAATACAGGGCACACAGCCCGACCGGCGATCTGCCCGGCGCACGCAGGTCCAACAGCAAAACCTGACCGGGCCAATCGGACAGCACGATCATCTGATCGGCGTTGTCAGGAAGCGGCGGACGCAGCAAGCCGAACAGGTCGGCGTATTCCTGAGCTTGAAAGGCTACGTCCCAGAACGGCACCAGTCCGGTCAGCGCCTGCACAGGCGGCAAGGCCCCGTTAACAAAAGGATAGACCAGCGTTTCCTCACTGTGCCCTGACAGCGCAGACGCCCCAGGTATGACGATATCTTCGATCACGCCGCCGTTCTGAACCAGGTAAAGCCGTCGCAGGACATCGGGGAAAACCACGCCCAGCCGCTGTTCTGCGGCGTCAATGTCGCTCGGAGCGACGCGGGTCAGGCCCGTGTCAACCGTGTTGTCAACTTTATAATGCCAACCGTGCGCCCCGGTGAAAATCTGGCTGATCGGCAGATTTGGCGCATTTGTCACGACGCGGCCCCGCCCGACACCCCCTGATAAATCCCGGCGATACGCGCAATCGCTTGTTCCGGCGGCATTTCTTCACTCACGCCGGTCCGACGTGAGGTTAGTTCGACCACGCCATTCTTCAGGCCCCTTGGCCCGACAGTAATCCGCCACGGCAAGCCGATCAGGTCCATGGTGGCAAACTTGCCGCCCGCCCGTTCGTCGCGGTCGTCATACAGCGCCTCTAGCCCCAACAGGGCCACGGATTTATACAGCGCCTCGCAGGCCGCATCCGCCTGTGCGTCGCCCTGTTTCAGGTTGACGATGCCGACATGGAACGGGGTGACGCCTTCGGGCCAGATGATGCCTTTGTCGTCGTGGCTCGCCTCGATGATCGCGCCCAGCAGGCGGGAGACGCCGATGCCGTGGCTGCCCATGTGGACCGGGACAATCGCCCCATCCGGGCCCTGAACTGTGGCTTTCATTGGCTCGGAATATTTGGTGCCGAAATAGAAGATCTGGCCGACTTCGATCCCGCGCCCGACCTTGCGGCGGGCCTCGGGGATTTGCGCGAACAGGTCTGGTTTATGGGTTTCGTCGGTGCGGGCATAGAGCGTGGTGAACTCGGCGCAGATGGCGGCCACAGCGGCGCGGTCGGTCATGTCGACGGCGCGGTTGCCGAGTTTCAGCTGGGTCACAGCCTCGTCATAAAACACCTCGGATTCGCCGGTGCTGGCCAGCACGAGGAATTCATGCGTATCCTCGCCGCCGATCGGCCCGCTATCCGCCCGCATCGGAATCGCGGTCAGCCCCATCCGTTCATAGGTGCGCAGGTAGCTGACCATGTGCCGGTTATAGGCATGCAGGGCGGCGTCCTTGTCGATGTCGAAATTATAGCCGTCTTTCATCAGGAACTCGCGCCCCCGCATGACGCCAAAGCGCGGGCGCATCTCGTCGCGGAACTTCCATTGGATGTGATACAGTGTCAGCGGCAGGTCTTTGTAGGACGACACATGACTGCGGAAGATGTCGGTAATCATCTCCTCATTCGTCGGCCCATACAGCATCTCGCGGTCCTGCCGGTCGGTGATGCGCAGCATTTCCTGACCGTAATCATCGTAGCGCCCGGATTCGCGCCACAGGTCGGCGGGTTGCAGGGTGGGCATCAGCAAAGGTAGGTGCCCGACGCGCTGTTGTTCCTGATGGACGATATCCTCGATCCGTTTCAGCACCTTGAACCCCAGCGGCAGCCAGGAATAAATCCCTGCCGCCTGCTGTTTGATCATCCCCGCCCGCAGCATGTAGCGATGCGACACGATTTGCGCCTCGGCGGGGTTTTCTTTCAAAACGGGCATGAAATAACGGGAAAGGCGCATGGGTCGCGGTCCTAATTGGAATAAACTGTCGCAATGGGGTTTAGGCGGTCAGCGCGGGGCAGGCAAGCACAGTCGGCTTTGTAACAATTATCACGGCCCGCGAGTCGTCGGTCACAGGGTTGCGAGGGGGGTGAACCGGACGAAATTCCCCTGCGTAACTCTGTCACATGCACGAACGCATGATTGTAAACTTGGGGACTATGAAGATGAAGATGACAACCCGACTGGCTGCTGCGGCAGCCGTATTGGTAAGCTTTGCTGGCGCTGTTAAGGCCGATACGATTGTCGGCATTGCCGCCGCTGATGCGCGGTTTTCGACCCTTGTCGCCGCTGTGACCGCCGCCGGTCTGGCCGAAACCCTGTCCGGCCCTGGCCCTTTCACGGTCTACGCCCCGGTGAACGAAGCATTTGCCGCCCTGCCCGCTGGCACAGTCGACACGCTGCTGCTGCCCGAGAACAAGGATCAGCTGACCAATGTCTTGCTGAACCACGTCGATGACCGCCGCCTGCTGGCCGGCGATTTCCCGGCCGGATCAAACTATTTCCGCCCGGTTCTGGCCGACAGCCGGTTATGCATCACCTCCAGCGCCGCTGGCGTGACCATCGGTGACGGCACCGGCGAACTGGCCACCGTGATCATTGCCGATATCATTGCCGATAACGGCGTGATCCATGTGATCGACAAAGTGCTACTGCCGGGAACCCGCCCCGCCTGTCACTAACGCCACCTGCCACCACGCTTTTACTGGCGTTAAACCGACCCGGCCCTTGCATGGGGCCGGGTCATGGGCCATGTGTTCCCGTGAATAACAGGGAATGAGTGATGGCGTTACCGGTCAATCAACAGGCGAAATATTGGGGCATTGCGGCGGCAGTGTTCTTTTTCGTGTTGTGGTGGCTGGGCGATGTGATCTTGCCCTTTGTTCTGGGCGGTGCCTTGGCATATATGCTCGACCCGCTGGCCGACCGGCTGGAGCGGCTGGGGTTGAGCCGGGTGATGGCTGTCGTCACGCTGTCCCTGATCGCCTTGCTGATCATCATCTTGCTGTTCCTGCTGGTGATCCCGCTGCTGGTGCAACAGGCCACATCGCTGATCGACACAGCACCTGCGATGTTTCAGCAGTTGCAGGGCTGGCTGACGCTGCAGTTTCCGTCGATCATGGATGCAGACAGCACGATCCGGCAGCAACTTCTGGCGATTGGGCAGACGATCCAGTCCAAAGGCGCGGATTTGCTGAATTCGGTTTTAAGCTCGGCGGCCAGTGTGCTGAGTATCATTCTGCTGGTGGTGATCGTGCCGGTGGTCACGTTTTATCTGCTGCTCGACTGGGACCGGATGATTGCACGGGTGGATGATTTACTGCCGCGCGATCATGCGCAGGTGATCCGGCAACTGGCGTCCCAGATTGATGCGACGCTGGCGTCATTCATTCGCGGGCAGGGCACGGTCTGTCTGATCCTTGGTGTATATTATGCCGCCGGACTGGGCCTTGTCGGCCTGAATTTCGGGCTGGTTCTGGGCCTGATTGCCGGACTGGTGTCGTTCATTCCCTATGTCGGTGCGCTGATTGGCGGCGGGCTGGCGCTGGGGCTGGCGTTGTTCCAGTTCTGGGGCGATTGGGTCTGGATTGGTGCTGTCGCCGCGATTTTCGTGATTGGTCAGGCGGTTGAGGGCAACGTGTTGACCCCGAAACTGGTCGGCGAAAGTGTGGGCCTGCATCCGGTCTGGCTGCTGTTCGCCCTGTCGGTGTTTGGTGCGGTGTTTGGATTTGTCGGCCTGCTTGTCGCTGTCCCAATGGCCGCGATGATTGGGGTGGTGATCCGCTTTGCTTTGGCGCGGTACAAGGATGGCCGTCTGTACCGGGGCCTGACGGGCGGGCAATGAACCCAAGGCAACTCAGCTTTGATCTGCCGTCGCAGGTGGCGCTTGGCCCCGATGATTTCTTTGTTTCGACCGCGAATGCGCCAGCTTTTGCCATGGTCACAGACTGGCCGGGCTGGCCTGCGGGCAAACTGGCCCTGACCGGCCCCGCTGGCAGCGGCAAAAGTCATTTGGCGCGGGTCTGGCAAAGTCTGGCCGGGGCGCAGATTTTGCAGGCCAGCGCTGTGGTGCCGGGGCCGATGCCTGCCTCTGGGGCGCATCTGGTGATCGAGGATATGGAACATCTGCCAGAAGGCGCAGAAGAGCAGGTGTTTCACCTGCATAACCATCTGGCCCAGACTGGCGGGCGGTTGTTGGTCACGGCGGCGCTGCCCCCCAGCCGCTGGCACATAGCCCTGCCCGATCTGGCCAGCCGGATGCAGGCCGCCGCTGTGGTCCGGCTGGATGACCCCGATGACCGGCTGTTGGCGGCCTTGGTGATGAAGCTGTTTGCCGACCGCCAACTCGCCCCGCCGCCTGATGTCATCACCTATCTGACAGCCCGGATTGAACGGTCGCATGCGGCGGCGGCCCGCGTGGTGGCCCTGCTGGATGCCGCAGGCCTGCACGAAGGGCGGACACTGACCCGGGCTTTTGTGCGCGCAGTTCTGGACAAACCAGGGGCTGAGGCATTTAATTAGCGTCAAAGAACTGTTACGTTTCGGAAAGATAAGACGCGCATGCCCTCTGCAGATTTCCTTACCGCCCCGTTTGCCGCCCCTGTCGCGCTTCAAGCTGATATGACCGGCCCCGCCCGCTATATGAACCGAGAGCTGAGCTGGCTGGGGTTTAACTGGCGGGTGCTGGGCGAGGCTGAAAACACCCGCGTGCCGCTGCTGGAACGGCTGCGGTTTTTGTCGATTTCCGCCACCAATCTGGATGAATTTTATATGGTCCGGGTGGCCGGTCTGCGCGAACTGGCCCTCGCAGGAAACACCACCCCGGCGCTGGACGGGCTGACCCCTGCCGAGCAGTTGGTGCTGATTGATCTGGATGCCCGCCGCCTGATGGACCGCCAACAAGCCGTGTTCAACGCGCTGAAGGTCGAGATGGCGGCCAATGGCATCAGCCTGCTGACGCGGGATGAGGTTTTGGCCGAAGATGCGCGCTATCTGGCGGATTTCTTTTTGCGCCAGGTGTTTCCGGTTTTGTCGCCATTGGCGATTGACCCGGCGCATCCGTTTCCATTTCTGCCGAACGAAGGCTTTGCGCTGGCGCTGCAATTGGAACGGGTGTCTGACAAACGCCCTTTGCTGGCGCTGTTGCCGGTGCCGCATCAGATTGACCGTTTTGTGCCTTTGCCGAATATCGCCGGGCACCGGTTTTTACCGCTGGAAGAGTTGTTGATGTTGCAGATCGACCAGTTGTTTCCGGGCTACCGGGTGCGCGGGTCCTGTGCGTTCAGGGTGCTGCGCGACAGTGATCTGGAGGTCGAGGATGAAGCCGAAGATCTGGTCCGCGAGTTCGAGACCGCACTGAAACGCCGCCGCCGGGGTGAAGTTGTGCGGATGAAGATGTCCACCGGTGCGCCTGCCGCGCTGAAATCGCTGATCATGCAGGAACTTGCCGTCCGCGACGAAGAAGTGGTCGAGGTGGACGGGATGATCGGGATTGCCGATCTGTCCGAACTGGTGCTGGACGCCCGGCCCGATCTGTTATGGCCGCCGTTTACCCCGCGCGTGCCCGAACGGGTGCAGGACCATGATGGTGATATGTTTGCCGCCATTGCCCAAAAAGACATGCTGCTGCATCACCCCTACGAAACCTTCGATATGGTGATCCGGTTTCTGCAACAGGCCGCCGCCGACCCTGATGTGGTGGCGATCAAACAGACCCTGTACCGCACCTCGCGCAATTCCCCGATTGTGGATGCGCTGTGCGAGGCGGCCGAGGCGGGTAAATCTGTCACCGCCCTGATCGAACTGCGCGCCCGGTTCGATGAGGCCGCCAATATCCGCCAGTCCCGCCGACTGGAACGGGCCGGGGCGCATGTGGTTTACGGGTTCACGCAATACAAAACCCATGCAAAAATTTCAGTGGTGGTGCGCCGCGAGGCGGGCCAGTTGGTGACCTATACCCATTTTGGCACCGGCAATTACCACCCGATCACTGCGCGGATTTACACCGATCTGTCCTTGTTCACTTGTGACCCCAAACTGGGCCGCGATGCGACCAAAGTGTTCAATTATGTCGGCGGCTATGCCCAGCCCGAGGGGCTGGAAAACCTCGCCATTTCTCCGATTTCCCTCAAGGCCCGGCTGATTGACATGATCGGGGCCGAGGCTGACCATGCCCGTGCCGGACGCCCGGCCACCATCTGGGCCAAGATGAATTCGATCATCGAAGAGGATGTGATCGACGCCCTGTATGCCGCGTCACAGGCCGGGGTGCAGATCAGTCTGATCGTGCGGGGCATTTGCGGGTTGCGCCCTGGCATCAAGGGGCTGAGTGAAAATATACGTGTAAAATCAATCATTGGCCGGTTTCTGGAACATTCCCGGATTGTCTGTTTTGGCAATGGCCATGCGCTGCCTTCGCCGCAGGCGCGGGTGTTCATGTCATCAGCCGACTGGATGGGCCGCAACCTGACCCGGCGGGTTGAAACCCTGGTCGAGGCGACAAATCCGACGGTCAAGGCGCAGATCGTCGATCAGATCATGGCCGCCAACCTGGCCGATGTGGCGCAAAGCTGGGTGATGCGGGCCGATGGCGGGTTTGACCGGGCGGCGCAACCGGCGACCGGATTTGCGTTCAACTGCCACCGGTTTTTCATGCAAAACCCGTCGCTGTCGGGGCGCGGATCGGCGGGGGCTGCCGATGTCGTGCAACTGGCACATACACATGATTGACTCGCAGCCGACTTAGCCGCATTTGAGTGCGATAACGCGGGGGGACCTCATGGACGGAACGCCGGAACCCGTGGCCGGGGAATGGGGGCCTTTTGGCCGCCCGATTTACGATGACCCCAAAACCCGGGCGATGGCGCGGGTGGGTGTGGTTGATGTCGGCTCAAACTCGGTCCGGATGGTGGTGTTTGATGGGGCGGCACGTAGCCCTGCGTATTTCTTTAATGAAAAGATCATGTGCGCCTTGGGTGCTGGCCTGTCGGAAACCGGCCGCCTGAACCCTGAGGGGCGCAAACGCGCCCTAGCCGCGATTGGCCGGTTTGCCGCATTGGCCGAGGGCATGGGCATTGGCCCGCTGATGGCCGTGGCCACCGCCGCCGTGCGCGAGGCCACCGACGGGCCCGAGTTCCGCGAGGAAGTTGAGCGCGTCACTGGCGTCAAACTATTCGTCATAGATGGCGAAGAAGAGGCGCGGCTATCGGCCCAGGGTGTGCTATTGGGCTGGCCCGGCAGCTATGGGCTGGTCTGCGACATTGGCGGGTCATCCATGGAACTGGCCGATCTGGCCGATGGCAAGGTTGGGCGGCGCGTAACGTCTCCTCTGGGGCCGCTGAAACTGCGCGAGGTCAAGGGCGGCAAAAAGGCCCTGATCTATCATATTAAAACCGTCGTTGCCCGGCTGCATGCGGAGATGAACCATGAAACCGGAATGCGGCTGTTTCTGGTCGGCGGATCGTGGCGGGCGATTGCCCGGATCGATATGGACCGGCGCAAATATCCGCTGACGGTTTTGCATGAATACCGCATGACGGAACCTGCCGTCAGCGCCACGCTCGACTACATCGAAACCGAAGATCTGGCCGCCCTGCGCCAACGCTGCGGCGTGTCTGATGACCGTATGTCGCTGGTTCCGCTGGCTATTCTTGTCCTGGACGAAATCGTTCGGGTGTTCCAGCCCAAGGATATCGCCGTTTCGTCCTATGGCATCCGCGAGGGGATGCTATACGAACAGATGCCGGCCGAACTGCGCGCCCGCGATCCGCTGATCGAGGCCTGCCGTTTTGCCGAGATCAAGGATGCCCGCCTGCCCGGCTTTGGCCGCATTCTGTACAATTTCGTCCTGCCGCTGTTTCCGGATGCCGACTGGCAGCGACTGCGCATTATCAAGGCCGCCTGCCTGCTGCATGATGTCAGTTGGCGCGCGCATCCGGATTACCGCGCCGAAGTGTGTTTCGACAATGCCACCCGCGCAAATCTGGGCGGGTTGAAACATGGCGAACGGGTGTATCTGGGCATGGCCCTGCTGCACCGCTATTCCAACCGGCGCGAAGGGTCGCGTTATGAATCGCTGTTTTCGCTGTTGGACGCCGCCGATACGGCGCAGGCCGAAGTGCTGGGCCGCGCCATGCGGCTAGGCGCGATGCTGTGGCTGAAAGCCGATCAGGCCCCCGGCGAATTGCGCTGGCAGCCGCAGAAAAAGCAATTGCAACTGGTGCTGAACGCCCAGGCCAGACCGTTGTTTGGCGAAGTGGCGCTGGCCCGGTTCAATGCACTGGCCTCGGCACTTGGGGCCAAGGGCACGGTCGAGATTAAAGATCAGTGATCACCGGTTCAACCACCGGTGGGGTGAACGGCGGCGCGTCCGGGCTGCGCCGGATGATGATGTCACCATTGGGCATAAACTCGGGCATGTCGTAATTGCCGATGTCATCGACAAAGGCCAAAAGTTTAATCAGGGCGGGCCCCATCCGGTCGGCAAAGGCCTGCATGGCCGGTTCAATCTGGTCGGCATAACCGCGCAGTTGGTCCAGCGCCGGATCCATTTCCTCGAGTATACCCTGAAAAAACAACTTGGCCCCTTCTTCGATCATAGATGTGCCGTCGTCGGCCCAAACGGGGCCAGCGAACAGGATCAGGACAAGGACTGCATGTTTCATGCAGCTATTCTAACCGATTGGTCCGATTCGCCCAAGTGGGTCAGAACGTGATGTCCAGCGTCACCGGGTAGTGGTCGGATGCCGTCAGCAGGTCGGCGCTGAGGGCCGCGCAGGCGGGCGTGTCGAACGGATGCCAGATTGTCCAGCGCGGCTGTTTTGCGGCCAGATCGGGCGAGACCATAATGTAATCCAGCAAGGCGTTCAGGTAATTTCCGTCGGGTGGAATGCGAAACCGGGCGGTCGCTGGTATCGCGGCAATCCGCCGCGACAGCGCCATGCGGGCATGTGGATCGAACAATTTGGTAGCCGCCCCTTCGCCTAGAACGATTTCGATGCTGGAATGGCCAAACAGGGTTTCAAACTCGTCCAACCCCGGCCCGTCGTTGAAATCGCCCATCACGATCAGCGGGTCGCGCGCGGTGAGATGCTGGTCAATCCGGGCCCGCAGCCAGATGCATTCGGCCAGCGATTTGCGGCGGTTGTTGATCGAGATTTTGGTCGCTTCGGCGGGGTTGCGTGCGCCATGCGGCGCCTTAGATTTGGCATGGACGCCGATCAGCCGCAGGGTCTGGCCGGTTTTGGTTGTAACGAACAGTTCGAGCGGCGGTTTGGACCATGTGATCAGGTCGGCTTTGCCATCGCGGTCGCTGTCATAGCGAAAGGTGCCGTCGAACCGGGGCGCATTACGCGACCCCTTTTTGCCGCTGAACGCGCCTTTGGGGTCGTGCTGTATCGTCAGGGCATCGGGGTCATACAGGCAGGCGATTTCCTGTTGGGTTTCGCTGGCAAAGCCAATAACGGCCTTGCGCGCCCGTAGGTTAAAGGCTTTGGCGAAGGTTTCCAGTGCGGTCACCGTGCTGCGGTGCCGGTTCGTATCGGGCGCCTCGATAATCATCACCGCATCGGCGTTCAAGGCGGAAAAAACCGCCCCCAAAGCCGCGGTCTGCGCGGCCCGGGTCACGTCGTACCGGGCCGACCATGCACTGTCGTTCAGCAGCCGCCCGGCATCGTCAAACAGCGAATTGAACCATTCGACATTGTAGGTGGCAAACCTCATCGACGCGCATCCTGTATCATTTCCCAGGCGCGATTGACCACGATCAACCGCTTTTCGGCCAGTTTGACCGCCTCGGGCGGAATACCCCGCGCCAGCATCCGGTCCGGGTGGGTGTCGCGCACCAGACCGCGCCAGGCGGCGCGAATGTCGTCCAGCGGGGCATGCGGCGTGACGCCCAAAACCTCGAACGGGTCACGTTCCGCATCGGGAACAAACTGTGCCCGCAGCCGGGAAAACACCTGCGGGGTAAAGCCGAATATTTCGGCGATCCGGATCAGGAACTGGTCTTCGGCCGGATGATAGGTGCCGTCAGCGGTGGCAATGTGAAACAGCCCTTCGATCAGATCAGACAAAGCGGCGGTTTCTTCGGCATACATTGCCCTGATTTTATGGGCGTAATCCTCGAACCCGGCGATGTCCTGCCGGGCCAGATTATAGACGCGGGCGGCATTGGATTCTTCGTCTTGCGGAATATGAAATACCTCGCGGAAGGCGGTCACTTCATCGCGGGTGACCAGCCCGTCGGCCTTGGCGATTTTGGCACCCAGCGCGATGACTGCAATCGCAAATGCGGCGGTGCGTTCCGGCGGGCTGCGCAACTTGTCGAAAATCGCCGACAGACCTTCGCCGGTGGCAAGGGCAGCGATGGCGTCGGCGATGCGGGTCCAGAGTGACATGGGGGGTTACTTAGCTGGTCTGGGCCAAAGTGTCAGAGCTGTTTTTGCATGAACACTGCATCCAGCCAGCGGCCGCATTTGCGCCCGACTGCAGGCAAGGTGCCGCGCGGCACAAACCCAAGGGCCGTGTGAACCGCCAGACCGGCGGTATTTTCCCCCGCAACAACCCCGATCAGCGCATGACTACCCGCTGTCCGGGCATAGCCACTGATAAGACTAACCGTGGTGTCGCGGATCGCGGTATTCCGGATGTCGCCGATGCCGGGCGCATCAACGGCGGTGGCGGGGCGGATCATGACAGGTGCCGTTCGCCGGATGGGGTGCTGAATATGGCCTGCAACCCGAGGGGGCCGGGATGAAAGCGGATGCGCGGGTCGGCCATGGGTTTTCCGATCATGTCAACCAAAGTGGACGCTGCCGGATGACTGATATCCAGCCGGACCAGCCGGACCTGTCTGTCGGTCAGTCGTGCTGAGGGGTGTGGTGCGGTGCCTTGCCATTCGATCAGGGTGGGAAACGCCCCGTTCAGCGGCAGGCTGCCATCGGGCGGCACAGCAATGCGCCATTGCAGATCGCCGCGCCGCAAATCGACAATCTCGCCAATATCTTGCGAGGTGGCCGCGCGCGCCGTGCCAAGGTCGGGCACGCGGGCAATCCAGTTACCCAGGCGCGGCGCGGTGGTGCGGTCCAGCCCGAACCAGCGCGGAAACGCCGGAACGGGGGCGGCAGGATCAGGCGCAATCACCTCGAGGTATTCGCCCGGCCCCAATGATAACAGCCAGTTATGCGTGCCATAGCGGGCATGTTGACCGCCCGGTTGCAGCGCCACGCCTAGCGACTGTTGCACATAGTCGACGCCCCCGGTCAGATCGGCACAAACGACCGCCAAATGGTCAAGCTGCATGGTTATGGCCGCGTTTGCCCCGGATCAGCGCAAGGATGTCTTTCGCAGCCTTGGGGATATTCGTGCCGGGACCAAAGATGGCTTTGACCCCCGCATCCATCAGGAACTGATAATCCTGCTGCGGGATGACGCCGCCGCAGATCACGATGATATCGCCCGCATTGGCCTCTTTCAGCGCCTGCACCAGCTGCGGGGCAAGGGTCTTATGCCCGGCGGCCTGTGACGAAATCCCGATGACATGCACATCTTTGGCGACAGCATCGCGGGCCGCCTCGGCGGGGGTCTGGAACAGCGGGCCGACATCGACGTCAAAGCCGATATCAGCAAAGGCCGAGGCAATCACCTTGGCCCCGCGGTCATGCCCGTCCTGCCCCATTTTGACGACCAACATATGCGGGCGGCGCCCCTCTTCGCCGGCAAAATTCGCAACATCGGTCTGGATCGCGGCAAATTCCGGATCGCCCGCATAGGCCGACCCATAGACCCCGGCCAGAGTTTTCACCTCGGCACTATGGCGGCCAAAAACCTGTTCCATCGCCATGCTGATTTCGCCCACAGTGGCGCGGGCGCGGACGGCGGTGATGGCAGCGTCCAGCAGATTACCGCCCTGCGTGGCGCGGCGGGTCAGTTCGGCAAGCGCCGCCCGGGTGGCAGGTTCATCCCGCGTGGCGCGGATGGTTTTAAGCCGGGCGATCTGGGTGTCGCGCACCGCCACATTGTCGATCGAGCGAAAATCAATCGGGTCCTGATCATCGCGCCGATATTTATTGACCCCGACGATCACCTCTTGCCCCCGGTCGATCATCGCCTGTTTGCGGGCGGCGTTTTCTTCGATCCGCAGCTTGGGCATACCGGAGGCGACAGCGCGTGTCATGCCCCCCATGGCCTCAACTTCGTCGATCAGCTTGGTGGCTTCTTGGACTAAGGATGCGGTCAGACTTTCGACATAATAGGACCCGGCAAGCGGGTCGATGACCTTGGTCACGCCAGTTTCTTCCTGCAAGATCAACTGGGTATTGCGGGCGATCCGCGCGGCAAATTCGGTCGGCAAAGCGATGGCTTCGTCCAATGCGTTGGTATGCAGCGACTGGGTGCCGCCGAGGACCGCACTGAGCGCCTCATAGGCCGTGCGGACCACGTTGTTATAGGGGTCTTGTTCCTGCAGGCTAACGCCCGAGGTTTGGCAATGGGTACGCAGCATCAGCGATTCCGGTTTTTTGGCCCCAAACTCCGTCATGATCTTGTGCCATAGCAGCCGGGCGGCGCGCAGTTTGGCGACTTCCATGAAGAAATTCATGCCGATGGCGAAAAAGAACGACAGGCGTGGCGCGAAGGCGTCCACATCCATGCCGCGCGCGATGGCCGAGCGGACATATTCGCGCCCATCGGCGATGGTGAAGGCAAGCTCCTGCACCAGGTTCGCGCCCGCCTCTTGCATATGGTAGCCGCTGATGCTGATCGAATTGAATTTCGGCATTTCACGGGCGGTGTATTCAATGATGTCGGCCACGATCCGCATGCTGGGTTCGGGCGGGTAGATATAGGTATTGCGGACCATGAATTCCTTGAGGATATCATTCTGAATGGTGCCGGACAGGGCGGCACGGGGCACGCCTTGTTCCTCGCCTGCGGCAATGAAACAGGCCAGCACCGGGATCACCGCGCCGTTCATCGTCATCGACACGCTGACTTTGTCCAAAGGGATGCCGTCGAACAAGATTTTCATATCCTCGATGCTGTCGATGGCGACCCCGGCCTTGCCGACATCACCCTCGACCCTTGGGTGGTCACTGTCATAGCCACGGTGCGTGGCCAGATCAAAGGCAACCGAAACGCCCTGCTGACCGCCCGCTAACCCCTTGCGGTAAAAGGCATTTGATTCCTCCGCTGTGGAGAACCCGGCATATTGGCGAATGGTCCAGGGGCGGCCTGCATACATCGTGGCCTTAACCCCGCGCAGATAGGGGGCGGCACCGGGCAGCGTATCTAGATGCGGCAGACCGGCGGTATCTTCAGCCGTATAGAGCGGCTGGACGGCGATCCCTTCCAGCGTATTCCATGTCAGCTGATCCAGCGGTTTGCCGCGCAGTTCGGCCTGCGCCTGATCAGACCAAGAGCTTTTGTGTCCCAAATTCGCGTCCTCCTTCGGACAGGGCATAGGGCACTAAGCCGCCCCTGTTTGCCTTGTCGGTTCCGTCCATGTCATAGCGTAGTTTCAGGTCCGGGCTCGCAGCCATCGCCTGCGGCACGGCGTCCACAAATCGCGCCAAACCGTCCGCACCACGGCGCAACCAGTCCAGATCAACGCTGTATTGTGCCCGTAATGCCATGCGCTGGACGTCGTCAAACGGCATCCAGCGCCCTGCCTTTTCGGTCAGGTCCAAAGCCGTGCCTTCGCCCCGCAGGGCCAGAATGGTGCGCAGTTTATCGCAACGCAGACTCGGGTTAATCCAGTCACGTGCGCCGGTCAGCGGCACCGGCAGATCAAGGTTACCAGCCAGCAATGCCAGTTGTGTTTCAGGCTGACCGGCGAAACGTTCAAACGGCCAGATGATGATTTCGGCATCCGGGAAAACTGCGGCGATATCGGCAACGACATGCCGCCAGCGGCGCGGCTGGGTCACGTAGCGGTCCAGATCATCGGCGGTTGGCAACCGGAAGCCTTGGACGATGCCGTAAGCCAGGGATGAGGCCCAGAATGTGTCATAGCACCGGATCGACAGGCCGATCCGCCGCACAGATTTGCCAAAGGCGGGCCGGAACCGCACCAGGCGTTCGTCTGGCAATGGATACAGCCGCCCTTGGCGCAGGTTATTGCGGGTCGAGCCGATCATGTTCTCTTCGGCAATCAGCACCTGATTTCGACCGGCGCGGACGGCCAGTTCCAGCTTGATCGCGATGACACCACAGGACCGCTGGCCGCGCCGTTCGATCTGTTCAGTCACATCCTCGGGGCGCTCGATCAGCCCGGAAAACAAACCATTGCGGGTGCGGTCCGGGGTCCAGACATCGACCCCGGCATGGCGCAATGTAGATTGGTTGCGTTTGAGGAATTGTTGGAATGTCGTCGTCGCATTGCGATGCGCGCCAATATGCAGGTTAATGTCCAAGGCCCACCTCATTTCGCAGGATCGCGCCGGGCCAGGGTGGCAGGCGGGCGTCCGTGAGGTAGGGTTGCAAGGATTTCCTGACAATAGGATTAATGGCAAAATTGTCTGGAACGCGGCGGCAGGCCCCTTCGCTTTTGGCCATAACCGCCCTATGTTACAGGTTATGAAACACATTAATAAACCCGTAGCAGCCTTTGTTTTCGCGGCGCTTTTTTCTGTTCTGGGCGGAACGCAGGCGGTGGCCCAAGCTGTGGCAGACGGGACCGTACCTGTGGCTGACAGTGCCGGGGCCGCGGCAAGCGTGCTGGAAAGATGGCAAACAGACCCTGCCACAATATTCGATGCATCCGAGATAAACTTGAGCGACCTTGCGTTTATCGCCCGCCCGGTGGTGGTGTTTGCCGATAGTCCGAACGACCCGCGCTTTGCCGAACAAATGGCGCTGTTGCTATCCCGGCAATCCGATCTGGCCTTGCGCCACGTCATTATCGTCACCGACACCGACCCCGCAGCCGTCAGCGCGCTGCGTCTTTTGCTGCGCCCGCATGGGTTTGCGCTGGTGCTGATCGACACCGATGGGCGCGTGGCCCTGCGCAAGCCCGAACCTTGGGACGTGCGTGAACTGACGCGGATCATTGATAAAATGCCGTCGCGGTTGCGTGAGATCGGGCGATAGACCGGGGTCACGAAAACTCCATAATCACTGCATCCACGGCCAGACTATCGCCGGGTTTGACGTTGATTTTGGCAATCGTGCCGTGGCGTTCGGCCCGCAGGATATTTTCCATTTTCATCGCCTCGATGGTACACAGGGTTTGTCCGTCCTGCACCTCGTCGCCCACCGCCACGGCCAAGGTCACCACCAGCCCGGGCATCGGGCAGAGCAGGAATTTCGACGTGTCGGGCGGCAGTTTCACCGGCATCAACGCGGCCAGTTCGGCCTGACGCGGCGTGTGAACATGCACCCGCAGATCGGCCCCGCGGGTGCGGATACGGAACCCGCCCGTCGCCTTGGCCACCTTCAGGATCAGCGGCGCATCGCCGACCATCAGCCGCGCAAGTGGGGCGCCGGGGGTCCAGTCGCTTTCCACCCGCAGGCTGGGATTGTCGGTGAAATGGACGGTGGCCCCAGCCTTGTCAGCCATTATTGTCACTGCAAAATCAGCATCTTGCAGGCTGACCACCCAATCCGTCCCGACCTTGCGTTCATGATTATCCATCCGGCCCGACACACGGGTGCGCCGGATTTCAGCGACGCGGTGCATCGCGGCCGCGGCGGCGGCGACGCGGCGCAATGCATCGGGGGCCAGGGTGGCCCCGGTGAATCCATCGGGGTATTCTTCGGCGATAAAGGCGGTGGTGATATTGCCTGCGGTGAATTTCGGGTGGTCCATCACGGCGGACAGGAACGGCAGGTTATGCCCGATCCCTTCCAATTCGAACGCATCGAGTGCAGTGCGCATTTCGGCAATCGCCAGCGCCCGGGTCGGGGCCCAGGTACATAGTTTGGCAATCATCGGGTCGTAAAACCGGCTGATTTCACCGCCTTCATACACCCCGGTATCATTGCGCACAGCATAGGTTTCGGTGGCTTCTTCGGCGGGGGGCCGATAGCGGGTGAGGCGACCGATCGAGGGTAAAAACCCGCGATAGGGGTCTTCGGCATACAGCCGCGATTCAATCGCCCAGCCGTTAATCTTAAGGTCTGACTGGAGAAACTGCAGTTTTTCCCCGGCGGCCACGCGGATCATCTGTTCGACGATATCGATGCCGGTGATCAGTTCGGTGACCGGATGTTCGACCTGCAGACGCGTGTTCATTTCGAGGAAGTAGAAATTGCGGTTGCCATCGACGATAAATTCGACGGTGCCCGCACTGGTATAACCCACGGCGGCGGCAAGGGCACAGGCCTGTTCGCCCATCGCCTTGCGGGTGGCTTCGTCGAGAAACGGGCTGGGGGCCTCTTCGATGACCTTTTGATTGCGGCGCTGGATCGAGCATTCGCGTTCATGCAGATACAGGGTGTTGCCATGGCTGTCGGCCAGCACCTGAATTTCGATATGACGCGGCTGGGTCACGAATTTTTCGATGAAAATCCGGTCATCGCCGAAACTGGCCGCAGCCTCGTTTTTCGAGGACTGGAACCCCTCGCGCGCTTCGGCGTCGTTCCCGGCGATGCGCATCCCCTTGCCGCCGCCGCCCGCGCTGGCCTTGATCATCACCGGATAACCGATCTGGGCGCTGATCGCTGCGGCCTCGTTCGCATCGGCAATCAGGTCCATGTGGCCGGGGACGGTGGAAACCCCCGCCGCCTGCGCCAGTTTTTTCGAGGTGATCTTGTCGCCCATCTGGGTCATCGCACTGGCAGGCGGGCCGATGAACGCCACGCCTGCATCCGCCAATGCCTGCGCAAACCTGGGGTTTTCCGACAAAAACCCATAGCCGGGATGCACCGCATCGGCCCCGGAGGCCCTGACCGCCGCCAGCACCTTGTCGATGACGATATAGGATTGGTTGGCGGGTGCGGGGCCGATATGCACGGCCTCATCCGCCATTTTGACATGCAGGGCGTTGCGATCAGCGTCGGAGTATATGGCGACGGTGGCAATGCCCATGCGGCGGGCGGTCTTGATGACGCGGCAGGCGATTTCACCGCGATTGGCGATCAGGATCTTACGAAACATCAGGCGGGCCCTTTGAATAAGCAAAGGCCGCCCGGGTGATTACCCCGGACGGCCCTCATTGTCGTCGTTAGCTGCTTGGACTTAGTTACAGATGGTCGTAACGTCGTCGCAGAACACGCCAAGGCCACCGCCGATAAGCGCGCCGCCAGCCACATCTGTGCCCAACGCGTCTGCAACCAGTGCGCCGCCCACAGCGCCCAGTGCGCCGCGTTCAATATCTGTGCCTTCGCAAGCGGCCAAAGTTCCGGCCATGCCAAGGATAGCGATAATTTTGAATGTGCTGAACATGTGTTCGCTCCTGATTTATTTGCCCCAGATACGTTTAGATTTGGCACTTCGGGCATAGCACTGCAAGGCATGGTTTCCCTTACCGGGACAATCAAGTGAACAGTGTTGCGGGATTTTCGGCCAAAACCGGCGCTATCTTGCCCAGGCAGCCCCCAAAAAGGGGTGGGTGGACTGACCCGGGTATGATCAGTCCACCCATTAGGGGAAGGGTAACGGTTTTGACAATGTGTGGCCCAAGGCTTGCTGGACCCTTGGACCGCACAGAATGATTGCCACAGCTTCCCTTGGCGCACATAGCCCGATTTTGACTGACCCGCCAAATGGGCAGATTCCCGCTTAAATTGTATTTGCATGGGCAGACACCTGCCGATGCGCTGCCCGATTTTCATGCAAACAGCTCTGGAAAGCTGGCTTCGGCGCGTTTCATGTCGATCTGCAGCAGGGCGTCATAGCTGGCCGGATCAAACGGGTCCTCGGCGGGAATCACCTCGCGCCCAAAGAGCCAGCCCAGACGGCCCGCATCCAGATTGCCGCGCACAAAGGGTTCGTCGCCAAAGGCCTGTAACAGCGCGGACATAAACCCTTCGTCGGCGCGGCGGTCAGCCGGACGACGGTCGGCAAAGCGTTCTTTGGCGACGATTTTCGTGGCACCCACTTTGGCACCGCGGCGAATGACGAATTGGAAATCTGTGCCCGGAAGGCGGCCGGGAAAGCCGCGGTGTTTTTCCATCAGCAGGCCCCCCGGACAGGGGCTGCGGTCAGGGCGGGGATTGGCCCCCGCCCTAAGGCAATATTAATTATACTTGCCGGTAAAGACCGGTTCAACAGAGACCGGAATTGGGGTCGCTGCGACAAACTCTTCGACTTCGCCGCCTTTGTTACATGCGGCCATGACAACCAAAAGACTGAGTGCTGCGATTGTTTTGACGATTTTTTCCAACGTATGCTCCTGCTTCGTATCCCGATGGGCGTCTGGCCTGATGACCGGTCCCGCCCAACTTGGGGTGCTCTGACCACGGAAGTGTGGTGTGCATTAAGAATAGGCGACAAGCGGTTGAAAAGATACGATTTGCGCAGCGATTGCAGGGCCTGTGACACGGCTGCATCAATGCAGGGTTGACCTGCCGCCGGACCCCCAAGATGTTGTGGATACATTAAAACTCGTCCCATATGCAGGTAGCTCCGTTGACGGAATAGGCTTCAATGAACTGCGTGGCGGCGGGGTCACTTGCCCCAAATTCAACCGCGCGGTCCGAGAATGTGATGATCACATGGGCCGCAGATTTGCCAGCCGCCACCAGCCCCGGAATGGCAAAAGTTTCGCATAACCAGATGAAATCACCAACCACGTCATCATGCGTCAGCCCCTGCCCTGCGGGGTCGATGGCGGGCGTCAGATAGCGAAACCGGGCGATCCCGGCATCGGGTTCCAGCACTACATCATACAGGGTCACGGACTGGCCCGAGGGGGTCACGACCGGGTCGGCATGGGCTGCACTGGCGCACAGGGCCAGCAGGCTAAAGCGGGATATTGTCATGCTTTTTCCATGGGTTCTGCAGCTGTTTGCCGCGCAAAGACGCGAAGGCCCGGCAGACCCGGCGGCGGGTGGAATGCGGCATGATAACCTCGTCGATAAAGCCCTTTTCAGCAGCAACAAACGGGTTGGCAAAGCGGTTTTCATAGTCGCGGGTGCGTTCTGCGATTTTCACAGGGTCGCCCAACTCGCTGCGATACAGGATTTCGACCGCCCCTTTGGCCCCCATCACGGCGATTTCGGCGGTGGGCCAAGCATAGTTGAAATCGCCGCGCAGGTGTTTGGACGACATCACATCATAGGCCCCGCCGTAAGCCTTGCGGGTGATCACCGTGACCTTTGGCACCGTCGCCTCGCCGTAAGCAAACAGCAGTTTTGCGCCATGTTTGATGACCCCGCCGAGTTCCTGTGTGACGCCCGGCAGGAACCCCGGGACGTCAACCAAGGTCAGGATCGGGATTTCAAACGCATCGCAAAACCGCACAAACCGGGCGGCTTTGCGGGATGCATCGATATCAAGGCAACCAGCCAGCACTGTTGGCTGATTGGCAACAACGCCGACGGTTGACCCTTCAAGCCGGATGAACCCGGTCAGGATATTTTTGGCATATTCGGCCTGAATCTCGTAAAAATCGCCCTCGTCCGCCAGCTTGAAGATCAGTTCCCTCATGTCATAAGGGGTCTGGGCATTGTCGGGGATCAGCGTATCCAGACTAGGCTCCATCCGCGTCACATCATCGAAAAACGGCCGCACGGGCGGCTTTTCGCGGTTGTTCAGCGGCAGAAAATCGATCAAGCGACGCACCTCGATCAGCGCCTCGACATCGTTTTCAAACGCGCCATCGGCGACCGATGATTTGCGGGTATGGGTGGCGGCCCCGCCCAGTTCCTCGGCAGTGACCACTTCATTGGTGACGGTTTTGACCACATCGGGGCCGGTCACGAACATGTAGGACGAGTCTTTGACCATGAAAATGAAATCGGTCATCGCAGGGGAATAGACCGCCCCCCCGGCGCAGGGGCCCATGATAAGCGAGATTTGCGGCACCACGCCCGAGGCCATGACATTGCGCTGGAATACATTGGCATAGCCCGCTAACGACGCCACACCTTCCTGAATGCGCGCGCCACCGCTGTCGTTGATGCCCACCACGGGTGCGCCATTCTGCATCGCCATGTCCATGATTTTACAAATTTTTTGCGCATGGGTTTCGGATAATGACCCGCCGAACAACGTGAAATCCAGTGAAAACACGTAGATCATCCGGCCATAGACCGTGCCCCAGCCGGTGACCACGCCATCGCCTGCGGGGCGCTGTTGCTCCATCCCGAAATCGGTGCAGCGGTGCGCGACGAACATGTCAAACTCTTCGAACGATCCTTCGTCCAGCAGCAATTCGATGCGTTCGCGGGCGGTCAGTTTGCCTTTGCTATGCTGTGCGGCGATACGGACCGGACCACCGCCCTGGCGGGCCGTGTCGCGGCGGGCCTCAAGTTCTGCCAGAATATTTTGCATGGCTCGTCCTTTGATTTGGATCGTTATAGCCAGACAGCGGGCGGGGGTGAAGGAGTTTAGGGCTAATTTGCAAATATTAGAATTTGCAAATTACAGTTTTTGCAAATTAGCAAAGCGTGAGGCGGTTCATATTTGCACAGTTCACTGCGCGGCCCTCACTGTGGACAGTCCGGCATGTCGGGATTAAGTCCTTGCCTATGAACACCGCCCCGATTGTTCGGTTTTTAGACCGCACCACCCCGCCGCATGTGTCAACGCTGATCCTGATCGCCGGGATTTCGGCCCTGAACATGTCGATATTCCTGCCGTCGCTGAACCATATGGCGGACTACTTCGACACGTCCTACGCGGTTATGCAGCTATCGCTGTCAGGCTATCTGGCGGTCACGGCGCTGCTGCAAATTCTGATCGGACCGATATCGGACCGCTATGGGCGCAGGCCGGTGGTTCTGGTGGCCATGGCGATTTTCGTGGTGGCCACGATTGGGGCGATGCTGTCGCAAACTGTCGAAGTTTTCTTGGCGTTCCGGATGCTGCAAGGGGCTGTCGCCGTTGCCATGGTCCTGAGCCGGGCGATTGTGCGCGATATGGTGCCGCAGGAAGAAGCGGCGTCGATGATTGGGTATGTCACCATGGGCATGGCCTTGGTGCCGATGATCGGGCCGATGATTGGGGGCGCGCTGGATCAGGCGTTTGGCTGGCAGGCGACGTTTGTGTTCCTGACTTTGGCCGGGATCGGGGTGGGCGTCCTCGCCTACCTGGATCAGGGCGAAACGATCAGCGGCGCGGGAATGAGTTTCGCCGACCAATTCAAATCCTATCCCGAATTGCTGCGGTCGCAGCGGTTTTGGGGCTATGTGATGTGTGCCGCTTTTGCGTCGGGGGCGTTTTTCGCGTTTCTGGGCGGTGCGTCCTATGTGGCCGATACGGTTTACGGGTTGTCGCCGCTATGGACTGGGGTGGCGTTGGGGGCGCCAGCCATTGGCTATGCGTTCGGCAATTTCATATCCGGGCGGTATTCGGTGCGGATCGGGATCAACCAGATGATCCTGATCGGGTCCGGGATATTGGCCGCCGGAATGGGGCTGTCATTGATCCTGGCTGTGACTGGTTTTGATACAGCGTTGATGTTCTTTGGGTTTTGCACCTTTGTCGGGGTCGGCAATGGCATGGTGATGCCCAATGCGACGGCGGGGATGTTGTCGGTCAGGCCACATCTGGCGGGCACTGCATCGGGGCTTGGCGGCGCGATCCTGATCGGCGGCGGTGCTGCCTTGTCGGTGCTGGCGGCCCGGCTGCTGGTGGCGGGGCCCGGCGCATTGCCATTGCAGGCGATCATGTTCGCCACGGCGATTTTCGCCGGGCTGTCGATATTGTTTGTGATCCGGCGGGACCGCGAACTGGCTGAATGACCGCTTGCATCCGACGCTTTGCAAAGGTTAGCTGCGCGTTCAGCTAATTTGCAAAGGGGTGGCCGATGGCTGTTCAGAAACTGTATGCCGGGGCGAAACTGCGCGATATGCGGGGCAGGCTGGGCCTGACGCAACGGGCATTCGCCGATAAACTGGGTCTGTCCCTGCCCTATCTGAATCAGATGGAAAACAACAACCGGCCCATCAGCAGCGCCGTCGTGCTGGCCCTGGCGCATGAGTTCGGCTTTGACGTGACCGAGTTACAACCGGGTGACGAGGCCCGGCTGGTAGGCGATATGCGCGAAGCTTTGGCCGATCCGGTGTTCACCGGTCCGACACCGCCACTTGCAGATTTACGACTTGCGGCGGCAAATGCGCCCGCCCTGACACATGCGTTTCTGGCCCTGCATGCGGCCTATAGGCAAACCCATGAACGCCTTGCGTCATTGGACGAAGCGCTGGGAAGGGAGGATGCCCGCCTGCAACCCAGCCCGTGGGAAGAGGTGCGCGACTTCTTTCACTATTGCGATAATTACCTGGATGCCGTGGACCGCGCGGCGGAACGCTTTGCAGGGCAATCGCCGGGGGCGGTGACGGCCCATGCAATACAGATTATGGCCGCCGATGGGATCAGCGTGGCATGGTCAGACACGTCCATATTGCGCCGGTTTGACCCCAAGTCACGGGTGCTGACCCTGTCCCGCAATGGCCCCACGCCAACCCAATCGTTTCAACTGCTGGTGCAACTGGCGCAATTGACGCAAGACCCGTTGTTTGATGCAACGCTTGATCTGGCCCGGTTTCAGTCGCCCGAGGCGCGGGCCATCGCCAAACTGGGCTTGGCCAATTATTATGCCGGGGCCGCCCTGATGCCCTATGGCGCATTTCTGGCCGCCGCCCAAGAAGTCCGGCATGATCTGGAGCGACTGGCCGACCGCTTTGGCGCATCGCTGGAACAGGTGGCGCATCGCCTGTCCACCCTGCAACGGCCCGGCCACAAAGGCATTCCGTTCTTTTTTGTCCGGGTTGATCCGGCAGGCACCATCACCAAACGGCATTCCGCGACCACGCTGCAATTTGCCCGCTATGGCGGCGCTTGTCCGTTGTGGAACGTGCATCGGGCGTTCGAGACTCCGGGGCGCTGGCTGCGGCAACTCGCGGAAACGCCGGACGGGGTGCGCTATTTCTGCCTGGCCCGGGATGTCAGCAAATCGGGCGGTGCATTTAACGCGCCAACCCGTGCCTATGCCATCGGATTAGGCTGCGAAATGCGCCACGCCAGCGCCCTAGTCTATGCCGACCATATGGATATCGCCACCGCGTCAGCATTCGAACCAATCGGGATTTCCTGCCGGATTTGCGACCGCCGCGACTGCCATCAACGGGCCGTTCCACCGCTGGAACGCCGGTTGCGGGTCGACCCGAATTTGCGTGGCATCCTGCCCTATGCAGTGGATTAGTTCCGCGCGGCGCGCCAGCCTGCGGCCAATGCTTCAGCTAGCGAACAGAACCAAAGTTCGCCGGGCAGTGCGTTAATACGAGTGTCATCATAGCTGCTACCACCGGTCAAATGGTAAATCCGGCCAGCGTCCGAGATATTGCCCCTGATCAGGCAATTGCCCGGTGCCGGGCTGACATCGCGGCATCGGTGCAAACCTGGCCAATTTCCGGCGCATCTATCCCAAACGACTGCACCCTGATGCCCCCCACACCGACGGTATCAGTGTATTCCGGATCATGGCCTCTGCGCGGCACCTAGCCGAAAATCTTCATAATGGGCAACGAAAATTAACCACTCAACGCTGTGCGGTCTGCCAGTGCGGATGAATGAACGGCGCATCGTTGGCCGGGGCCAAAGGGGCACGGCCAAGGATATGATCGGCAGCCTTTTCACCCGTCATGATCGTCGGCGCATTCAGATTGCCATTGGTCACGCGCGGAAAGATCGAGCTGTCGGCCACCCGCAACCCATCGACCCCGATCACCCGGGTTTCGGGGTCTACCACGGCGCCCGGATCATCCGCGCGGCCCATCCGGCAGGTGCCACAGGGGTGATAGGCGCTTTCCACATGCTGCATAATCATGGCGTCCAGTTCCGCATCGGTTTGCGCGGCAGCGCCAGGCTGGATTTCATGGCCGCGGTAGGGGGCAAAGGCGTCTTGCGCAAAAATCTCGCGCGTCAGGCGGATACAGGCGCGGAAATCCTCCCAATCCTGCGGGTCGGACATGTAGTTGAACAGGATTTTCGGACTGTCCGCCGGATCAGCCGACCGCAAAGTGACCGCCCCGCGCGAGGCCGATCGCATCGGGCCGACATGCGCCTGAAATCCATGCCCCCGCACCGCCGCCTTGCCATCATAGCGCACAGCGATGGGAATGAAATGATACTGTATATCCGGATAGTCGACCCCGGCACGGGACCGGATAAAGGCACAGCTTTCAAACTGATTGCTGGCGCCAAGGCCCTTGCCGGTGAACAGCCATTGCGCACCCAGCAGCGCTTTACCCAGAATATTGTAATATTTGTACAGGGTTATCGGCTGGATCGACGCCATCTGGATATACATTTCCAGATGATCCTGCAGATTTTGGCCCACACCCGCGCGGTTGGCGACCACCGCAATCCCATGTTCTGCCAGATGTGCTGCGGGGCCGATCCCCGACAGCATCAACAGCTTGGGCGAATTGATCGACGAGGCGGCAATGATGACCTCGGCCCGGGCAGTGATAATTTCGGTACCGCCGCCACGGGTAATCTCAACCCCACTGGCCCGACCATCGGTGACAATGACGCGCCGTGCCAACCCACGGATGACCGCGCAATTGGGCCGCTTCAGCGCAGGCTTGAGATAGGCATTGGCGGCTGACCAACGGCGACCTTGCCAGATCGTGGCTTCCATCGCGCCAAAGCCTTCTTGCGCTTGCCCATTATAATCCTGTGTCAGCGGATAACCGGCCTGCCGGCCTGCCGCGACAAACGCCCGGGTCAGCGGGTTCAGGCGGGGGCCGCGCGTGATATGCAGCGGGCCATCGGTGCCGCGCCAACCGGGATCAGCGCCATCGCCGCCGCCATGCCAGTTTTCCATCCGTTTGAAATAGGGCAGCACATCGGCATAGCCCCAACCTCGCGCTCCCTGTTCGGCCCAATGATCGAAATCATGGGCATGACCACGGACATAAACCATGCCATTGATGCTGCTGGACCCGCCAATCACCTTGCCGCGTGGCGTGGCCAGCACCCGGCCCCCCAGATAAGGTTCGGGTTCGGTCTGAAAACCCCAGTCGTATCGGGACATATTCATTGGATAGCTTAACGCGGCTGGCATCTGGATGAACGGGCCGGCATCAGTGCCGCCATGTTCAATGATCAGCACCTGCTTGCCAGCCTCGGCCAGCCGGTAGGCAATGGCACAACCGGCACTGCCTGCACCGATGATGACGTAATCCGCCTGCATCACAAACCTCCGGTGATTCTGCAGAGGGTCAAGGATGCGTAGCACCGCCGCAGGCGGCCGAAGGTCCTTGAGGCTCTGCAGAATCGCCACAGCACGATGGATGAGGTGACGGATGGATCACTTTGGTCCATCAGACACCTCTCAGCAACCTGCGACAACGGCCTCACCCGAACAGCGGCCCAAGCCCCAAAGTCACGTCGCCGCTCTGCACAAAGGCGTGCGCGTAAGCGCTCCGTTTGGAAATTTCCCATCAATAGGGTGCCGCGCAGGGGCCCATGGCGACATAGACTGATTTCAACTGACTATAATGGTTGATCGCGGCCTTGGAGTTTTCGCGACCCACACCGCTGGCCTTCATGCCGCCAAACGGCGCTTCGACGGGCGCAAGGTTATAGGTGTTGATGAAACAGGTCCCCGCCTGAAACCCCGCTACTATCCGGTGTGCGCGGGTCAGATCGGCGGTAAACACCCCCGCGCTCAACCCGTATTCCGTGGCATTGGCGCGGACCAGCACTTCCGCTTCGGTATCGAAATCCAGCACGGACAGGACCGGACCAAAGATTTCTTCCCGTGCAATGGTCATGTCATCGGTGACATCGGCAAACACCGTGGGTTCGATAAAAAATCCCACCCGGTCAGGCCGCGCACCACCCGCCACCAGCCGCGCACCCTGTGCCAGACCTTTGGCAATGAAGCCCTCGACAATACAGCGCTGCCGGTCGCTGACCATGGGTCCGAAATTCGTCGCGGGGTCCAGCGGGTCGCCCATCACCACCCTACGCAGCCGTTCGCTCAGACGCTCCAGAAACGCCGCTTTGATCCCGCGCTGCACGAACACCCGCGTGCCGTTCGAACAAACCTGCCCGGTCGAATAGAAATTCGCCAATATCGCGCCGGATACGGCGCTTTCCAGATCCGCATCATCAAAGATCACCAGCGGTGATTTACCGCCCAGTTCCATCGTCACATATTTCATCTGCGCCGCTGCCGCGGCATAAACTTGGCGGCCCGTCGGCACTGATCCGGTCAGGGATACTTTGGCCACCCGGGCATCGGTGACCAGTGCTGCCCCGACGGCGCCCATGCCCTGCACCACATTATAAACCCCCGCCGGGGCCCCGGCCTCGTGCAAGATCTCGGCCACTTTCAGGGCACATAAAGGTGTGGTTTCCGATGGCTTGAAGATCATCGTATTGCCGCAGGCCAGCGCGGGCGCGCCCTTCCACGCGGCAATCTGGGTCGGATAATTCCACGCCCCAATACCCACACACACGCCCAAAGCCTCGCGCCTTGTATAGACGAAATCTGCCCCCAGCTGGATATGCTCGCCGGTCAACGCGCCCGCCAGCCCGCCGAAATATTCCAGCGCATCGGCCGCAGATGTGGCATCGGCGACCAGCGTTTCGGACAGGGGTTTGCCGGTATCCATGGTTTCCAGCACTGAAAGATCATGGTTGCGGGCGCGGATCAGGTCGGCTGCGCGTTTCAGCACCCGGCCGCGCTGGGTGCCGGTCCAGCCCGCCCATTCCTTTTGCGCCCGCGTCGCGGCGGCCAAAGCCTGTTCGATGATCGCCGGAGTCGCCGCATAGACCCGGGCGATGACCGCCCCGGTGGCGGGGTAGATCACGTCGATCGGGTCACCGGCGGTGTCTTCGACATAGGCGCCGTCGATGAAATGGCTCGCGGTGGGTTGTGTGGGATAGGTCATTTTAGATACTTTCTGGCCCCGGCGGGGAGTGTGATGGGGGACCGTTTTCCCCGATAACGGGCGGAACCCCGGACCAAAGGAATTGCAGGACGATTATTCGTTGCGCGGGTACCGCTTTGATTCCTCTAGGATATTCAGGTCCATATGGTTGCGCATATAGCGCTCGGATGCCTTTTGCAGCGGCTGATGGTCCCAAGGGTAATAGGCGCCGTTGCGTAGGGCTTGGTAGACGACCCAGCGCCGCGCCTGACTTTCCCGCACAGCCGCATCATAGGCGGGCAGGTCCCAGCGGGCGGCGGTTTGATCTCTCAGGTCGGCCAGGACGGTGGCGCAGGCCGGGTCTGCGGCGCGATTGATGGATTCAGTCGGGTCGGTCGACAGATCAAACAACTGGTCAGGGTCTGCCGGGCAATGGGTGTATTTCCATGCACCGCTGCGCAGCCCGACCATAGGCGTGATCGTGCCCTCGGCGGCATATTCCAGCGCTACGGGCGGCCGGGGGGTGCCTTTGGCCACCGGGATCAGGCTATGCCCATCGGTCCATGGGCCAATCTCGGCCATTGAGACGCCCGCCAGAGCGCATAGCGTCGGACACAGATCAATCGTGGACACGGCGGGCTCGACGAGACCGGGGTCGATCCCCGGCGAGGCGATCATCAGGGGCACGCGCGAGGCACCTTCGCGGAAGCTCATTTTAAACCATTGGCCGCGTTCGCCCAGCATTTCGCCATGGTCACTGACGAAAACTATCGTGGCCTCTTGTCGCGTCGCCTTTAACGTCGCCAGCATTTCCCCGACTTTGTCATCGATATATGAAATATTGGCGAAATACGCCCGCCGCGCCCGGCGAGTATGGTCAAGGGTGATCTCTAACCCTTTGTAATCGCAGGCATCCATCAGCCGCTGGCTATGCGGGTCCTGATCTGCATAGGCGATGGTGGGCGTTTCGGGGTCCAGATGTTTGCAATCCTCATACAGGTCCCAGTATTTCTGCCGTGCCACAAACGGATCATGCGGATGGGTGAAACTGACCGTCAGGCACCATGGTCGGGCATCGGCCCCGCGCGACAGGTCATACAGTTTCGCGTTGGCATGAAACGCCACTTCATCGTCATATTCCATCTGATTGGTGATCTCGGCCACGCCTGCCCCCGTGACTGAGCCCAGATTGTGATACCACCAGTCGATCCGCTGCCCCGGTTTGCGGTAATCCGGGGTCCAGCCGAAATCAGCGGGGTAGATGTCGGTCGTCAGCCGGTCCTCGAACCCGTGTAGCTGATCCGGGCCAACGAAATGCATCTTGCCCGACAGGCAGGTGTAATACCCGGCACGTCGCAGGTGATGGGCATAAGTCGGGATGCTGGAGGCAAATTCAGCGGCATTGTCATACACCCCGGTGCGCGACGGCAGCTGCCCGGTCATCAATGACGCCCGGGCGGGCGCACATAAAGGTGAGGCCGTATAGGTATTGGCAAAGCGCGTGGACCGGGCGGCCAGACTGCGCAAATGTGGCACATGCAGCCAGTCCACCGGCCCATCGGGGAACAAGGTTCCCGTCAACTGATCGACCATGATGATCAGAAAGTTTGGCGCGGTCACTGGCCCAACTCCAGCCGCAGCGCCGACAGCACATGCGCTGTCGCCGCCCGGCCATCGGCCGGAATGCCGCTGAGGCCCTGTTGCAGATAAAGCCCGTCAATCAACCCGGCCAACCGTGTTGCAACAGCGTCTGCCCGGTCGCCCACCAGCGGGCGCAGGTCGTGCAACAGATTGCTGCGCAGCCGGGTCTGATAGACCCGCAGCAGCCGCTCTGCATCTTTGAAGGTTAGCGACAGCACGTAAAAATTCAGCCAGGCTGCAATGGTTTCGGGCCGGAAATTCGACGTGCCAAACCCGGCCCGCACCACCGCTTCGATCCGCGCCTGCGGCCCATCCGCCATCAGCAGCGCGCCGCGCACTTCGGCCGCATAGACCGTCAGGATATGGCGCATCGCTGCCAGAAAAATCTGTTCCTTGCTGCCAAAATAATGATGTGCCAGCGCCGATGACATGCCTGCCCGTTTTGCGATTTGGGCCACGGTCACATCCAGCGACCCCCTCTCGCCAATTTGCGCAATCGTGGCTTTCACTAACGCCGCGCGGCGGATAGGTTCCATTCCAAGCTTTGGCATTGCTGTCCCCAAGACGCAGGCCGACAAAAGGCTTGCGAACTGAAACTAGTTGGTTCTTTATTGACGCGTCAATCAATAAAAACCAAAATCTGACAACTATAACTGACGGGGAGACGACTTAATGATGAAGACAATGATTTCGCTGCTGGCCCTTTGCGCAGCCTCACCTGTGCTGGCCCAGGAATCCTGCGACAAGGTCACCTTTTCCGATGTGGGCTGGACCGATATCACGGTAAACACCGCTGTGACCTCGATCATCCTGAACGCCATGGGATACGAGACTGAAACCGCGATCCTGTCAGTGCCGGTCACCTATACCTCGATGGCCGAAGGCGACATCGATGTGTTTCTCGGCAACTGGATGCCCACCATGGAAGGCGACATTGCCGCCTACCGCGATGCGGGCACCGTAGATACCGTGCGCGAAAATCTGGCGGGCACGCAGTATACGCTGGCCACCAATGCCGCCGGGGCTGCGCTTGGGATCGACAGCTTTGACGATCTGGCCGCCAATTCCGAGGCTTTGGAAGGCAAGATTTACGGCATCGAGGCTGGCAATGACGGCAATCGCCTGATTCAGGCGCTGATCACCGACGATACCTATGGCATGGGCGGGCTGGAACTGGTCGAAAGTTCCGAACAGGGCATGCTGGCCCAGGTCGCCCGCGCCGAAGAACGCGGCGAGCCGGTGGTGTTTCTGGGCTGGGCCCCGCATCCGATGAACGGCGCGTTCGAGATGACCTATCTGACCGGGGGCGAAGAATGGTTTGGCGCGTCGGGGTCGGTCTATACCAATACCCGCGCGGGCTACGTCACCGAATGCCCGAATACCGGCAAGCTGTTGGGCAACCTCGCCTTCAGCATGGAAATGCAGAACACCCTGATGGGGGCCATCCTGAATGACGGGGCCGATCCGACCGAGGCCGCAACGGTCTGGCTGGCCGCCAATACCGATGCCTGGATGCCTTGGCTGGACGGTGTCACCACCAAGGACGGTGGCGATGCTGTAGCAGCGGTAACGGCTGCGCTGGCGATGTAAGCCCGGCGCTGGCCCCGGCGATGCATGCCGGGGCCAGCCCAAATCCGGCGCCCTGCCCCAGATGACGAGGATCCGATGGACTGGCTGAGTGATTACAAGATCCCGGTAGGGGATGCCGCTGAATATGTCGTGGACCTGCTGAAGAAATACGCCCGGCCGTTTTTTGACGCGATCACCTATGTTCTGGAAAAAATGATCGACGCGATCATCTGGATGTTTCAGGCCCCGCCTGCCGGGGTCGTCATTGCCGGGTTCGTGATCTTTACTTGGGTGTTGCAGCGCAACTGGAAAATCTGCCTGCTGGTGTTGCTGTCCTTTCTGTTCATCCTCAACCAGGGCTATTGGGAGGAAACGACCGACAGTCTGGCACTCGTGCTATCGTCCTGCGTGGTCTGCATGGGCGCGGGTGTGCCGATCGGCATTTGGCTGGCGCACCGCCCCCGCGCCTATCAGGCGATCAGCCCGGTTCTGGACCTGATGCAGACCCTGCCCACATTCGTCTATCTGATCCCGGCGATCATCTTTTTCGGGCTGGGCATGGTGCCAGGGCTGATTGCCACGGTGATTTTTGTGCTACCAGCACCAATCCGGCTGACCTATCTGGGCGTGTCATCCACACCAACGACATTGCTTGAGGCGGCTTCTGCATTCGGGGCCACCCCGCAGCAGCGGCTGTGGAAAGTTGAACTGCCCTATGCGTTCCCGCAGATCATGGCGGGGTTGAACCAGACGATCATGCTGTCACTATCGATGGTGGTCATCGCGGCCTACGTGGGCGCGAACGGGCTGGGCAAACCAGTGGTGCAGGCCTTGGGCCGGGTCGATACAGCACTGGGGTTTGAATCCGGGTTTGTGATTGTGGTCGTGGCGATCATGCTGGACCGGATGTTGCGGGTGGAACGCAAATGACAGCCGTGATCTTTGACAATGTGAATATCGTGTTTGGGTCACGTCCCGAACTGGCGCTGCCGCTGATGGATGCCGGGCAGGACCGGGCCGAGATTAACGCGGCCACGGGTCAGGTGCTGGGGGTACATAACTGTTCCCTGACGGTCGAAGAAGGCGAGATTCTGGTCCTCATGGGCCTGTCGGGGTCTGGTAAATCCACGCTGTTAAGGGCGGTTAACGGGCTGAACCCGGTCTGTCGGGGTGATGTGCAGATCAGGACACCCGCAGGCATGGCCTCGGTCACGCAGGCCAGTGACGCCGAGCTGCGGGCGATCCGGCAGAAATCGGTCGCGATGGTGTTCCAGCAGTTTGGCCTGCTGCCGTGGCGCACTGTGCGCGACAATGTGGGCCTCGGGCTGGAACTGTCGGGCATGGACAAGGCTGCGCGCAATGCCCGTGTCGATGCCGAACTGAAACTGGTCAACCTGTCCGAACGCGCCGATGCGCTGGTGGGCGAATTGTCTGGCGGCATGCAACAGCGCGTCGGTCTGGCCCGCGCCTTTGCCACCGATGCGCCGATATTGCTGATGGATGAACCCTTCAGTGCGCTGGACCCGCTGATCCGCACAAGGTTGCAGGATGAATTGCTGGACCTGCAGGCCCGGATGAAACGCACCATCATTTTTGTCAGCCATGATCTGGACGAGGCGTTCAAACTAGGCGACCGGATTGCGCTGATGGAAGGCGGGCGCATCGTGCAATGCGGCACCGCGCGCGAGATATTCTCGAACCCGGTGTCGGATTATGTGGCAGATTTCGTCAACCATATGAACCCGCTGGCCGTATTGACCGCGCGGGATGCACTTGCGACCGGCCTGTCCGACATCCCGGTGTCCGGCGAAACCACCGCCGAAACCCCGATCCGCGACGTCATGGGCCAGTTGCGCGGCCCGGTGCGGGCACTGACAGTCACGGAAAACGGGGCTGCCATTGGCGTTATCACGCGCGAGGCGGTGTTGCAGCGGCTGTTGAACCCACGCGGGAATATCCGGGATTGACGGGGTAAAATCGCGTGGGTCGCCCCCACCCTCCGTATCAATCATCGGGTTGTTACAACCCCGAGCGGTTTAGGTCTTTGGCTGTGCCTTGAGCTTTAGCCCGACGCCGGTCGCTTTGGGTGCCTTCAACGTTACCGGGATTTCGATGGCGTCCAGATAGGCCTTGGACGCCGGTCCCTTGCCCAGCACCTTTGCCGCAATGGCCAGCACCGCCTTATCGACCTTTTCAAGGCCGTCTTTCAGACGTTCCCAATCGCCAATCGAAATGTTCAGGGCATCGACGGCCAGTTGCGTCTTGACCCCTTTGGCAAAGGCGGCGTCGTCATTGCCTGCCTTGGCAAGGTCGGCCATCAGCCCTTTGACATCGGTTTTGACCGCCTTGACCCTTGTATCAAGCCAACTGGCCAGAAACTTGGATTCGCCAAAGGCTTGTTTGAACACATCCGGGGTCGTGGCTTTCTGCCCCTTGGCGGCCACCGTGGCGATGGCTTTGGTCGCCTCGCCCAGCAAGCCCTTCTCGCCGGTGGCAAAGTCCTTTAGCACCTTGGCCGCCGTGGTCAGATTGGCTGCGGTAACATCATCGGCCTTGCCACTTGCCGCCTTGATTTTTTTGTCCGCAACATCAAGTGCGGTAGCCACGGCCTTCATGTCAGCAGTGGCAAACGCCGCCAGCTTTTCGCAACCCTTGGCAAAATCGGCATGCTTTTCCTTGAGCGATGCCACCGAGACGCGCTTTAGTTCCGTCGCCAGCTTGGCCATCGCATCAATGCTGGCGCCAATCTTTGTCGCAACGGCAAGCTCGCCGCTGTGTTCATACATCTTGACCATCTTGACCTTATCGGCTTGTGCCCCGGCCAATTCCTTGATCAGCGGCTCTACCGCAGCGCCCTGAATGCTTTTCGGCTTGTTCTTTTTCCACCAATCGTAGTCGAGCGATTTCGGCTGGTCCATGTGCAATGTTCCCAATAATAAAAGGTAATTTAATCCTGTGGATCATGTACGGCAAGTCATAACTTGCGGCATTCGCCAACAGGCTGCCGCCCGGTTTCAGGTCATCGCTGGTGCGCCCCGAGACATCGGCCCGACTGGCCCTGCGCTCTCAACCCGCGTCATACGCCTCCATCACCGCATCCGTCGCTTCGAAATTGGTGGTGACGTGCTGCACATCGTCGTCATCTTCGAGCAGTTCAACCAGCTTCATCAGCTTGGTCAATGTGTCCAGATCGACCGGGGTGGTGGTCTTGGGTTTCCAGATGAACTTGGCGGTTTCGCTTTCGCCCAACGCCGTTTCCAGCGCAGTGGACACGTCGTTCAGCGCGGTATCGGCGCAATAAATCCAATGACCGTCCTCATCGCTGTCCACATCATCAGCGCCAGCCTCAAGTGCGGCCATCATCACCGCATCCTCGTCCCCGACCTTGGCCTTGTACATGATTTCGCCCACCCGGTCGAACATGAAGGCCACCGAATTGGTCTCGCCCAGATTGCCGCCGGTTTTGGTAAAGAACGAGCGCACGTTCGACGCCGTGCGGTTACGGTTATCGGTCATCGCCTCGACAATCACGGCGACGCCGTTCGGGCCGTAGCCTTCGTAGCGGATCTCGTCATAGGTATCGGCGTCGCCGGTCTGGGATTTTTTGATCGCGCGGTCGATCACATCCTTGGGGACGGACACTGATTTGGCCTCTTTCACCGCAAGGCGCAGGCGCGGGTTCTTGGCGGGGTCCGGATCGCCCATCTTGGCCGCCACCGTAATTTCCTTGGCCAGTTTGGAAAACAGCTTGGATCGGATGCCGTCCTGTTTGCCCTTGCGGTGCTGGATGTTCGCCCATTTTGAATGCCCGGCCATGGTGCAAACCCCTTCGCTGCCTGTCTGATCGGCGCTTCTATAGTCCAAGCCAAAGCAGGGCCGCAAGCCCCGCCTAAAGTGTATAAACCATCGGGATCAATATCGACGCCACCACACCCATCAGGATATTCAGCGGAATACCAATGCGCAGAAAATCCCCGAACGTATACCCGCCCGGCCCATAAACCATGGTGTTACACTGATATCCAATCGGCGTGGCAAAACCGAATGACGCGCCCATCATCACCGCTACGACAACGGGGCGCGGATCGACCCCCAGGGTCACGGCCAGTGAAATGGCCACGGGCGTGACAACAACTGCCACCGCGTTATTGGACAACAACTCGGTCAGGAACGAGGTCAGCGCATAGATCGCAAAGATAAGCAGGGTCGGATGCCAGCCCACCATATAGGGCGACACGCCATCAACGATTTTTTGCACGGCACCTGAATGCTCCAGACCCGCCCCTACGGCCAGCATGCCAAACAACATCGCCATCAGGCGGCCATCGATAAACCCGAATGCTTCGTCCGGGTCAATGCAGCGGGTCAGCAGGACCACGGCGACACCAATAAAGGCCATGATTTCAATCGGGGCGACGTCGATGGCGGACAGACCGATCACGCCGATCAGCACGGCTATGACGATCGGGGCCTTGCTGCGCCGAAATGCGCGTTCTTTGGGATGGGCCACATCGACCAGATCCATGTCGGCGGCAAGGCGTTGGATATCCTCCATCGAGCCCTCCAGCAGCAATGTATCGCCCACCCGGACCACCAGATCATCCAGCTGCCGCCCGATATTCTGGTTGCGGCGATGGGCGGCCAATACATAAACCGCATAGCGGCGGCGCAGACGTAATTCGCCCAGACGGCGGCCGACCATGCGGCAATCTGGGGTAATCAGCACCTCGACCGTGCTGGTGGCAACTGACGACACCTGATCGACACGGCGCAGGGCCTTGTTGGCTTGCAAGGACAAAAGTTCAGTCATCGCTGTGCGCAGCACCACCCTGTCGCCGGTTTGCAATGTCACCCCGGTCAGATCCCGGCGCAAGGACGCGTCGCCGCGGATGACGTCAATCAGCCGGACCCCTTCGCGTTTGAACAATTGCACACTGGTCACATCGCGGCCAATCAGATTGCTGTCGGGCGGAATGACCGCCTCGGTGAAAAAACGCATCTTGGATTTGTCGGATAACAAGGTTGCCATGCTATCGCGGTTGGGCAGCAGTTTCGGGCCCAACAAGGCCAGATAGATCATACCGACAATAGCCAGTGGCAAGCCGATCGGCGTAATCTCGAATATCGAAAAAGGCTCCAGGCCAGCCTCGCGGGCGACTCCATCAACCACAAGGTTGGTCGAGGTCCCGACCAGAGTGACTGTGCCGCCCAAAATTGTCAGATAAGCCAGCGGGATCAGCAGCTTTGAAGCCGCAATGTTCATTTGTTTGGCCAGTTGGATAAACACCGGCAGCATGACGACGACAATGGGTGTATTGTTGATAAAGGCCGATAATGCGACCACGCCAATGCCGATTCCGGCAATCGTCAGCTTTGGATTATCTGTGGCGTAGCGGGCGGCCAGATTGCTGATCCAGTCCAGCCCGCCGGTGCGCACCAGCGATCCCACCAGCACGAACATCGCGGCGATGGTCCAAGGCGCATTATTCGAAAACACGTCCATGGCCCCGTCCGTTGGCAGAATGCCCAGCAACAGCATGACGACAGCACCAGTGATCGCTACAACCTCAACCGGATAATCTTCGCGGACAAAAGCGACGAACATCAGGGCCATGATACCAAGAGCAGTATAAATCGAGGCGTCCGGAGAAAGTGCGAGACCAAACATCAAAGATTTTCCTTTGCAAGACCGGGGGCGGTCGTCGTGTCACGCGGCTGCACCAGCGTCAGCCCGAACAGCATCAACACAAGTGCGGCCCAGACCCAGCCGGTATAAGTTTCGCCCAACACCAGCATGGCCCAGACCACACCGGTCGCCGTTACAATATAGCCCGATTGGGCGGCAAATACTGCGCCCGCCTGTGACGCAAGCCACAAATAAGCGCTGTAGGCCAAGGCATGCACAATAGCCGAGGCAACCAGCGCCTGTTCCGCCGGGCCGAACCCAGCGACCGGATTGATCCATTGTCCGCTGAACACCGCCAACGGCAAAGTCAGTGCCGCGCCCACAACCGACGTCAGGAACATCGCCTGCAGGGCCTGCATTCCGGCCATGCCGCGCCATGCGACAAAGTTACTCTCGCAGGCGTAAAACAATGGCCCGAGCAAGGCGATGGGAATGAAGGCGGCCATGCCTGCCTCGGGCAGGCTGCTTTGCGGCAGCGCAATCAGGGCGACGCCACCCAATCCACACAACAGACCGGCCAACCGGGCCGCGCTGAACCGATCCATGCCAAGCGTCAGCGCTATGGGAAAGGACAGCAGCGGCACCGTCGAAATAATGATCGACATGATCCCGGCGGGCAAATGCGCCACCGCATAGTAAAACGCCGAATTGGGGATGATTGTGCCGATCAGGGCAACAATAACGCTGAACCCCAAAGTAGCGCGGTTCAATGGCACCGATTTGCGTTGGATCAGTGTGACGGCCCCCAACAGAATCGCGCCAATGGCCAGCTGCCAGAAAATCAGGCCAAAATGCCGATGCCCCGAGGATACGGCGATCTTGCCGAGTGTCTGGGTCGATCCCCAGGCAATGCCAGACCCGAACAGCACCAGCAAAAACATCGACTTGCGGTTCACGGTTGCGCCTGCGCCAGCCGCCCGCCCTGACGGACCGGAACACAACGGGTTGCCTGCCCGGTGCGGTCATCGGTTTCAACATACAGGCCACACAAAGTTGCCTCGCCTTCTGCCGGGGTAAACCGATCTTTGGGCATACCCGTGATGAACCGGCGCAAAGGTTCCACCTTGTCCATGCCGATCACGGAATTATAGTCGCCGCACATGCCTGCATCCGTCAGATAAGCGGTGCCTGCGGGCAAAATCATCGCATCGGCGGTGGGGACATGGGTATGGGTGCCCACGACAATGCTGGCGCGGCCGTCGCAGAAATGGCCAATGGCCATTTTCTCGGACGTGGCCTCGCAATGGATATCCACCAGACTGGCCTGCACCATACCGCCCAGCGGATGTGCGCGCAAAACGGTATCAAGCGCCGAGAACGGGTCGTCGAATGGGCGCTTCATGAACACCTGCCCCAGCGCCTGTGCCACCAGCACCTTGCGGCCGCCCGGCGCGTCAAACACGCGGGCACCCCGGCCAGGTGCGGATTTGGAATAGTTCAAGGGCCGGATCAACCGGGGTTCTTTTTCGATAAAGGCGATCATGTCCTTTTGGTCAAACGCATGGTCGCCCAAGGTTATCACGTCCGCCCCTGCGTCCAGAAGCGCTTTGGCATGTTCTGGTGACAGCCCAGCGCCGGACGTCGCATTTTCAGCATTGATCACGACGAAATCCAGCCGCCAGTCGATGCGCAGCTTGGGCAGCCGTTCCACCACCGCCGCCCGGCCCGCCCGGCCCATCACATCACCTAAAAAGAGCAGTCTCATACGCGTTGAATAGGGGCCAGTCTGGACCAAGGCAAGCAGGGAATACAGCGGGTAGTTGCCAGCGGAGGTGGGTTAAAACCCACCTTACGCTGCAATGTCTTGGGTTCGATAAATATCCCCGCCGGAGGCTCCCACCCAACCGCAGGAGCCTCCGGCGGGGATATTTGGGCACAAAAGAAATGGACGCATGAGTGAGGGGGAGCCAGCCCGCTCGCGTTCATGATTTCATGGGGTTATGATCCCATGCTGCGTCACGATCAGGTCCAGCGGCTGGTCGGTCGGTTCCAGCGGCAATGCGTCATCCCGCTGTTCTGCAAAGGCAAAGCCAATCGCCATGACCGACCCGCGCGCCCGCAATCCGGCAAGCGTCCGGTCATAAAACCCGCCGCCATAGCCCAACCTGCCGCCTTGGCTATCAAAAGCCACCAAAGGCACAATCAGGATTTGTGGGATCATCCAGGCCAGTTCGGCGGGCACCAACGCTTTGAAACTGCCCTCGATCATCGCGCAATCCGGTTTCCACAGCGCAAATTGCAACGGCTGGCCTTTGGCGATGATCACCGGCACGCCCACGGGGCCATGGGCCGCAGCCTCGGCCATTGCGGGCAAAGGGTCAATCTCGGTGCGCATCGGCATATAGCCGGACACCGGGACGCCACGATGGCCTGCAAGTACCTGCGCCAGATAGCCCGCCTGCGCCAGATGCACGCCTTCAAACGCAAGTTTTCGCCGTGCAAATCCGGCCGCCCGCGCGGCGGCTTTCTGTGCGGCCAAGGTCACAGCAAAATCACCGACGCCAGCCCCAGAAACGCAAAGAACCCGACCACATCTGTCACCGTGGTCACAAACGTCCCTGACGCCAGCGCCGGATCAATGCCGTACCGGTCCAGCACGACCGGGATCGCGATCCCGGCCAATCCGGCCACGAGCATGTTGATGATCATCGCCGCACCGATCACCGCCCCCAGCAGTGGCGAGCCGAACCAGATGATCCCGACAATCGCCATTACCCCGGCAAACACCGCGCCATTGATCAGCCCCACCGCCGCCTCGCGCCGCACCACCCGCCACAGGTTGCTGACGGATAAGTCGCGCGTTGCAATCGCCCGCACCGCCACAGTCAGCGACTGGGTGCCCGCATTGCCCCCCATCGAGGCCACGATCGGCATCAGCACCGCCAGCGCGACCAGCCCCGAAATTGTCGCCTCGAACAGTGAAATCACGCCACTGGCCAAAATCGCCGTTGCCAGATTGACCGCCAGCCATGGCAGCCTCTGGCGGGTGGTTTCCAGCACGGTATCGGACAGTGTGCCCTCGCCGACCCCGGCAAGCCGCAGGATATCCTCTTCATGTTCGTCATCCAGCACCACCATCGCGTCATCGATGGTGATCACACCGACCAGCCGTTCACTGTCATCGACCACCGGGGCCGAAATCAGGTGGTACTGGTTGAACGCATAAGCGACCGAGCCTTCGTCATCTTCGACGTGAAAGGTACGAAAACTATCCTCGGTGATGTCGCGCAGCCGCGTGTCGCGCCGCGATGACAACAGCCGCCCAAGGGTCACATAAGCCACGGGGAACATGCGCGGATCGACCAGAATGACGTGGTAAAACTGATCGGGCAGAACCACATCCGACCGCAGATAATCAATCGCCTGCCCCACCGTCCAATGGTCCGGCGCGCGCACCACCTGCACTTGCATCAGGCGCCCGGCAGAATCCTCGGGGTAGGCCAGCGCCTTTTCAACCGCGACCCGGTCCATCGCGGGCAAGGCACCCAGCACCGCCTCTTGTTGATCTTCGTCCAGATCCTCGACCAGATCGACCACATCGTCGGTTTCCAGATCGCGCACCGCCTCGGCCAGTTCGACCGGGCCCAGTGACTGGATAATCTCTTCGCGCAGATTGTCGTCAAGTTCCGACAGGATCTCGCCGTCCATCCCGCCTTTCCACAAAAACAACAGCGCTTTGCGGTCGCGGGTGTCGATCTGTTCCAGCAGGTCGGCGATATCGGCGGCGTGCAGCGGGTTCAGCAGGGCATCAAGGGCGGTCGCATCCTTGGCCTCGACCGCATCCAGCACCGCATCGAATAACCGGGCGGGAAGGCCGAAATCGTCCTCCTCGTCTTGCGCCATGTCGATGTTCTGGTCGGTCATGTCCTGCCCCCGTCTTTGGCCGGACCATAGTCAATCCGGGCGGGTGGGCAACCCCGCAGAAACGCCGCTTTACAGCCGATACAGCCGTACTGGTTTCGTACTGCGGGCGATAACGCCCTTGGCCTCCAGATCCAGTTGCACGGCCTTGCCCCACCACCCCGCAGTCTCGCCGCCGGGAAACAGATCTTGGGGCAAGCCGGCGCGCAGGGCCGCAATGACCTGTTCCGGCGTCAGCCCGGGCGGCGCGTCGGGCAGAACCGCCAGATAGGCACTGCGCATGGCTGCATATTTCGCGGCATCGACGCGGTAGATCTTGCCGGGATGGCCGACGTTTTCAATCTCGATCTTCGACATGATGCTTATTCCCCCAATGCCGACGGCGCGGACAAGAATGTGAGGATGACGCAGATCGCAAGTGCCTTGACCAACGCATCGCCCATGTGGATCGCAAAGAGCCTGGCCGGATAGCCTTCGTGCAGGATCGACCCCATCATTGCAAAAAGCTGAAACCCGACCCAGATCGAGACCGCCACCAGCAGAGCACCGGGCAGATTGGTGACACCAAGCCGCCAGAGTGCAACTGCAAAGGCAGTTGACAGGATCAGACAGCGCAGGAACTCAAATCCCATCATGACGGGAAGCGATGGTGTGTGCGTTCCTTCCGGTGCAGGCGGACGCAACGCAGTCGCCACATCGCCAAACAGCAGCGGACTGTACCACGCCGCACCAATCATGAAAGTCGCAACTGCGGCGACCGGGACAGCCGTATAGATCGGAATCATGACGTTACCTCCTCTGCAATGGGCTTGTGAAACACAAGTGCTACGTAGTTATACAAGTGATCAAAGCTGCCGAGCGCACGGTCGAAATTGCCATCCGCCTTGGCCAGCAACAGCGCCCCCTGCACCACCGCCTGGATGTGATCGGCAAGGCTTTGTCCGGTCCAGTCGCCCGTGCGGCCATATTTGGCGATGGCGGCGTCCGCGTCTGGGATCAGGGTGGCAATATGCAGATCGATCCCGGCGGCGCAGGCCATGCCAAGGTCGGGGTGGGTCCGGTAGGTATCCTGCAGCATGGTGCCGAGCAGGCATGTCGTGCCCCAGACATCGCCGAAAAGAATCGCTTTGCGCATCGCGACATAAGCCAGAAGACGGTCGCGCGGATCGGGCAGGTCGCGGGTGCCGGAGGCCGCGAAATGTGCCTCGGCCATCTCGTTCCAGGCGGTGGTGGCGGCAAGGGCAAGATCGTCTTTGGTGGCAAAATGGTGAAAGAAACTGCCCTTGGTCACGCCCGCGACCGCGCAAATATCCTCGATCCGGGTGGCGCTGTAGCCCTTTTGCCGGATCACGTCGATCGCAGCGGCAAGCAGCCTGTCGCGGGATTTTGGTTTTGTGATAGGCTCAGTCATAAATATACCCACTAGTTGGTATGTTTTTATATCAACAATAATTTTAAGTCAAGAGCACGTCCTGTCGGAATGACCAATTTACCCCGCTGGGGCTGGTCGCTAGGGTCGCGCCATGACCGATCACCTGCTTTTGGGCCAGACCTTGCATTTCACCGGCGACCCGTTTGTGGCGGGGTGGCAGGCGGTCAGCCATCATGACAGCGCGGGCGGGGTGCTGGTCCGGGGCGGGCATATCGCGGCGGTGGGTCCGGCGGCAAAGCTGCGCCGCGACTATCCGCAAGCAATGGTCACAGACTACGGCAACGCGCTGATTTCGCCGGGGTTTGTCGATGCGCATATGCATTATCCACAGACCGGGATCATCGCCAGTTGGGGCAAGCGGCTGATCGACTGGCTGAATACCTACACGTTCCCCGAAGAAATGCGGCTGGCCGATCCCGCCTATGCCACAACCATCGCGGGCCGCGCGCTGGACCTCGCGCTGGCACATGGCACCACGACGCAGGCCAGCTTTTGCACCAGTCACCCGGCCAGCGTGGACGCTTATTTCAGCGCCGCCGCCGTCCGGAATATGCGTGTGGTCGCAGGCAAAACCTGCATGAACCGCAACGCGCCTGAGGGACTGTGTGATACGGCGCAGACCGCTTATGATGACAGCAAGGGCCTGCTGCTGAAATGGCATGGCACGGGGCGGGCGCAATATGCGATCACGCCCCGGTTTTCGCCCACATCCACCCCGGACCAATTGTCGGCATTGGGTGCACTTTGGGCCGAATACCCGGATTGCCTGATGCAGACGCATCTCAGCGAACAGGTCGATGAAATCGCCTGGGTGCGCGGGCTGTTCCCGCAGGCCCGCGACTATCTGGACACCTACGAAATCCACGGCCTGCTAGGCCCGCGCGGGCTGTATGGCCATGCGATACATCTGGCCCCGCGCGAGGTGGACCGGCTGGCCGAGGTTGGTGCCGCCGTGGTGCATTGCCCAACGTCGAATACCTTCATCGGCTCGGGATTGTTTGATCTGGCAAGGTTCAAGGCGCGGGGGATCAGCGTCGGGCTGGCCACAGATACTGGTGGCGGATCGTCGTTCTCAATGCTGCGCACCATGGCAGCGGCCTATGAGGTTGGCCAGTTGCGCGGGCAGGCGCTGCACCCGGCACAGCTGATCAGGCTGGCGACCGAAGGGTCGGCACGGGCGCTGCATATGGGCGGGGTAATTGGCAGGCTGGCCCCGGGGGCCGAGGCCGATCTGGTGATCCTTGATCTGGCCTCAACGCCCGCCATCGCCCAGCGCAACGACCGGGCGGATACGTTCTGGGACGCGCTTTTTCCCACGATCATGATGGGCGATGACCGGGCGGTGCGGGCGGTTTGGGTGGGCGGCGAAAAGCTCTAGCAGACCCCCGCGACAACAAGCACCCATTTGGTTCCGGCGCGACCCAGACCATACTGCACTGGGCCGCGCATCATGATATTGGCCAGATGGCCGGGCGAAGCGACCCAGCCCTGCAACAGCTCGGCCTCAGAGATTTGACCGAAAGCAATATTCTCGGACGGTCTGCAGGATGAATAACCCGCTGCACGCACTCTTTGGGCGCTGGACCGGCCATCAAGCCCGGTATGCGAGAAATAATCCTGCGCCAGCATATCTTCGGCATGGCCCTGTGCGGCAGCGGTCAGGCGGGCATCGGCTGAGGCGGGCGGCAGACCCGCGCTGGCCCTTTGGGCGTTCAACATCGCACCAAAGCCGGTCGTCGGGATTGCGGCCAGACTGGCCTGCGCCGTTTCGGGCGACGCACCACCGGGAACTGAGCCGATGGTGCAACCGGACAGGGCCAAGGTCAGGATCAGGGACGGCGCCAAGACTAAAGTCGATTTAACAAACTGCATGGGCGATCCTGTTCCAGAATATCCGGCCAACTGCGGCTGCGCTGTCTCAGTCTAGCAAGTCAGATGGTTTTCTGTCCAGCCAACGGATCAGGCCATCAAACGCGCCGCAAGATGGTTTTGGCGCAATATGACGCGGGGCAGGTCAATCGTCATCACCTGACCATCGCGGACCACTTGCCGCCCTTCGACAATCAGATCACGGACCTTTGTCGGGCCCGCCAGCAGCAGTGCTGCCGGATCCCAACTGCCCGCAGATTCAATGCCGCTGATATCCCATACCGCCAGATCGGCGCGTTTGCCTTCGGCGATCCGGCCACAATCAGGGCGGCCCAGCACATCGGCCCCGCCGCGCGTGGCAATCTCAAGCGCCTCACGCGCACTCATCTTGTCGGCCCCGCCTGTAACGCGTTGCAACAGCAGCGCCTGCCGCGCCTCAAGAATCAGATTGCCCGCATCATTGCTGGCCGATCCATCAACGCCCAGCCCAACTTTGACACCTGCATCGCGCATTGCCCGGACCGGGGCAATGCCGGACCCCAGCCTGCAATTGGAACAAGGACAATGCGCGATACCGGTGCGCGACCGGGCAAACTGCCCGATTTCTGCGGCGTCCAGTTTCACACAATGCGCATGCCAGACATCGGGGCCAGTCCAGCCCAGATCTTCGGCATACTGCCCGGGGCGGCAACCAAACTGCGCTATCGAATAGGCCACATCTTCGTCATTTTCGGTCAAATGTGTGTGCAGCATCACGCCCTTGTCGCGGGCCAGCAAAGCGGCGTCGCGCATCAGGTGGCGGCTGACCGAAAATGGCGAACAGGGGGCGACACCGACGCGGCACATCGACCCTTCAGCAGGGTCATGAAATTTGTCGATAACCCGAATGCAATCGGTCAAAATAGCGGCCTCGACCTCAACCAAAGCATCCGGCGGCAGGCCCCCGGCTGATTCGCCGATACTCATCGCGCCGCGGGTCGGGTGAAATCGCAGGCCAACGTCGGCAGCTGCGGCAATCGTGTCATCCAGGCGCGATCCGTTGGGAAATAGATACAAGTGGTCCGAGGTCAGCGTGCAGCCCGACAGTGCCAGTTCGGCCAGACCAATCTGGGCCGAGACGAACATTTCCTCCGGTCCAAACCGCGCCCAGATCGGATACAGAGTGCGCAACCAGCCGAATAACAGCGCATCTTGCCCGCCGGGAACGGCGCGGGTCAGGGATTGATACAAATGATGATGGGTGTTGACCAAACCGGGGGTAACGACACAGCCATGGGCAAGGATCACCTCCGCCCCCGGCGCGGCAATCCCCACGCCGATGGCCGCAATCACCCCGCCCCGGACCAGCACATCGACCCCGGCCAGCTCGCGGCGCGTATCATCCATTGTCAGGATGTAGGCCGCAGCTTTGATCAGCAGATCAGGCATCGCGCAATAACGCCAATGCCTCGGCATGGATCGCCATATTCGCCGCCGCCAGCACCCGGCCGCCTTGCGGGCACGGGCGGCCCTGCCAATCGGTGACAATCCCGCCAGCCGCCTGAATAACCGCAATCGGGGCCTGCACATCATAGGGCAGCAATCCGGCCTCGACCACCAGATCAACCTGACCGGCGGCCAGCAGGGCATAGCCGTAACAATCCATGCCGTAACGGGTCAGTTTGGCCTGTGCCGACACCGCCCCGAACCCAGCACGGTCGGCGGGGGTGCCAATTTCAGGGAATGTGGATAATAAAATAGCCTCGGACAGCGCGCGCGCAGGCCGGGTCTGCAGGGCAAATTCGCCCATCGGGCCGACAACGCGGGCAATGCCGAACCCACCCTCGAACCGTTCGCCGATAAACGGCTGGTCAATTATCCCATACAGCGGGCCGGAGTGGTCGGCGACGGATATCAGCACGCCCCAGGTTGGCGTGCCGCTGATGTAGCCGCGCGTGCCGTCAATCGGGTCCAAAACCCATTGCAGGCCGCTGTTGCCCGCCGTGGTGCCAAATTCCTCGCCCAGAATCCCGTCATCCGGGCGCATTGTCGCCAAAATCGCCCGCATTGCCAGTTCGCTGGCCCGGTCCGCCACCGTGACCGGGTCAAAGCGGACACCGGGCGCATTCTTTTCTTCGGACATAATCGCCGTCCGGAAATGGCGCAGGGTTTCGACCCGTGCCGCATCGGCCAGTGCATGGGCGACCTTGATCAACTCTGCCTTGGTCAGTTCCAATGTCATCCCAGCCGCCCCGCATCGATCCATTCTGGATCCACGCGGTAGCGCGGGGCATAGCTGCCGGTCAAGGCAGCTCATCAGCCTTTCAGGCAGCTTCGCTCAGCACGCGGGCCAGATCAAACAGGCGGCGGCGCTGATTTTCCGGAATCGCGTAATACGAGCGCAGTAATTCCAGCGCCTCGCGGTCCGATAGAATATCACCGGGCATATCACTGCCGGGGGTGGCTTCGGTCACCAAAGTGCCGTCCAGCCCTTCAAAGAAAAACGCGACCGGAACACCCAGCGAATGGGCAATATCCCACAGCCGCGATGCACTGACCCGGTTCATCCCGGTTTCGTACTTTTGAATTTGCTGGAATTTGATCCCAACTTTTTCCGCCAATTGCTGCTGGGTGGTTCCATTCATCCAGCGCCTGTGGCGGATCCGTTTACCGACATGCACATCAACCTGATGCTTCATAACACTCTCGTCCTTCACAATGTAAACCGAGGGCTGTCCAGACCCCGGCGGAACGCAGCCGTTCCATTTACCCCACCGGCAGCTTTGGCAGAAAATCCTTGCCAAGCGCTGAACCCGATACCGTGATAAAACACGCAACGGTTGCAAAAGTCATCCTGACCTTTAGGACAAGTCGACGTGCGAATCCCTGCACATTTCGACGATTTGGCGTTGCATTGTTGACTGAACTGGTACTGCAGCAGAATGTAGGCAAGTCATTGTAAGTATTTAGTAATAATTAAAAATTTGACTGTTTATCATGAATTTTCGCCCTACAAACGACGCTTCATCCCGCAATTGCGACATTCACGTTTTGATTCCCGCAAAAGGCGAAGCGCATCGCTTGACCTAAGGTCAACCTACTGCTGGTTGATCAGCTTTGGGCCGCGCCGGATACAGCCGTTGCGCCTTAGCCCGCGTAATACGCCTGCCGGACCAGTGCCGCAAGTTCCACCACGACCGCACCCTTGGCCAGCGGATTGACATACAGGTTCAGGTTGACCCTGCATAAATCAGGCAATGCGCCACCATGGGCGATCCGTTCAAAATGCTGCGGCTCGGTGCCCTCGATCATCGTATGTACGGCCAGATCGGCGCTGACCGTCACCTCGGTCGACCGGGTCGAATCGCTTTCCACCGCCATTTCCCATTTGATTCCGACCTCGTCCAGCCGGCGCTGCGCCCCTTGGCGGAAAATACAGTCGCGTTCATGCGCCAGCCGCAGCGGGCGCTGCTTCCACGCCTGCCCGCCATGCGCGCCAACCCAGATCAGCCGCCGGTTGGCCAGCACTTCACCGCCCGGCCCGACCGCGTCTTCGGTGGTGAGGATCACATCGGCCTCGCCCCGCGCAAAAGTATCGCGCAGGATGTTGGTGAATGACGACAACAGCCGAACCTTGACACGCGGATAAGCTACGGCAAGGCGTTGTAAAACCTGCGGAATTGCGGGGTAAAGGATGTCATGCGGGACGCCCAGCACCACCTCGCCTTCGTAGTTCTGCGCGGTCAGGCGGCCAAACACTTCGTCATTTAAATCCAGCATCCGTTTGGCATAGCCCAGTAATTGCTCGCCCGATGTGGTCAGCCCGATGGTTCGGCCACCCCGGTCAAACAGCCCTAGGTTCAGCGCCTCTTCCAACCGTTTCAACTGCATTGATACCGCCGACTGCGTCAGGTTCAGGAAACCAGCCGCGCGGGTCACGCCGCCAGTTTCGGCGACAGCCACAAAAGACCGCAAAGATGTCATGTCGAGATTCCGGCGCATATCACAATCCTTGATGTATCATCTGCCAAACATTCATTTTCATTATGTAACAGAAGCCGTCATATATCAAGCATACAGATGCAATCACCCCGATGCATCACAAAAATAGAGGTCTAATCATGAACACGACCGCACTTGCCCACCGGCCCCACGCTGCGTCCAAACCCAGCCTGCTAAAGCGTTTTCTGGCCGCCTATGCAATTCGGATGCAGCGCCAAAAGCTGGGCCAGTTGGACGATGCCGCCCTGCGCGATATCGGCCTGTCCCGGCATCAGGCCCAGACCGAAGCTGCCCGTCCGTTGTTTGCGGTGCGCTGGAATGCGCCGGACAATTGGATGCGCTGACCGTGAACTGCGACAATCCGGCGCATTTCGATCAGAAATGCGCCGGTCTGCCGCTGAAATCCTTGAATTATGCGCAATCCCTGCCAATATGATTGCCAAGGCGTCAGTCTACCTAGACGCCACCAGTCTGAACTTAATTGGAGGTCAATGATGGCTGAATACAACACCATACGCGCAGGCGCCGGCGTTCAAACGGCTGCATTGGACGAGGGGCTGCGCGCCCACATGAGCAAAGTCTACGGCACGATGTCCGTGGGCATGGTAATCACCGCTGCCGCCTCGTGGGCAATCAGCGGGCTGACCACCACATCTGACGCTGCACAGGCCGTTGCCGCGATGCCGAATGGCACGATGCTAACCAACTTTGGCGCGACGTTGTATGATTCACCCCTGAAATGGGTTGTGATGTTCCTGCCGCTGGCGATGGTTTTCCTGTTCAGCGCCACGATCAACCGGATTTCTGCCGCCGCAGCACAGCTGTTCTTTTACGCCTTCGCCGCCGCGATGGGCGTGTCGATCAGTTGGATCTTTCTGGTATTCACCAGCTTCTCGATCGTGCAGATTTTCCTGATCACGGCCGTGGCCTTTGCGTCGCTGTCGCTGTACGGCTACACGACCAAGCGTAATCTGACGGGCATGGGCACATTCCTGATGATGGGTCTGGTCGGCCTTTTCGTCGCCATGCTGGTCAATATCTGGTTGCAATCGCCCGCGATCATGTTTGCAGTCTCGGCAATTGGCGTGCTGATTTTCGCCGGTCTGACCGCCTATGATACGCAAAAGATCAAAACGACCTATCTGGCCCATGCCAGCGGTGGCGACAGCGAATGGTTGGGCAAAGCCGCCATTATGGGTGCGCTGGAACTGTACTTGGACTTTATCAACATGTTCATGTTCATGCTGCAATTGTTTGGCAATCGCGAATAAGCGGATGTCTTGAATGATAAAGGGCCGGTGGAAACACCGGCCCTTTTGCATTACACCTCCGGGAAATGCGTCGAAGGGACCGCTCATGCCAATCATCACCCCCGCTGATGTTCGTGTCGAAAATATCACCGTCGCTGATACCCCCTGCGGCCCCACCCGGATGCTACGGTTCAGCGATACCGGCAAACTGACACAATTCGGCGCTTTCGTAGAGGTTTTGCCGCCGGGGTCACGGTCGTCCCTGCGCCATTGGCACCAACGCGAGGATGAGTTTGTTTATATGCTGACCGGCGAGGTTACCGTGCATGAAGGGCCTGACAGCACCTTGCTGTTGCCCGGACAGGCCGTGTGTTTCAAGGCCGGGGTCGCGGCGGGCCATTATCTGCAAAATCAGGGTGATACTGATGCGACCTATCTGGTGGTCGGCAGCCGGTTGGGGGCAGATATCGTCACCTACCCCGACCATGACCGTATCTTGACCTATGACGACGCGACGGGAACACAAAGTTTCACCACCCTGGATGGCACCCCTGGCGTTGGGTCGGCCTACAGTCTGCCGGGCGCTTAGACGCGACAGTTCAACCGCCTGTTTCAGACCTCAAAAACCTGTTCAACCCGGCGATCCGCCTATAAAACCTTGCCGAACAGATGCAGCCGGTGCAGTGGTTTTGCCCCGGCCTTGGCCTTTTGCGCCAATGACGGGCCATTCACATCGGCGATCCAGGTATTGCCGCAGGTTTCATAACCCGCCGCCTGCATCGCCAATATTACCCGGCGCAGGACCACCGGGTTGACCCCCTGCCCCTGAAGTTCCGGCATGACGCCCGAAAAGATCAGCACGCAGCGGCGGTTGTTAAATCTGTGGCGCAGAAAATGCCAAGGCATCAACCAGCCCATACGCGACCGGATTTTGCGCAGGAACGGGTTCAGGTCAGGTATGCAGATAATGCAGGCCACCGGCTGGCCCCGGTGATGCAGCACCGCAGAAATCCGCGGGTCCATCACCCATTTCATATCCTTGGCCTGAAAATGAAACTCAGCCGCCGACACCGGCACGAACATCGGGTTTTTTGCGAATGAGGCATTCAATATCAGCCGGGCCTCTTCCATCCGCTGCGGGATTGAAGACCGGGTGATCGGCGCAAAGGTGAATTCCGGATCGTCCAGCACGGCCTGCTGTTTTGGACCCACCGCCGGGGCCATGGCTGTTGTCAGATCAACCTCAAATGTGGTCATCCCAAATTCGGGGGCATAGCCATTACCGGCCAGAAGGCGGGCAATATGCGGTGGTGACCAGACAAGATCGGTATAGGGGGCATGTTCAAACCCACCCGTCATCACGCCAATCTGTTGCATCGCGGTCAGATTGAAATTGCCCATGATCTGGGTCAGCCCACGGGCGCGGCACCAGCCTTCGGCCACCTCAAGCAGGGCTTTGGCGGCCTCTGGGTCATCAGCGCAATCGAAATAGCCGAAGTAACCGCGCTGCCAGCCGTGGGTCTGGTTTGATGCGGCATGCACATGCGCCGTAATCCGGCCCACCACCTGTCCGCCCCGGTGGGCGGTAAAAATGTCAATATCGCTGGCACCGGCAAACAGCGGGTTGGCGGATTTGCTGACAAAGCGGCGCAAGTCGGATTTCAGCGGCGAGATATAGGGGCTGTCGGGGCCGTAGGCGCGGAACGGCGCGTCAAAGAAGGCCTCGAAATCGCCGGTCTTGATCGTCAGGCCCATCGGATTTTCCCGCCACTGGTGTCACGCCACCTAAGGCCGGGCCAAGCACAGCTTCAACCCACAAAAGAAACTGCCCACCAATGCTTTCACATTGATGGGCATTACTCGCACTAACTTCGGGCCGGGCTTACTGTGCCGGAAGGATCACGCGATCGATAACATGGATCACGCCATTGGACTGAATCACATCCGCGATAGTGACGTTGGCGACGCGGCCCTGTTCATCGGTCAGCGTGACGCTGGACCCTGCAACCGTGACCTGCAGTTTGCAGCCACCGAGGGTTTCAACCTCGAATGTGCCGCCAGCGTCGGAAGCCATGACATTGATCACGTCAAAAGTTGCAGCCTTGCCCAGCACATGGCAGGTCAGGATCTGGGTCAATTGCTGCACATGGTCGGGTTGAAGCAATTGTGCGACTGCCGCCTGATCCAACGCGGCAAAGGCCGAATTGACCGGGGCAAACACTGTGAACGGGCCGGGGCCCTGCAGCGTTTCGACCAGACCTGCGGCCTGAACGGCAGCAACCAAAGTCGTATGATCGGCGGAATTGACCGCATTCTCGATAATGTTCTTGTCGGCAAACATCGGCGCGCCGCCGACATCGGGGTTATCCTGGGCCAATGCGGGAAAAGCGGCGGCGATGGCAACCGAGGCCACCAGCAAGGTTTTGAAGGACATGATTAATCTCCGGATGGACGGGTAATGTGATCTTTAGGGGGGCCCGCCGGACCTTGGGGGTATCCGGCGGGCTTTCGACTGCTCGAAATGCCAGCCTTACATGGCGGGCAGCAAAACCTTGTCGATCACATGGATCACACCGTTGGACTGAACCACATCAGCGATGGTCACATTGGCCACACCGCCGGTTTCGTCGGTGACAGTCAGAACATCGCCGTCCATCGCCAGATTAAGGACGCAACCGCCAACTGTAGTCACCGGATGCACGCCGCCATCAGCCGCGATCATGCCGCCAATCGCCTCGGACATGGCCGCGACCGGAACCACGTGGCAGGTCAGGATCTTGGTCAGCTGGTCGATATTTTCGGGCATCAGCAGGGTTTCGACGGTGCCGGCCGGCAAGGCGGCAAAGGCATCATTGACCGGGGCGAACACAGTGAACGGGCCAGCGCTTTTCAGCGTATCGACCAGACCGGCTGCGGCAACTGCGGCGACCAGCGTGGTGTGATCGGCGGAATTCATTGCATTCTCAACGATATTCATCGTCGCCAGCATTTCGGCCCCACCAACCATCGGATTGGCAGCATGGCTTTCGGCCAAAGCGGCCCCAGCGGTCAACACCAGAGCAGTGGTGGCGAGGAAGGATTTGATCGACATTGTGAATTTCCCTATCAGTGGTTTCCACCAAGGCGTTGTGCCCTGGTAACGTCCGAAGCCACGGGGGTTGATAGGGGTTAGTTTCAGCGTCTGCAGGAAATTCAGTTCACGGATGCGTGATAACGGCGCAACTGTCACTTTCTAGTTAACTAAGACAGACAAGTCATGTCGGCCCCAGCACTTCATGCAGTTGCAAGATGGCTCCTTGTCAGACATGAACCCCGGCGCATTACGTTCAAAAATCCGTAGGCGCCCCGCCCTCGGCTTTGCGCCGGTCCACAAACGCCACCAGTTGCTCGTGGACTGCTTCATCCATCACGGGCGGCTCAAAGCTGGCGATAATCTCTTTGAACAGCCGGTGCGCCCGCTCCGCCGTCCAGGCACCGCCCGCAATTTCCCAGGCCTCAAAGTTGCGCCAATCCGAAACGATCGGCTGATAGAACGCTTTTTCATAGCGGTCTTGGGTGTGCTGAATGCCAAAGTAATGGCCTGATGGGCCAACCTCGCGGATCGCATCCAGCGCAATATCATCGACGGCGGTGCCGACAATCGCAGGCTCCATATAGCGCTGGATCATCTGGATCACTTCGCAATCCATGATGAATTTCTCGGGGCAGGCAATCAGCCCGCCCTCCAGCCAGCCTGCGGCGTGATAGACCATGTTGGTGCCCGACTGCACGGCGGACCACAGGCTATTGGACGTCTCCCACATCGCCTGCCCGTCCGGCACATTGGCGGCACAGACGCCCGACGCGCGCATCGGCAGCCCGTAAAACCGCGCCATCTGTCCGGTCATCTGCGTCGCGCGCATATATTCCGGCGTGCCAAACGCCGGTGCGCCGGATTTCATATCGACGTTCGACGTGAATGTGCCGATGACACAGGCACAGCCCGGTTTGACATATTGAAACAACGCAATAGCGCAAAGCGCTTCGGCAATCGACAGGGTGACAGCCCCTGCCATCGTCACCGGAGCCATCGCCCCGGCCAAGGTGAACGGCGTCACCACCACCGCCTGCCCCCGCCGGATCATCCGCAAACAGCCGTCAATCATTGGGATGTCATGCTTTAACGGCGAGGTCGAATTGATGTTGGTATACATCCGGGGCTTGGCCTGAAACTCGGCCTCGGACAGCCCGCCCGCGATGCGGACCATCTCCATCGCATCCTCGACCCGTTCGGGGCCCAGCGAATAGCAATGCACCACCTTGTCGGTCAGGGTCAGTTTGTCATAGATGACGTCCAGATGCCGGACCGAGGCATGGATATCCACGGGCTCCACCGGATAACCGCCCGCGAAATGGATGCAGTTGAAATACTGGGTCAGGCGCAGCAGATCGGCACATTGTTTGCGGGTGCCCGATACCTTTTTGCCCAGCTCAAGATCATAATAATTGGGCGGCGAAGATACATTGCCGAACAGGATGTGCTTGCCGCCGATGGGCAATTCCCGCGCCTCGTTGCGGGGCGTGATGGTGAATTGCGCAGGCGCTTTGCGCACCATTTCCAGCACCCAGTCGCGACCCATTTTCACATTGGTGCCGGTCACCTTGCATCCGGCGGCTTTGAAAATCTCCAATGCCTCAAGGTTCAGGAATTCGATCCCGATATCTTCGAGGATCCGCATCGCGCCATCATGGATCGCCTGCACGCCCTCGGGGCCCAGCGGTTCGGTTGGGCGGTCGGTGTTGACCGGAATGCGCCAGGGCATCTGCTCGATCACTTCGCCGCCGCGCCGGGTCGCGTTGCCTGCCCGGCCACCGGTACGGCGCTTGCGGTTTAGATCGTCTGCCATGGCGGGCCTCCCTTGGGTCACCCTAAGACATTGGCAAACTGTCAGCACAACCGCAAAGCGGAATGCGACCAAACAGGTCGCAATTCGGGGTCAGGCCCGGTTTTGCGCGCAGCTGTCCAGCCAGCCGGGCAGGTCAGCCACGGATTCCAGCACGACATCCGCATAAGGGGTCAGGTCATCGCGCCCCGCAATCCCGGTCAGAACCGCCACCGCCACCATGCCTGCGGCCCGGGCGGCGGTCAGATCATGCAGGCTGTCACCGACCATCGCACATTGGGCCGGGGGCACATCCATAGCTGCGGCAAAGCCCAGCAACTGCCCCGGCGCGGGTTTGCCACCATAGCCGCTGTCAAAGCCCGCAATGAAATCGAACAATCCCGTCACGCCGGCTGCATCCAGATGCGCGCGGGCCGGGGCTTCGGTATCATTGGTGGCCACGCCCAGCCGCAATCCACGGGCGCGCAACCCGGCCAACAGCGGGATCAGCGGCGTCACTTCGATCTGATCGGCGGCAATCGCGCGGGCATCCATCCGGGCCAACAGGGCGGTCTTTGAGTGGCCCGGCAATAGCGGCAGGATGGCATCAGCCACTTTATCCGTGGTCGCGGCAATGACAATGGACTGCGGCAGAAACGCATTCTTCGCCAGATCATAACCCAAAGCGTCGGCCAATCTGCCGGTCAGATCCGGGTCTCCACCCGCCTCGGCGGCAATAAAACCGCGCGACCAGCCGCCCCATGTGGCATCAAAATCGAACAAGGTGCCGTCTTTGTCGAACACAATCGCTGTGATCACCGCCATACCCGCCCACTGCTCGCCATCGATTAACGGTGCAGTAACATTGATAAACGGCACAGTCATCGGTCTGAATCCAGCCCACTGCGATTTACCCGGCGTTTCCCGGTTTACCTTGTTTCGCCCGGGCCCACGGCAATATTTCGCCTATGTCCATGCAACCTGATCACCCCCCGGCAGCGCATAACGGGCGCGCAATGGCTGGTCATAACCCAGCCCGATGGCATCACAAAACCCGATGATCCAATCGTCATTCATCGTGATATACTCAAGGATTGAGGCCAAAAACGCAGGATCAGTGGCCCGCAGGCGCATGTCACCAAGGTCCGCGCCGGTGGTGCCCAGAAAGCCCGCGCACAGATCGTCATCAGCGGCCAGCCAGCCCAGCGCCTGCAGTGCGATTGTCTCGGCCCGTTCAGGTGTCATTCACAATCCTTACACATTTGGAAACCGTTTCTTAACTTTTCCAGACGAAACTCTGGTCAGGGATTAGGATAACCACCCGCTGAAGGATATCAGAATGTCTGGCCGCATCTTACTTGTCGATAGTATAGCGACCAACCGCATCGTTTTGCGGGTGAAATTGCTGTCAGCGCATTACGGCGTCACCCCCTGCGCCACCGTGGCCGAGGCGCGGACAGCACTGTCGGCCGAACGGCCCGACCTGATCTTGATCGATCTGTCCGGTCCTGCGACCGAAGGGTTCGATTTTTGCCGCCATATCAAGGCAGACTCTGATTCCGCCGCAATTCCAATCATTGCAATCGGGTCGTTTCCAACGCCCTTGTCGCGGATCGCGGCACTGCGGGCCGGGGCCGATGATGTGCTGGAAAAGCCGCTGAATGATGCACTGTTACAGGCCCGGATTCGTAGCCTGTTGCGGGCCCGCGACGCGACATCCGAACTACGCTTGCGCGAAGATACGCACCGCGCCCTTGGCTTTGCGGACGAGGCCGCAGATTTTGCCCCCGCCGGTCGTGTCGCCATTGTGACTGAATCCCGGACCGATCCTAACGCCAGCTTGATCGCCCTGATGGACACATTGCCGGAACCTTTTGCGTTGCTAGAGGCGACCAAAGTGCTGACCGCAGATGCGATGACGCCCGTGCCCGATCTGTTCATCATCGACGGCGCTGGCGGGCGCGGGGATGCACCAGCTGCCGGCGATGTGTTCCGCATGGTCGCCGATCTGCGCAGCCGGTCCGAAACCCGGCATGCCGCTCAATTGGTGGTCCTGCCCGAAAATTCCGCCGATATGGCCGCGATGGTGTTGGACCTTGGGGCCAATGATATTGTCACCGACCAGGTTTGTGCTGATGAACTGGCGCACCGGGTTCGCGCCCTGCTGCGGCGCAAATCGCAGGCCGACCGACTGCGCGACACCGTGCGCCACGGCCTGCAGGCCGCTGTCACTGACCAGTTGACCGGCCTGTATAACCGCCGCTATGCTCTGCCGCATCTGGCCAAAATGGCTGAACGGGCGCAGGCCAAGGGACGCGAATTTGCGGTCATGGTGCTGGATATCGACCATTTCAAGGCGATCAATGACGCCCATGGGCACGCTACTGGCGACCGGGTTCTGGCCGAAGTGGCCCAGCGGCTGCGCGACAATCTGCGTGCGGTCGATCTGATTGCCCGGATTGGCGGCGAGGAGTTTTTGGTCGCCATGCCCGACACGACCGCCGCCCAGGGCCAGGTCGCCGCCGAACGCCTGCGCCGGATGATCGAAGGCAGCCCATTTGCCGCCCTGCCCAATCAGCCGATGTCCAAAGGCAGCCCCCGGATCAATGTGACCCTGTCCATCGGTGTAGCCGTCGGCGGGCCGAACAGCCTGAATTCCGAAGATGTGAACATGCTGTTCAGCCGGGCCGATGCCGCACTTTATGCGGCCAAATCCGGCGGGCGGAACATGGTCACGGTCAGCCAGTCGGCAGCCTGACTGTAACTCACCGCTGGTTAACGGTCGTCATCCCCACCCTGCTCGTCCCCACCCTGATCGTCCCCGCGCCCATGGCCCATTTCGGCCTCCAGCCGGTCAGCAAAGGCCAGCCGGTCTTGCGGCGACATCGCGGCGATCCTCTCCAGCAATACGCCCTGCCCTGCACCCATCAGGGCAGCCGTGCGGTCGTATTGGCGGCGCAAGACGGCGGCAGCGGCGGCAGGGTCAAAATCGTCGGCGCGTAACGTCACCAGCAGTTCGGCCAACATCGCGTCGCGTTCACGGCGCGGCGACTGGCGCACAGTTTCATTGCCGCGCAGCTCTTCGCGGATCGCCTGACGATCCTCGCGTGACAAGGCCCGCACCAGCGGGCCCAATTCCAGATCAATGCCGCGCGACTTGCCAAACCCACTTGGGCCACCGATCAACGCGCCCGCCACAATACCCAACACCAGCAGATTCAGCGCCAAGGATGCGATCAGCAAAATCCGCCAAGACCGGCGCATTGGTGCCACCGTCTGCGGGATAACAGTCCCAGTGTCCTGCGTCATCGCCTATCCCTCCAATCCAAACACATCATCTTGCAGCGACAACGATACGGTTTCAGTCCCGCCCCACAAACTGACCGCTATATCAGTTAGTTGCGTGGGCGGGGCCACACCAATCCAGACCCCTGCAACTGTGGCCATCGCCAATCCCCCCAGCGCGGGCCAGCCGCCCAGCGCGGCCAATAATCCGGCAAACCAGCCCTTTTGCGGCAGCACCGGCGCGCGTGGCTGCCGGACCATATCGGCCGCAGCCGCATCTGCCATGATCCGCGCGAACAGCCCGTCGCTGACCACAGGTGTCACAGCCCGGGCCTGCGCAAACAGTACCTCGATTTCGTCGTGCTGATCAGTCATCATCAAACCCCAATTCAGCTTTGCGTCCAGCAAGTAATTCCGTCAGATTTCGTTTGCCCCGCGCGGTCAGACTTTCAACTGCTTCGACCGTGATCTGCATGATCACGGCAATCTCGGGGTTGGCCAACCCCTCCAGATGGCGCAACGCCACAGCCTGGGCTTGCCGTTCGGGCATGGCGGCCAAGGCTTCGGACAAAGCGCGCAACCGGGTGACCTGCTGCATCTGGTCGAGCACCGATAACGTGCCATCCTTAGGCTCGGCAATCTGGTCCAGCCCGACAGGGCGGCGTTTGCGCAGCCGGTCGGTACACAGATTGGCGACAACGCGGTAGGCCCAGGTGGATACCTGAGCCTCGCCCTGCCGCCAGTCCGGGGCGATGCGCCACAGGCGCAGCATTGCCTCTTGCGTCACATCTTCGGCCTCGGCCCGGTCCTGCAACATCCGCTGGGCCTGACCAAACAGGCGCGGGGCCAGCCGGGCGGTCAGGTCGCGGGCGGCGATAAGATCGCCGTTGCCAAAAGCAACCAGCAGCCCCTCGTCCGAAAGGCCGGCATCAGGATCCGCCGCCAGCTTCATTGCACCCTGACCTACAGACATTTTCCCCTCGAAACAACGGGTCCCCCTGCGATCAGCAAGGGGACAATGGCCGGTTTAACTGCGGTTATGGCGTCCGGCACGGTCGGCCAGCGCGGCCAGACCTGCATCAAATTCGGCCCGATCCACAGTACCATCCGTGTTGGTGTCCAGCATGGCGAAAATCACGGCAGGGCTCGGGCCACGGCCATCGGCCAGCTCATCGGCCTGCAGCAGACCGTCTGCATTGGCGTCCTGTTCTTGGATCATCCGGACTGCCCGGGCGGCCATCATCTCGGCCCGGCGCGCCGCTAACTGGGCCACAATCTCGTCTGCCGACAATCCGCCGTCAGTATTGCCATCGGCACTGGAAAATCGGGCGGCACGGGCCGCATCCAGTTCTTCGGCGGTAATCTGGCCATTGGCATCAGCATCAAGGGCCGCGAAATCGGGCATCAGACCGCCCAGCAATCCACCCGGACCTGCGCCCATTTGCCCGTCCATATCCGCAGGACCATGGTTTTCGCCACGCCCGAACCAGCTGCCAAAGCCATGGTCGCGGTCGGCCAATACGGCCGACCCGGTCACAGATGCGCCGATCAAGGTGGTAATAATCAGTGTCTTGTTCATTCTCATCTCCATCAAAAGTTGGTCACTTTCACCGGCTGTTCTTCGACCGGGACAGCAATCAAACGCCCCAGTCCGCGCATTCCGTCGCGCGCCACAAAAACAAGTTGCACCGTGGCATCGCGCCGCAATGGCGCGGTTTCCCCTTTTCCCAGCGTCCAAATCGGCGCATCACCAACGCATAAGGAGCGTTTCTGATGTCCGATCTAGCCTCACAAACCCCACTGCGCAAACTGCCCGCCGAAGACCGCCCCATGGGCCTGGCCATGCGGCGCGGTTTCATGCGGCGTTGTCCGCAATGTGGGCAAGGGCATTTATTTCAAGGTTATCTCAAGGTCGCCGATAATTGCCCGGTCTGCCGCCAGAACCTGCACCATCACCGCGCCGATGATGGCCCTGCCTATCTGACCATCTTGGTCGTGGGGCACCTGATGGCCCCTTTGATCTTATATGTATTCACCACATTCCGGCCCGACCCGCTGGTCATGGCGACCATCTTTACTGTCGGTTGCGTTGCCCTGTCGCTATATCTGCTGCCCCGGCTCAAAGGTGTGGTGGTTGGCATACAATGGGCCAAGCGGATGCATGGGTTTGGCACGGAGGTCTGATTGAACAGCCCGCCGATCCGTAATGCGGCAACCGTCATTGTTCTGCGGGACCGGACCCATGTGCTGATGGGGCAACGGGCGGCGACTGCGGCCTTTATGCCTGCCAAATTCGTGTTTCCGGGTGGGGCGGTGGATCCGGGCGATGCGCATATTCCGTTTGGTGCCACCTTGAACCCGATCTGTGCCGCCCGATTGACCCAGTTCAGCACCCTGCCCGGCACAACCCTTGCCGCCGCCGCAATCCGGGAATTATCCGAAGAAACCGGCCAGCGCCTGTCCTGCCCCGGCCAGTGGGCTGATGCGCCACCCGACTGGCACGGCTTTGCTGCCGCCGGGCAGCTGCCCGATGCCAGCGCGCTGACCTTTATCTTCCGGGCTATCACGCCGCCCGGCAATCCGCGCCGCTTTGACGCGCGGTTTTTTCTGGCCGATGCGGCAGCGCTGTCAACCGACCCCGATGATTTCAGTCAGGCCGCACCCGAACTGGGATCGGTACAATGGGTGCCGCTGGCGCAGGCCCGCGCGTTCGATCTGCCGTTTATCACCCAGATCGTGCTGGCCGAACTTAGCGCCCGGCTGCGCGGCCACGACCCTGCCGACATCCCGTTCATGCAACATGATGACGAGGCACATTATTTCAACCGCCTCGGTGGCATGGGCCTGCTTACCCCCTAACCGGAAAATCTTTAGTTCAAATACTGCCAATCCGAAGCAACGTCCGAAACCCCCTAATATATTGTTAATATTGTGTTTACTTGCTGAAAAACCTTCCCCGTGGGGAAGGTTTTTCAGGCCAGCAGGACCAGCAACAGGATTGATCCGGTCAGCAAAGCCAACCCTTGCCATTCCCGGCGGCTGATGGTTTCCGAAAATACAAACACCGACACCAGCAAACTGAAAACCAACTCTACCTGCCCCAAAGCGTTCACATAAGATGCATTATGCAGCGTATAGGCCCAGAACCAACAGATCGAGCCAACCATACTGGCCATCCCGACCAGCGACGCGACCCGCCATGCAGTCAACACGCGGATCATCTCGCCGGTTTCACGGACCACCAGCCACGCGACCAACGCCGCCGTCTGTATCAGGGTCACAATGGCTAACGTGACAATCGCCCGTTGAAACGCATCGCCAGATGCCAGCGCCAGCGATGCGCCGCGATAGGTGATCGCCGAAATCGCAAATAATCCGCCCGCCGTCAGACCCAAGGCTACAGCCCGGTTCATGATCCGCTGCCGCCACGCACCTGCCCCGCCGGGCGGGTCCGACAGCAGCAGCACACCGCCCAAACCCAAGAGTATCGCCATAAACCCCCAGGCAGACACGCCTTCCCCCAGCAGGGCGAGGCCGACAAAGACGCTCAGCAGCACTTGGGTGTTTTTAAACGCCATCCCCACCGCAAAACTCCGGTGGCTGAACAAGGCGACCATGCACATCGTTGCCAGCAACTGCGCCGTGCCGCCACTGATCGCAAAGGCCCAAAACCGGGCGGTCGTGCCCGGCAGGGTTTGGTCGCTGAACCGGGAATACCCCAGCGCGATCAGGGCGATCAGCGGTGTGGAATAGATGAACCGGGCCAATGTCGCGCCGCCCGTGCTCAGCCCCGTGGATTTCAGCTGTTTTTGCAGCATGAAGCGGACGGTTTGCGCAAGTGCCGCAGTCAGTGTGATGGGTATCCACAGGTCCATGACCGGCCTTGTGCCCGTTACAGACAACAGGGTCCAGTCAGGACTTGGGCCACAGCGGATGCGGGATCGGGTCCTTGACCTTAAAGGCGTATTTGGCAAACACCTCGGCATAGGACGTGTAATAATACCCGTCATTGCGGGCCAGATAGTGGTCCTTGCGGGACCGGAACAGCGCAGGCAGATCATACCAGGCTGTGCGCGGGTGCATGTGATGCACCGAATGATAATTATTGTTCAGAAACAACAGCGCAAATGGCCCCCGATCTTCGATCACCACAGTCCGTCCACGGGCCTTTTCATGCGCGCGATGTTCCAGAAAGGTGCGGATTTTCAGCAGTCCGAGTGAGAAATAGATGCCCAGGCAATAGGCCCAGACCGGCATCGGCGACAGGGAAACAACCCAGATCACCAGCGCCAGTGGTAACAAATGCAGCAGCCAACCCCAAAGTGCGGCCTTGTCGCCTGCCCGTATCGCCCGGATATCGCCGCTCCAAAACCCCCACAGGCCCACCGCCGGCCCGATCAATATGCGCCCGGCCAAGGTATTGTTGATCCGCAGCACCCGCTGCACGATCCACGGCTTTTGGGCCCAGATAACCGGGTCCAGATAATTGCTTTCGGGGTCATCATAGGGGTCGGTAATAATCTCGTCATGGTGATGCGCCAGATGCTGGTCGCGGAACCGCAGATACGGAATGGCCAAGGTCAGGGGCGGAAATACCAACGCCCCGTTCAGCCAGCGCCATGGCGTCGGATGGCCGTGGATAACCTCATGGGTCAGCGACGAATGTTGCGTCCCCATGAGGATTACCAAAAACACGGCCGCCGTAAGCGACCACTCTGGCACCACAAAAACCGCCAGCACCCACACGCCGTAACACCCTGCAAGCACGATGAAAGTCGGCCATTCGACCTTGATTGTCCGATCCGACGTCATGTAGACCCGCTTGCCAAACCCACGCCCATTTTCAGGCTTATTCGTTGATAAATAGCACTTGCTTTGCCTGTGGCGCAGACCATACTTGCGCAACTTTAACCCAACGTTGGTGATATAACACAACAATGCAGCGCCCCACTGACAAACGCGACCGCGCACCGCTGTTTCGTGACCGGCTGGCCAGCGCCATGGCTGCTGCGGCGCGGTCGCAGGCCTCTTTGGCGCGCACCATCGGGGTGGACCGGTCCACTTTGTCACAGCTTTTGGCGCCGGACAGCACGCGGCTGCCCAATGCGCAGGTGGTGGCCGAATGTGCGGCCGCCCTTGGCGTGTCCTGCGACTGGTTGCTGGGCCTGTCAGACCGGCGCGAAAGCGCGGCCGAACTGATCGCCGCGGCGATGACCATGACCGAGGCGCCCCGGGCGCTGGTCGATGAACGCATCTTTGCCTGGCACCAAGAGGCCGAGGGTTACAAGATCCGGCATGTCCCGGCAGGTATGCCTGACATGCTCAAAACCCCTGAAATGCTGGCATGGGAATATGAACCCAGTTTGCGTAAGACCACGGAACAGGCAATCGGGGCCAGCAAAGACCGGCTCGATTGGATGAAAAGTGCAAGATCAGACTATGAAATTGCGCTGCCCTTACATGAGTTGCGCAGCTTTGTGCAAGCCGAGGGGTATTATGCTGGCCTGCCGCGCGACATCCGATTAGCGCAGATAAACCAGATCAAGGCGCTGCATGACCAACTTTACCCAACCCTGCGGGTGTTCCTATATGACGCCCGCCGCCTGTATTCCGCGCCGATCACCGTGTTCGGCCCCTTGCTTGCCGTGATCTATCTGGGCCGGAATTATCTGGCGTTCCGCGACAAGGAACGGGTGCAGGCGATCAGCAGCCATTTCGACACACTGGTCCGCGAGGCCGATATTTCGGCCCGCGACCTGCCCCGGCATCTGGACATGTTATGGGCCGAGTTGGGTTGAAACTCACCTTACCAAACGCCGCGTAAGGTGGGTCTTGACCCACCACCCCCTTCTGAAATCTGCCGTAAGGTGGGTTTTAACCCACCCTACCTGACGCCAATAGCGGCCCCTGCCCCGTCCGGGCGCGGCAGCAATGCATGGGCCAGCGCAACCCGGGCAAGCGGACCGGCCACCTTCGGCGCAGGTTCGCTGGATGTCCGGGTGGCAAGGCTGACATGCAACAGCATATGCTCGCCCGTCGCTACGATCTCATCCCCCGCCCACATCCGGTTGAACAAATGCAGTTTCTTGCCCGTACCGGCCAGACATTGCGTCGTCACCCGGATCTTTGTCCCCGCCGTGACCTCGGCCAGATGGCGGATATGCGTCTCGACGGTGAAATAGCTGCCGCCTGTCGCAATGTAATCCGCATCACAGCCGATCAGCGTCATAAACCGGTCCGTCGCCTCGCTGAATGCCTGCGCATAGCGGCTGTCGTTCATGTGGATATTGTAATCGGTCCAATCCAGCGGCACCGCTCGCTCGACCGTTAAAATCGGCTGGGACAGATCGGCAATGTCCAATCCGGGCAAAGAAAGCATCCGCTTGTCCTGCGCATTCAGCAGCTTTCCCGCACCCCAATCGCGGGCCTTCAACCCGCGCAGGATGGTTACCAGATTGCCGTCGCGCATCCGCTCCAACTCGCGGATCGTCATAGCGCCGGATTGCGCATCCGATTGCCCCGCCACCGCGTCAATCAGCGCCTCGGTCAGCTCGGGCACATCCATCAGTCTGGTCCAGGGCCAGCTCAGGCATGGGCCGAATTGCTCAATAAAATGCCGCATCCCGGCCTCACCACCGGCAATCCGGTAGGTTTCGAACAGGCCCATCTGCGCCCAGCGCAGGCCAAAGCCATAGCGGATCGCGTTATCAATTTCTTCGGTCGTGGCGATGCCGTCTTTGATCAGCCACAAGGCCTCGCGCCAGACCGCCTCCAGGAAACGGTCCGCAATATGGGCGTCAATTTCCTTGCGGACATGCAACGGATAGCAGCCGATCCCGGTCAGCACAGTCTGGGCCGCTGCGATAAAAGCGGCAGAATTCGCCGGCGACGGGACCAGTTCGATCAGCGGCAGCAGGTAGACCGGGTTGAACGGATGGGCGACGATGATCTGGCCGGGGCGGGACGAGCCCTGTTGCAGTTCCGACGGTTTAAAACCGGATGTCGATGACCCGATGATCGCCTCGGTCGGGCAATGCTGTTGCAATGTGGCAAAGACCCGGTGTTTCAGATCGAGCCGTTCCGGCACCGATTCCTGTATCCATTCCGCCGCTTCGACCGCCTCGGACATCGTGTCGTGATAGGACAACCGCCCCTCGGCAGGCAGTGCCACATCCGACAATCCGGGCAAAGAGGCACGGGCATTGTCCAGCACTTCACCGATTTTGCGTTGTGCTTGCGGATCGGTGTCAAACACCCGTACGTTCCAGCCCATTAGCAAAAACCGCGCCGCCCAGCCGCCACCAATGACGCCGCCACCAATGATTGCTGCTGTCCGTGTCATCCCAAATCCCCTGTTTTCAAGCGGTCCAGATCATAGCCGCTAAAGTCCAAAATCTCGCGCGCGGCCCTTGTCCGGTCAGCCGAGGCTGCACCGGGCCGGTCCATGATCCAGCCGAATGCACCCGTAGGTGAGCCGATGACCGCAGTGCGAAAATCGTCATCGACCCACAGCACCCAAAACTCGGTTTGCCCAGACCGCCAACGGTTTACGCCTGACAACTGCAGCGGCAAGCCGTTCAGATTGCCAGTCCCATCCGCCGCGAATGTCAACGCCACCCCATCGCCGGGGTCAAAAAAACCGCCCGGATAGGCCGCCGAAACCACCCAGTTTCCAGCCATCTCAGCCGCACCGCCCCGTGTGGTCGATCCTATCGGTTGGGCAAGGTCACGGAACGTGACGGGTGCCACGACGGGGGCAGGAGCGGCACATGCCGCCAGTAGCAGGCCCAGCAGGATACGCTTCATGCCGCAACTGGCGCGCGTTTGACCAACCCCAGTTTCGCCCGCACTTCGGCAGGGCCAATCACCCGCGCGCCCATGGTTTCGATGATCGTTACCGCCCGTTCGACCAGTTGCGCATTGGTGGCCAACTGCCCCTTGCCCAGCCACAGATTATCTTCAAGTCCGACCCGGACGTTTCCACCCGCCAGCACAGCAGCGGCGACATAGGCCATCTGGTTGCGCCCCAACCCAAAAGCGCTGAATGTCCAGCCAGACGGCACGTTATTGACCATCGCCATGAACGTATTCAGGTCATCGGGTGCCCCCCACGGCACGCCCATGCACAATTGCACGAGGGCCGGGGAATCCAGCACCCCCAGCCTGACCAGTTCTTTGGCGTACCACAAATGGCCGGTATCAAACGCCTCGATCTCGGGCTTGACCCCCAATGCAGTCATCATGCCGCCCATTGCGACCAGCATGCCCGGCGTGTTGGTCATCACATAATCGGCCTCGGAAAAGTTCATCGTGCCACAGTCCAGCGTGCAAATCTCGGGCAGGCAGGCGGCGACATGGGCCACGCGTTCGGTGGCCCCCGCCATGTCGGACGCTGGCCCCAACGGCAGGGGCGTCTCCACCGGGCCAAACACCATATCCCCGCCCATGCCCGCAGTCAGGTTTAGCACAACATCCACATCAGCGGCCCGGATCAGGTCGGTGACCTGCCGGTACAGGTCCAACCGGCGCGATGGCTTGCCGGTGTCAGGGTCCCGCACATGGCAATGCACGATGGCCGCCCCGGCGCGGGCCGCGTCAATCGCATTGGCAGCGATCTGTTCGGGCGAGCGTGGCACATGCGGGCTACGGTCTTGGGTGCCGCCCGATCCGGTCACGGCACAGGTGATGAACACCTCGCGGTTCATAGTCAGTGGCATGGCTGGCCCCCCTTTTTGCAGACAAGGGGCCCGAAAATGTCAGCCCGCGCAAGTGCGAACCCGCCGCCCTGTCGTCCAAAGGCGGCATCAGGCCCGCACGCCCCGGTGATGCAACCAGATCAGGCAGGCCCTGATCAGGCGGGTTGCAGGGCCGGGGCGCTGCGGAATGGTCTCGTAGTGATGCTCACAGTCTTGGGCGGACAGCAGGATTTTCATCTCCTCGCGGCTATGAAACTGGCCAAGGCTGCGGTGCGGGATGGTCAGGGTGGTCAGCATGATCTGGCTCCTTGGGTTTGGCGTCAGCATCGACGCCTTGGACCAAAGATGCGTCCGGCAGGTCTTAAATGTCCTTCAGCCGGGGGTTAAGAGTTGCTAAATCTTGCTAAGCCAAGGGTCAGCAGACCTAATTTTCAGCCAGACCCGCCAGTCGCATGCCCTCGATCAGCACGTCGATACGGTGCGGATCGCGGGGTTTTTGCCCCAGCCGGATGCGCGACAAGCTGATCCCGGGCGAGATCTTCTGCAATGCGCCAAGATATTTGTGCGCCTCGTCCCAATGCCCGAGATAAGCATTGGCAGCAATCAACATCCAATGCGTGGCGTCATAGCCCGCATTGATGGCCTGTGACCGCAGGGCCCAGTCCAAGGCATCGTCGTAGCGTCCCTCGGCCATGCGGATATGCGCCATTCCGGTCAACTGCCAATGGGTGCCAAAACCGTTTGGTTCAAGTCGCAGCGCCCGCTGCAGATAATCTGCTGCCTGCGTGAGATCGCCGCCCAACAAGAACCCGATGCCGGCTAAATTAAGCAACTCGGCGCTGTTTGGATTCTCGCTGACCGCGAGCAGCAGCAACCCGAGCCCCGTGTCAAACTCCCTTCCCACCTGTAGCAGCACTAAACCGCTGTGGGCGACAACCATGGGGTCATCCCGCGTGAGCGCGAGTGCCGCCCGCGCATGGGCAATGGCCGTTTTAGCGTCGCTCTCGTCCGCTCCGGCAAATTGCATTGCCACCCGCAACAGATACATTTGCGCAGCCATTGCACGGCCCGGCGCGAAATTCGGGTCAAGAGCGATGACCCGCTCAAAAAGCGCAATCGCCTGCGCATTGGCGTCAGGCCTCGGATCGTACGCATTGGGCAAAGCCCGCAGATACAGGTCATAGACGTCCAGGCTCTCGGGCCGCTCGCGACGCGAACGTTGGATTTCGGCCCGCTGAATTTGGGGCTCGACCAGAGCGACAACACCTTCGGTGATCCGGTCCTGAACATCAAAGATATCTTCAACCGGGCCATCAAAATTCTGCGCCCACAGATGCACACCCGTCATGCCATCGACGAGTTGCGCGCTGATGCGCAATTTGGCACCAGCCCGGCGCACGCTGCCCTCCAGCACATACCGCACCCCCAGGTCCTTGGCCACTTGCCGCACATCGACGGCGTGGCCCTTGTAAACAAAGGAAGAGTTCCGGGCGATCACCGCAAAGCTTTTGAACCGGCTGAGTGCGGTGATGATGTCTTCAACCACGCCGTCGGCGAAATAGTCCTGTCCGGCATCGCCGCCGAGGTTCTGGAAGGGAAGCACGGCAAGTGAGGGGAGAATCGAAATTGGTGGCAACGCCGGTGACGCGGCGACCCCGCTGATCAACCGATAGCCGACGCGGGGCACCGTGCCGATCCAGTCCTGCCCGTCCGGCATCTGGCCCAGCGCCCTGCGCAGCCCCGCAATCTGCACCGTCAGATTGCCGTCTTCGACAGTCATCCCCGGCCAGACCTGCGCCATCAGCGCAGCCTTGGACACGACCTGCCCGTCCGCCCGTGCCAGCACTGTCAGGACTGCCAGCGCCCGCCCGCCAAGCGGAATCGCCATGCCACGCCGCAGCAGCGCGTTGGCGGTCAGGGTGAAGGGGCCAAAGGTGCATCGCTCTGGGGTCATTGCGGCAGGATAGACCGGAAATGGCAGCCGCACTATGGGGCTGATTGGGTGATGGGGGCTCAATAGGGCGTCGGATGCGCCTTGTGGATCTGGTTGATCGCGGCGGTCAGTTCGGGTGACAGCACCACATCGGACCCGGCCAGAATCCGCTCCAGTTGCGCAACTGACGTCGCGCCAAAGATCGGGATGCTGGCAAAGGGCCGGGTCCGGTGCCAGGCCAAGGCCATATGAACCGGATCGAGGTTATGGGCGGCAGCAAGGTCCAGATAGGCTGCGACTGCAACAAAGGCGCGCGGTGTCTTGCGCCCGCTCAGGTCTGGGTTCAGCGTCATCCGGCTGGCCACCGGCACGGCGCCGTTCTGATATTTCCCGGTCAGCAGCCCGGCGGCCAGCGGCGAAAACGCCAGCAGCGTCACCGCTTCATTTACGGCCATTTCGGCCATGTCGGTGTCATACATCCGGCACATCAGCGAATACTCGTTCTGCACAGCGACAACACGCGGCGCGCCCAGCGCAGCGGCCCGGTCGATCCACCGGGTGGTGCCCCAGCAGGATTCATTTGACAGGCCAAAGGCCCGCACCTTACCCGCCGTGACCATGTCCGCCATCGCCCCCAGCACATCATCCATATGCGCCAATGTCGCGGCGCGGTCCTGCCCGGACGGGTCAAAAGTCCAGTTCTGCCGAAACATGTACGACCCGCGTTCGGGCCAATGCAACTGATACAGATCAATCACATCGGTCTGCAGCCGGCGCAAGGATGCATCGACAGTCTGCCGGATGGTAGGCCCGTCAAAGCCCTTGCCGCCGCGCACAAAGTTTGGATTGGGGCCGGCAACTTTGGTTGCAATCTGCACCTCGGCCCGGCGTTTGCGACTGGCAAACCAAGCGCCGATAATCTCTTCTGACCGGCCGACGGTTTCGGCCCGAACCGGGTTGACCGGATACATTTCAGCCGTGTCCCAAAAACAAACCCCGGCGTCCAGTGCGCGGTCCATCTGGGCATGGGCGTCGGCCTGATCGGTCTGGTTGCCATAGGTCATTGTGCCAAGGCACCATTCGCTGACCGAAATCCCGGTCTGGCCCAATTGAATCTGTTTCATGCGGTCTCAATTCCACTTTCAACGGTTCGCTGCACCCTAGCCAGCGATTTGGCGCTGACAAGGGGCCGCACACGGATCAGTGATCAGCCAACACCCCCAATTCCGATATGACCTGTGTATGCGCTGTGTTCTGTTGATGATTGCCCTTTCCGCCCCGGCCTTGGCCGACCCCGTGCCCTATGTGCTTGACGTTGCAAACTCTAGCGTCGGGTTTGCCGTGAACATGGGCGAGATGGCGATCACCGGGACAATGCCGGTGACCGCCGCCCTGCTGCGGCTGGATTTTGACAGCATCGCCAACAGCACCATCAACGTGACGCTCGACCCGTCCGGCACGAGGACCGGGCTGATCTTTGCCACCGAGGCGCTCAAGGCGGCCGACATGCTGGATACCACCGTCCACCCGCAGATTCTGTTCGAAAGCACAGCCGTCAGTGCGGGGGCGGACGGGACCCAGGCCGAGGTTGACGGCCTGTTGACCATTCGCGGCGTCACCCGCCCCCTGCGCCTGCATGCACAGCTGTACCGGCAGACCGGCACGATTGCAGGCAATATCGACAAGCTGTCGCTGATCTTGACCGGGTCCCTGAACCGCAACGATTTTGGCGCGTCAGCCTATCCGGGGATGGTGTCCGATCAGGTGAGCCTGGAGATTTTGGCGCAGATTGACCGGGGTGAATAGCGAGCGCGGGTAACCGCCCTTGGCCTCTGGCCCTTTCGCCGTATTCGCACTAAACCCTGCGGCAATGACATTGCCGAAAGCGTTACCATGGCCCGCCATCTGATTACCTCTGCGATCCCGTATATCAATGGGATCAAGCACTTGGGCAACCTTGTCGGCAGTCAGTTACCCGCTGATCTATATGCCCGCTACCTGCGCGGGCGCGGTCATGAGGTGCTGTTTTTATGCGCTACGGATGAACATGGGACCCCCGCCGAACTGGCCGCCGCCAAGGCAGGCGTGCCGGTCGATCAGTTTTGCGCCGATATGCATGCGGTGCAGGCGGATATTGCCAACGGGTTCCGGCTGTCATTCGACCATTTCGGCCGGTCGTCCAGTGCCCAAAACCGGGCGCTGACTCAGCATTTTGCCGGGCGGCTGGCAGATGCGGGACTAATCGAGGAAGTCAGCGAAAAACAGGTTTACTCCATCACTGACGGCCGGTTTTTGCCGGACCGGTATATCGAGGGGACCTGTCCGAATTGTGGGTATGAGAAGGCGCGCGGCGACCAATGCGAAAACTGCACCAAACAACTGGATCCCACCGACCTGATCAACCCCCGCTCTGCTATTTCCGGGTCTACTGACCTAGAGGTACGGCAGACCAAGCACCTGTATCTGCGCCAATCGGCGCTGCGCGGGCAGTTGCAGGATTGGATTGATAGCAAGACCGACTGGCCGATCCTGACCACGTCCATCGCCAAGAAATGGCTGAATGACGGCGACGGTTTGCAGGACCGGGGCATCACCCGCGATCTGGTCTGGGGGGTGCCGGTCAAGCGCGGCACGGATGATTGGCCGGGGATGCAGGGCAAGGTGTTCTATGTCTGGTTCGACGCGCCCATCGAATATATCGCCTGTGCGCAGGAATGGGTGGATGCGGGCAAAGGCACCAACTGGGAACGCTGGTGGCGCACTGACAAAGGCGCGGATGACGTCCGCTATACCCAGTTTATGGGCAAGGATAATGTGCCGTTTCATACCCTTAGCTTTCCAGCCACGATCATGGGGTCGGGCGAGCCATGGAAGCTGGTCGATTATATCAAGTCGTTCAATTACCTGAATTATGACGGCGGGCAGTTCAGTACGTCCCAAGGGCGCGGCATCTTTATGGATCAGGCCCTGTCGATCCTGCCATCGGACTACTGGCGCTGGTGGCTGCTGTCACACGCGCCGGAATCGTCAGACAGTGAGTTTACATGGGAAAACTTTCAGGCGAGCGTGAACAAAGACCTTGCCGATGTCTTGGGCAATTTCGTCAGCCGGGTGACCAAATTCTGCCGGTCAAAGTTTGGCGAAGTGGTGCCGGCGGGCGGGTCTTATGGCGCCCGCGAAACGGCACTGATCGCGGAACTCGGCACCCGCTTGCATGCCTATGAGGGCTGCATGGATTCGATTGAAGTGCGCAAGGCCGCTGGCGAGTTGCGCGCGATCTGGGTGGCGGGGAATGAATACCTCCAGTCAGCGGGGCCGTGGACCGTGTTCAAGTCCGACCCCGACACCGCCGCGATGCAGACCCGGCTGGCATTAAACCTGATCCGGCTTTACGCGGTTCTGTCCGCCCCGTTCATTCCGGATGCGAGCGCGCAGATGCTGGCGGCGATGAACACGACTGATGCAGGTTGGCCGGGGGATATTGCGACGGCGCTGTCAACCCTGCCCGCCGGTCATGTTTTTGCCGTTCCCGAAGTGACCTTTGCCAAAATCAGCGACGAAGACCGGGCCGACTGGCAAGTGCGCTTTGCGGGTATTCGGGCGTAATGTGGGTTTAAACCCACCTTACAAGCGGGTTTTATACAGAGGTCTTGCCCGCCGTGGTTTCTGTCTCGTAAGGTGGGTTTAAACCCACCTTACCTGTCCCCTGTTCCGGAGCTGCCATGTTCAGACTGATTACCAGTGCCGCGCTCATTTTGGTCGCAAGCCAAATTCAAGCCGCCCCTTGCGGCAATGATTCCAGCGGGTTCGAGGCATGGAAGGCCGCTTTTGCCGCCGAAGCTGCGGCGCTGGGCGTGGGCGAGCGTGGGTTGGCCGCACTGGCATCAGCCAGCTATTCCAACGCCACGATCCGGCTGGACCGGGCAGTTCAGCGCGAGGCGCGGCCGTTTGACGAGATCTGGCGTGTGCGCGGCGGTGATCAGTTAGGCCGGCAAGGGCGTGACCGCTATGCCGAGAATCGGGCATTTTTCGACGGGCTTGAGCAGACCTTTGGGGTGCCGGGCTATTATCTGGTCGCCATACACGGCTGGGAAACCAACTTTGGCAGCGACCTGCGCTTTGTCGAAATTCCGATCATTTCAGCGATCACCACCGTCGCCTACGATTGCCGCAGGCCGGAATTGTTCGGCCCGCATGCGCTGTCGGCCTTGATGCTGGTCGATCAGGGGCGGCTTTCGGCAGGCGATCTGGGGGCAGGTCACGGCGAAATGGGCCATACCCAGTTTTTGCCGGGCAATGCGCTGCAATACGGCATCGACGGCAATGGTGACGGGCAGATCGATCTGAACGACTGGCCCGATGCCATCGCCTCGACCGCCAACTTTCTGGCGCAGAACGGCTGGCAACGGGGCGTGGGTTATACCCAGGGTGAGCCGAATTTCGAAGTGATGTATAACTGGAACCGCGGCACCAATTACCGCATGGGCGTGGCGCGGCTGGCGGGCCTGATCGGGGGCTAGCGCATCGCCCATAACATCCCGCGTTCAATGATTGTCGCCATGTGCGGATGCGCAAATTCGTCCACCATATGCCCCAGCGCCGAATAAAACACCCGCCCCGCGCCATAGTGCCGTTTCCAGACCACTGGCATCACGACGCCTGCGACATCGGCCAGATGATCACCCGTGAAGGTGGTCGTGGCCAGCACCTGATTGGCCGGGTCAACATGCATGTAATATTGTTCTGACCGATAGGCGAAATCGCTGATCCCCGCCATGACCGGATCGGCGGGCGCACTGATATTCACAGTGTAATCAATGATATTGCCCGGATGTGACACCCATTGCCCGCCGGTCATGAACTGATATTCGGTTTCAGCCCGGAATGCATCGCACATCATGCCATGTGCCCCTGCCAGCCCGGTTCCGGCCCGGACCGCAGCGCATAAGGCGGTCAGTTCCGACTTTTCAATCACGCTCATCGTGACCATCGGCACGATCAGATCGAACTGCTCCAGCCTGTCGGTGGCCAGAATCGAGGTGCCATGCGCCAGCGTTACCTCGGCCCCATGGGTGCGCAACATGCCGGCCAGAACATGCGCTGTTTGTTCCGGCGTGTGCCCGTCCCAGCCGCCCCAGAATATCAAGGCCCGTTTGGTCATATCGCCCCTTCCATCACCCCAAAGGGCAGGTTATCCGGCAACGCCGCAGGCCGCGCACAGCGGTGTTGCATACTGACCCTGTGCCCAGTGCTGGCCGAGGTCATGATCCCCTCCATTACCTCCAGCACATGCAGGGCCAGCCCCGCATTTGCCCGGTGCGGCCTGTTTGACAGAATGGCTTGCGCCATATCCGCAAGACCAAGGATACGGTAGTTTCCGTTCCCATAGCTATGCGATTGCGGCAGGTCAGCCCAGTCACCTTTGCCTGCACTGACCCTGATCGCGCCCGCAAACTGATTTGGGTCTGCCACGATCATCGACCCTTTGCGCCCATATAACTCGATATGGTTCGCGCCGTGTTTCCAGACGTCAAAACTGGTGGTCAGGGTGATTTGCGCGCCAGATGCGAAGGTCAACAGACCCGCGATATGTGTTGGCACCTGCACCGCGAATGTCTGCCCCTGACGCGGCCCGGATCCGATGGTCCGGTTGGTCTGGGGTGTGCTGACAGCCCCGCTGACATGCGCCACCGGCCCCAGCACGTTGATCAGGCAGGTCAGGTAATACGGCCCCATATCCAGCAGCGGCCCACCGCCGGGCTGATAGTAGAAATCGGGGTTCGGGTGCCATAATTCATGCCCCGGACACATCATCGCGGCCTGCCCCGCCACGATATCGCCGATAAGACCCGCATCAATCGCCGCGCGTGCCGTCTGATGCACCCCGCCAAGAAATGTGTCCGGGGCCGACCCGATGCGCAAACCGGCGTCCTTGGCCGCCTGCACCAGCGTCAACGCCTCGGGCAGCGCAATGCCCAAGGGTTTTTCCGCATAGACATGTTTACCGGCACGGATCGCCTGCAGCCCGACGCTGACATGGTGTTGCGGCGTGGTCAGGTTCAGGATGATGTCAATGCGCGGGTCGGCCAGAAGGGCCGCGACCTCCATCGCCTCGGCCCCGTAGGTCGCGGCCTTGGCCTGTGCTGCCTGCATATTCAGATCGGCGCAGGCGATGATGTTCAGGACAGGAAATTGTGGGGCGGCCTTCAGATAAGCGTCTGAAATATTGCCGCAGCCGATGATCCCGATGTTCATTTTTATAATCCGTAAACCCGCTGCGCGGTACCCGCCCGGATCGCGGCCTGTTCGCCCAATGACAACCCGGCCAACAACCCGTCGGTGATATCCAGCCACAACGGCAAACCGCCGCCTTTGTTGACCACTGGCCAGTCGCTGCCCCACAGGACACGATCCGGGCCAAAAACCGCGATCACATGATCGACCCAAGGGCGCAAGGTTTCCAGACTGCCGGTGCCGGGGGCGCAATAGGCCAGAATACCCGACAGTTTGCAGTTCACATGCGGCAAGGCTGCCAAGGCCGCCATATCGGCGCGCCACGGGTCCATCGCGCCACCTGCGATATCGGGCACGCCGCAGTGATCCAGCACGAGGGTCATATCCGGGCAGGCGCGGGCCAATTCCAGCGCTACCGGCAATTGTCGCGCCAGAAACACCATATCGTAGGCCCGGCCCGTCGCCCCGATGGCACGGACATTGCGCCGAAAGGTTGCGGCCTGCGAAATATCGTCTGCCCCTTCGTGCAAAATGCGCCGAAACCCGACGACGTTCAAACCATCGCAATCCGCCAGCCATTGGTCAAAGCCATCGGCCAGTTCCGGGCGGCATCCGGCGATCTGGCCCAACAGGCCAGACCCCGGTTGCATCAGGTCTTTGACCATCCGCGCCTCTGCCCGATAGTCGCTGACGTCCACTTCCATGAACACCGACCCGGTGATCCGCCCGTCCGACAGCGCTTGCATATCGTTCAGCTTATAGTCGCCCGGAGCAAGCCAAGGCGCTTGCGGCAGCCAGTTATAAGTCAACTGATCGCGGTGGATCAAATGTAGATGCGCGTCGATCAGGTGCATCCTGCCCTCATACGGGATCGTTGATAAAGGTTTGTTTCTGCGTGCCCAATCCGTCAATCCCGAGTTCAACCACATCACCATGCTTCACATAGCGCGGCGGTTTGAACCCATGGCCGACACCCGGCGGGGTTCCGGTCGATATGACATCGCCGGGATGCAAGGTCATGAATTGGCTTAGATAACTGACCAGGAACGCCACGCCATAAACCATCGTTTTGGTCGATCCGTCCTGAACCTTTTCGCCATTTACCGTCAACCACATGCCCAGATTTTGTGGATCGCTGATTTCATCGCGGGTCACCAGCCAGGGACCGATCGGTCCAAAGGTGTCGCAGGATTTGCCTTTGGTCCATTGGCCCGACCGTTCCAACTGAAACGCGCGTTCGGACACATCATTGGTCACGGCATAGCCCGCGACATGGGCCATCGCATTCGCCTCGGTCACGTATTTGGCCTTGGTGCCGATAATGACGGCCAATTCGACCTCCCAATCGGTCTTGACCGATCCGCGCGGGATATGGACCTGATCGAACGGGCCGCAAATAGCGCTGCTGGCTTTCATGAAAATCACCGGCTCGGGCGGAACGGTCATCCCGCTTTCGGCGGCATGATCGGCATAGTTCAGGCCGATGCAGATGAACTTTCCGGTACCCGCGACGCAAGCGCCAAGGCGTGCATCCCGGACCACTGGCAGGGCACTGGCATCAACGGCGCGCAGGTCCGTCAGGCCCGCATCCGAAATCACCGCGCCGCCAATGTCGGCCACAACGCCAGACAGGTCGCGCACCGTGCCATCGCTGTGCAGCATCCCCGGTTTTTCGGCCCCAACGGGCCCATGGCGCAGTAGTTTCATGTCAGTTTCCTTATGTCAGATATTGGACCAGCCGCCGTCAATCACATGGGCGATTCCAGTGGTATAAGAGGACTCATCAGAGCCAAGGTAAACCACCAAAGCGGCGATTTCCTGCGGTTTTCCGATCCGGCCTATGGGTTGGCGGGCGACAAAGGCCGCCTTGGCCGCATCATAATCGCCAGTATCGCGTAGACGCTGGTCCAGGGACGGGCTTTCCACCGTGCCGGGGCAGATGGCATTGCAGCGGATGCCTTTGGTCACGAAATCGGCGGCGATGGATTTGGTCAAACCGATCACCCCGGCCTTGGTCGCGCCGTAGACAAACCGGCCGGGGGCCGCAATCACTGATGACGCGACCGAGGCCATGTTGATGATCGACCCGCCGCCATTGTCGATCATGCCGGGCAGAAATGCCTTACACATCCGGTACATGGCGGTCATGTTCAGGCGCATCGAGAAATCCCATTGCGCTTCATCACAGTCCAGTATCGTGCCTGCGGCGACAAAACCGGCGCAGTTGAACAGAATGTTCGGCGGGCCGACATCGGCCACAGCGGCCGCGATAGATGCTGGGTCGAGGACATCCAGAAACCGCGGCTCAATGCCGTCTTTTGCAAGTTCGGCCAGCGTGTCGCGGTTTACATCAGTGCCAATCACCCGGGCCCCTTCGGCGGCCATCATCAGGGCCGTGGCCCGGCCAATCCCCTGCCCCGCGGCTGTAATCAATGCCGTCTTACCGCTTAGTCGCCCCATGCCCTGCTCCTGCAATACCCGGGCCTATGCAAAGCCCGAATTTGCCAGACCTGCAAGACATCAAATCCATTTCCGACGAAAACCAGTATATTGGTTAGTTTCTGAGCTGGATTAGTCGCAAGATACACAGCGCATCCGGCATCTGTAAGGTTTGGAGCCAGTTCCTCGGGGATGAGTTCATTCCAAACCGGGTGCCATTATATGCCATCGCTGCGGCATGCAATCGATACGCCGTCAAACTGGTACCCGCGGCCGGACTCGAACCGGCACGGCCTTGCGGCCAAGGGATTTTAAGTCCCTGATGTCTACCATTCCACCACGCGGGCGCATGTCGCCATGCCCGCGCATCCTTAGACACGACGGCGGTCATGCGCCAGTGGGATGGGCGATATTGCCCGGCGACGGCGCAAAATTCAGATATCTTCACCCGGCGGTTCGACCAGCAGGGACCGTTCGCCCAACCATGGGTTCAGCGCAAGGGCGGCCCGCAGCACCACCTGCGCTTCGGCGTCGCGGCCCATGCCCATCAGGGTCAGCGCTTTGCCAGACAGGGCCGCGACATGATCGGGCATGATCCCAAGGGCCACATCCAGATCGGTCAAGGCCGCATCAAAATCGCGGGCCAAAAAGGCTGCGAAGGCGCGTTGATTGAACCCTTCGGCATAATCCGGGCAATAGGCCACCAACTCATCCAGCACGGCCCGCGACCCGGCATAATCTGCCCCGATCCGCCGCTCCATGCCTTCGTCCAGCAGGGCCTGCGCGCGGGCATCGGGGGCATCGGTCCAGATTTGCCACAGCTGATTGGCCATGAACTGCGCTTCGGTGACATCGCGGGCGTTACGCAGAACTTCCATGATCGCGGCCCGGTCGGCGGTATGGTCAGGGACGGCCGGGCAGACATCCTGTGCCTGCGCCGCAGTGGTCATTAACAAAAGGGCAAATATGATCCGCATGAAGGAAAGGATGGCACAGCCACACCACAAATCAAGTCACAGCCGCGCGATATCTGCGGGTCAGGCCAGCGCGGGCCCCAGCCCCTCTTCCTTGACCGCCTGCATTGCTACATAGGTTGAGGTGCTGGACACATGCGGCAGGGTCGAGATTTTCTCGGCCAGCACCATCCGGTACCCCACCATGCTGGAGGTGCGCACCTTGAGCAGATAGTCGAACGCGCCCGCAATCATATGACATTGCTCAATTTCCCCAATCCGGGTGACGGCCAGATTAAAGGCTGACAGGGCGGCTTCGCGGGTGTCGGACAGTTTGACCTCGACAAAGGCCACATGATCGCGGCCCAGCCGGATCGGGTCAAACAAGGCGCGGTAGCCCCGGATCACGCCGTTTTCTTCCAGCCGCTTCAACCGGGCTTGGGTCGGCGATTTGGACAGCCCGATCCGACCCGCAAGTTCGGTCACCGAAATCCTGCCTTCGACGGCCATGATGTCCAGAATCTTCAGATCGAATCTGTCTAATGTATCCAGCCGTTCCGCCATGTCATTTCCCTGATTTGCAGCCGTTACGCCTGCATATTATATAAATAGCAGGCAAATTACCGGACAACAATCCGCTATGCTGGACACAACAACAGAGGTTTCCCATGTCCATTCGCGCCCAGATCGATGCCACAGTTTATGCTGCCGAAGCCCCCATTCTGGATCAACTGATCGCCACAGCCGCCCTGACCGCAGCCGATAGGGCCGCGATTTGCACCCACGGGGCCGATCTAGTGACCCAGATCCGCGCCACCTCGACCCCCGGTCTGATGGAAGTGTTTCTGGCCGAATATGGTCTGTCCACTGACGAAGGTATCGCGCTGATGTGTCTGGCCGAGGCGCTGTTGCGGGTGCCGGATGCAGTGACGATTGATGCGCTGATCGAGGATAAGATTGCGCCATCCGATTGGGGCCGCCATCTGGGGCAATCGGCCTCATCCTTGGTCAATGCCTCCACATGGGCCCTGCTGTTAACCGGCAAAGTGCTGGACGACCGCAAACCCGGCCTGACCGGGGCCCTGAAAGGGGCGATCAAACGCATGGGCGAGCCGATGATCCGTGCCGCTGTGTCGCGGGCGATGCGCGAAATGGGGCGGCAGTTCGTGTTGGGCGAAAGTATCGTGACGGCGATGAAACGCGCGGGTGTGCGGCAGGCCGAGGGGTATACTTATAGCTACGACATGCTGGGCGAAGCGGCCCGGACCGAGGCCGACGCCCGCAATTACCACCTGTCCTATTCTCGCGCGATAAGTGCCATTGCGACGGATTGCGCCCATGGGTCAGTCGCTGAAAACCCCGGCATTTCGGTGAAACTATCCGCCCTGCATCCCCGTTACGAGGTGGCCCAACAGGCCCGGGTGATGGAAGAACTGGTGCCGCGTGTTGTGGCACTGGCACTGTTAGCGAAATCCGCAGGCATGGGGTTCAATGTCGATGCCGAAGAGGCCGACCGGCTGGCCCTGTCGCTGGATGTGATCGAGGCGGTGCTGTCCGACCCCGCGTTAAAGGGGTGGGATGGGTTCGGGATTGTGGTGCAGGCTTACGGTCAACGGGCCGGGCTGGTCATCGACAACCTGCACGAACTGGCCACCCGGTTGAACCGCAAGATCATGATACGATTGGTCAAGGGGGCCTATTGGGACGCAGAGATTAAACGGGCACAGGTCGAGGGGATGCCGGGGTTCCCAGTATTTACCCGCAAACAGGCAACCGACATCAGCTATATCAGCAACGCGCGCAAACTGCTGTCGCTGACGGACCGGATTTATCCGCAGTTTGCGACGCACAACGCCCATACCGTCGCCGCCGTGCTGCATATGGCAAAGGGCATGGGCCGGACCCGGGATCAGTACGAGTTTCAGCGCCTGCACGGCATGGGCGAAACCCTGCATGATCTGGTGCTGAAGGGCGAAAATTCCCGCTGCCGGATCTATGCGCCTGTTGGGGCGCACGAGGATTTGCTGGCCTATCTGGTCCGGCGACTTTTGGAAAACGGGGCGAATTCCAGTTTTGTGAACCAGATCGTCGATGAAGACGTGCCCCCCTCACAGGTCGCCGCCGATCCGTTTGATACGCTGAAACCCGGCCAAACACTGAAAACCGCCGCACAGTTGTTTGCGCCGCAACGGGTGAATTCAACTGGCTATGACCTGACCCATACCCGCACCCTACAAGCCATCGCCAAAGGCCGCGACCCGCTCAAAACGGCAACTTGGACAGCGCATCCAATGTCGTCGGCAGAGCCTGAGTTTGCAGGCACAGCCCGCCGGGCGCTTAGCAACCCTGCCAATCCGGACGATACGGTTGGCTTTGTCGATGACGCCACGCCGCAAACCATTGCCGCCGCCCTGACTGCGGCCAAGCCATGGGTCGCCCCGGCCCGCCTTCGTGCTGCCACCCTTCGGCAGGCCGCCGATGCCTATGAGGCGCATGCGGCAGAGCTTTTCGCCCTGCTGGCGCGAGAGGCCGGGAAAACCTTGCCAGATGCGGTCGGTGAAGTCCGCGAAGCTGTTGATTTCCTGCGCTATTATGCCGCCGAAATCGAATCTGCGCCCAACAAAGAACCCCTGGGGATCGTCACCTGTATCAGCCCGTGGAACTTTCCTCTGGCCATATTTACAGGGCAAATCGCTGCAGCCTTGGCCGCTGGCAATGCGGTTTTGGCGAAACCCGCCGAACAGACCCCGCTGATCGCGTTCCGCGCTGTGCAATTGCTGCATGCGGCGGGCGTGCCACCGGATGCGCTACAACTTCTCCCCGGCGGCGGCAGCGTCGGCGCGGCCCTCACCGCTGACCCGCGGATCAACGGCGTGGCCTTTACCGGGTCCACCATTACAGCCCGGAAAATTCAGGCCAACATGGCAGCCAGCTGCGCCCCCGGCACACCGCTGATTGCCGAAACCGGCGGGCTGAACGCAATGATCGTCGACAGCACAGCCCTGCCCGAACATGCGGTGCGCGACATCGTCAATGCGGCATTCCGGTCCGCTGGCCAACGCTGTTCGGCGCTGCGGGTGCTGTATGTGCAGGCTGATATCAGCGACAAACTGATCCGTATGCTGAAAGGGGCGATGGACGAGCTGACGCTGGGGCAACCCTGGCACCTGTCTACCGATGTGGGGCCGGTGATTGATGCCGCCGCGCACAAGACCATTGCGGATCATGTTGGCGCGGCGCGGGCCGAGGGGCGGGTTCTGCATGAACTTGCGGCACCAAAGGACGGCACATTCATTGCGCCTACGATGATTCGGGTTGCCGGGATCAGCGACCTGAGCCGCGAAATCTTTGGCCCGGTTTTGCATGTGGCGACGTTCAAAGCCACCGAACTGGAAAAGGTGATCGACGCGGTCAATGCCACCGGATACGGGCTGACTTTCGGGTTGCACACACGGATCGACGACCGGGTGCAGACCATTATCGACCGGGTGCAGGCGGGCAATATCTATGTCAATCGCAACCAGATCGGCGCCGTCGTCGGCAGCCAGCCGTTTGGCGGCGAAGGGCTGTCGGGCACCGGACCCAAGGCGGGCGGGCCGTATTACCTGCCCCGGCTGCAGCAAAATCCGGCCCCCGCGAACACCGGCACATGGACCGGGGCCGAAGATATGACGACCCTGCCCCAGCGTCTGACCGCCGCGCATGCCAGCACGCCCCCCCCCGCGCCGCAGGACTTGCCCGGCCCAACAGGCGAATCCAACCGGCTGTCGCTTTCCCCGCGCGGCCCGATCCTGTGCATGGGTCCGGGCGTGGATGCCGCTACCGCCCAAGCCCGCGCTGTCACAGCACTGGGCGGCATTGCTGTGCTAGCCAACGGAACAGTGCCTGCCTCCGCGCTTAATAATCTTGCACCACTTGCCGGCGTTCTGTGGTGGGGCGACACGCGCGCGGGGGCCGGCTATGCCGCAGCCCTTGCCGCCCGGCCCGGCCCGATCCTGCCACTGATCGCGGGATTGCCCGATGCGGCGCATGTGCTGCACGAACGGCATGTCTGCATCGATACGACTGCTGCGGGTGGCAATGCCGCCTTGCTGGCCGAAGTTGGGGCGGCTTGAGGTTGGCACCTCGGAGGGTGGGTTAAAACCCACCTTACCCGCTTCGAAGTAAACGGCATTGTCCCGATGAATAAACTGGCCTAACCCCCTGCCATGCAGTTTGACCCTACAGATGCGGCGACGCTGACCCGCATCCTGCAATGGCGGCGGGACGTGCGGCATTTCCGACCGGATCCGGTTGAAGCAAGCACGATCCAACGGCTGCAATCGGCCATGGCGCTGGCCCCATCCGTGGGCAATGCCCGGCCATGGCGGGTGCTTTGGGTTCAGTCTGCCGCTCTGCGCTGCGCTGTGCGTAATATATTCAACACCTGCAACGCCACCGCCGCACGTGGCTATAGCGGCGATCAGTTGGCGCAGTATCTGGCGCTAAAACTGGCCGGTCTGGACGCCGCACCGCTGCAACTGGCAGTGTTCACCCAGACCAATCCCGCCGCTGGGCTTGGGCTGGGGCGGCAAACCCTGCCGGGCACGTTGCAGCAGTCCACCGCCATGGCGATCCATACCCTGTGGCTGGCGGCGCGGGCCGAAAATCTGGGTCTGGGCATGGTGTCAATCCTTGACCCGCAGGCGATCGAGGCGCTGTTTGAGGTACCGCCCGACTGGGCATTTTCGGCTTATCTGTGTTTGGGGCATCCGGCATTTGCCGATGATCTGCCGCTGCTGCACCGCCACGACTGGCAGCACAACAGTCCAACATCCTGGGATATCCGATAGGCGGCTTGCAGGCAGGCTTGGGTTAAATCCATGCGGCAGGTTTCGGTAAAAGGAATGCCATGCTGTCGCCCAATTTGTCAGCCAAGATATCCATCGACCAGATCTGATTGCGTGCATCGGTAGCGCCATTTTGAAAGCACGGCGAGACGTAAGTTCCAGAAACAGAATTCGATCAAAGTGATCCCGGACCGGACCCGCCCCCGTTCAAACTCGGCCGCGTCGGCACGGAATTGCAAGTCGAGGGGGTGATCTGGACCGTTGGATCACAGCTGTGTGACTGTTCTAGGCAGCGGCTGGTGCCGATTGCATCTGCGCGGGCCGGGCGGCATAGTCGGGATTGTTTTGTGGCGGAGGTGCGGGATGCGCGGGCTTGTGACGGTGGTGGCGGTTGTCGTTCTGGCCGGCTGTGGCGGGGGTGCGCGCGGTGTGTCGGGCGATCTGGCCAAAGCTTGCATCGCGGGCGGCCGGGATGCAGCTAATCGCGCTTTGTGTTCTTGTGTCCAACAGGTCGCCAATCAGTCGCTGAATGGCGCGGATCAACGTCGTGCCGCCGGATTTTTTGCTGATCCGCAAGAGGCGCAGGATACCCGCCAGTCGGACCGTTCCAGCGATGAGGCGTTCTGGGATCGGTATCGCGCGTTTGCCGACCGCGCCGAGGCCAGTTGCGGTTAGCGCAAGACGCCCCGCAATTCGATCACATGTGCGGTTAGCGCAAGACGCCCCGCACGGTCATCGCCCGGGCATAGGCCCAGAAACCGATCAGCGAGGCGCAGATCAGCAGGCTGAACCAGATTGAGAAGCTGCCCATCACCTCAACCGCCGAAGGACGGGCGATGCCGTAGCTCCAGACCGCCGAGCCCAGTAATCCGGCCAGCGAGAGCAGAAACGCCGGGGCCGCGAACCGCGACCGCAGCAGGATCAGGAGCGAACCACCAATCGCAAACCAGACTCCGATAGCCCAGACCGCATCAAACCAGACCGGACGCGCGTCCATGAATGCCCGTTGTGGCGGGGTCAGCATTGACAGATAATCTTCGTTGACCATTTGGGTCAACAGATAGTCGTAAGTGCCGCCTGCGTTCCACAGCAGGGCCACGATACCAACAAGCCACAGATGCCAAGGTCCGCGCATCGGATGTCCTTTCTTGAACCGGCCAAACTTAGGGTAAGATTGCGACAAATGTTGAAATTATGCAAGCCAGTCGCCAGAATGCCGCATTTTTTCGGCGGGTTTGCAGTCCGCATATTGCAAATTACAAACTCACAGGCGGGTTTGATTGGCGAACTAGGCTCAGGACTCATTGATCAAATCCAGAAGATGACGATGGCGGCGATGGCAATTGCGGACATGAAGGTGTGGGCGCAGCGGTCATAGCGGGTGTGGATGCGCCGCCAATCTTTCAGCTTGCCGAACATGTTCTCGATCTTGTGGCGCTTGCGGTAGAGGTCTTTGTCATAGGGTATCTTGATTTTCCTGTTTGATTTCGGCGGGATACAGACTTCATAGTTGCGATCTTCAAGGGCTTCCCGGAACCAGTCGGCATCATAGCCCTTGTCGGCCAGCAGCGCCTTCGCCGGGGGCAGCGTCGAGAGCAGGGCCGCCGCTCCGGTGTAGTCGCTGACCTGGCCTGCTGTCAGAAACAGGGTGCGGGGCCGACCTTGGCTGTCGCAGACCGCGTGCAGTTTTGAGTTCAGCCCGCCTTTTGTGCGCCCGATAAACCGGGGAAGAGCCCCTTTTTGAGCAGGCTGGCCGCTGTCCGGTGCGCCTTAAGGTGGGTAGCGTCGATCATGATCTCGTCCGTGTCACCGCCGCCTTTGGCAAGCTCGACAAAGATACGCCCGAACACCCCCATCTCGCTCCAGCGGACGAAGCGGTTATAAATTGTCTTGTGAGGCCCGTAGCTTGGCGGCACATCACGCCACCGCAGGCCATTGCGGATCACAAAGATGATACCGCTGATCACCCGGCGATCATCCACACGAGGCACCCCATGTGAAAGCGGAAAAAACGGCGATATCCGCGCCATATGGGCTTCGGACAGCAAAATCATCTCGGTCATGGCAGCACCCCCTTGGTGCCGCAAGTGAATCAGTGAGTTGGCCCGCACACAAGCGATTTAATGGGTCCTGAGCCTAAGGTTGATACATCGTGGCGGATTATGGACTAACAATCTCGCCCCCGCCACCGTACTGCTTATCGGATGGGCAAAAGTATGACCCCCGAACTGATATTTGACGGCTCCCATCTGCGTGCTGTGTTGCGCCCCGGGACTAAAGACAGGCTGATGGTCACGTTTGACTACCGGATGGATGGCAAGGCCGGGTTCAGCCCGGACAATCACTCGACCCAGTTTGCCCGTATGGGTTTAGCCCAGCTAAGCATTAAGACGAGGACCAACGACTGGTTCATTAATCCGGATACCACCGCGCTTGAGCAGGTGTTGTCGCGCCTTGCCCCGGCCTATTCCAATGTCCAGTTGCTGGGGTTTTCGATGGGGGCTTACGGCGCGCTGCGTTTTGCCAAGGCCTTGCAGGCCCGGACATTGATTGCCGTATCACCACAGTTGTCGATCCACCCGGCCGTGGTTCCGTTCGAGCGCCGTTATCTTGCGGAAGGGCTGGAGTTTGATCCGGGCCAAGGCGATTTGCGGTCACAGGCCATGCCGGGCCTGCGCGGGTTGATCCTGATCGACCCGTTTGTGTCGGCGGACCGGGCCCATGCCGCGCTGATCCAACAGCTGTTTGCGGCCCTGCAGATTGTCCGGCTGAACTTTGGCGGGCATCCGGCGTTTGGGGTGGTGCGCGCGGCGGGCAAGGGCTGGACTGTGCATCACGCCGCTGCTGCCGCTGACCCAAAACCGGGGTTAATCATCGCAGCACACCGGGATGGGCGGCGGCATTCGTCGGCCTATTGGCGGCGTTTGGCCCAAAGCGCTGCGGCGGTACACCCGGCTTTGGCGGCCATCGCAGATCAAAAGGCCGGGCAGTTGGACCAAGGGCCGGAAATGCCGCCGGATCGGGCTTGATTTGGCGTTGACGGCGCATGGGAATCCCCGTAATCCCCCGGAACTGAATTCATGACCCAGCCCCGTGCCGGGCCGCGTTGCTGTTTGAGTGGGACCCGCTGGCCAGATCCAGCGCGGCCCGAGCCAAAAGGAAAAGACCCATGTCGCGCCGCTGCGAATTGACCGGAAAAGGTCCGATGTCTGGCAACAATGTCAGCCATGCCAACAACAAGACCCGCCGCCGGTTTCTGCCGAACCTGCAGGATGTGACCCTGATTTCGGATGCTTTGGGCCGGTCCTTCAAGTTTCGGATTTCATCGGCTGCGATCAGGTCAGTCGACCACCGTGGCGGGTTGGATGCCTATTTGGCAAAAGCCAAGGATGACGAGCTGTCTGCGGACGCTTTGAAAGTCAAGAAAGAGATCGCCAAGGCTGCTGTCGCCGCCTGAGGTCTTGTTTTAGTGGTAAACAAAAGCCCGGTCGCAGCAATGCGACCGGGCTTTTGTTTGAGAGAAGTTGATATGCGCCGCGATTACCGAGCAGTAAGGGTGGGTTAAAACGCACCTGACACTGCGATGTCTTTGTTGCTGAAATACCGGGCCGGAGGCACCGATCCGGTTACCGGGTGCCAGAGGCAGGGATAACTGAAAACCAAACAAGCTGCAGCGTAAGGTGGGTTTTAACCCACGTTGCTTTGCCGGATAAAGGCGCAATGCAGACCCACTTGCCCATTGATCCGGCCCTGCCCCCTTTGCTTGACGCGCTGCGCGGCAGTGGTCGTGCCGTGTTGCAGGCACCACCAGGGGCTGGCAAGACGACGCGGGTTCCGCTGGCATTGATGGCCTCGGGGCTGATTTCTGGCCGGATTGTGATGCTTGAGCCACGCCGGCTGGCCGTACGCGCCGCGGCCGAACGGATGGCCGAGGCCATGGGCGAGGCGGCAGGGGAAACCATTGGTTACCGCATGCGCGGCGAAGTGAAAGTGTCGCCACGCACCAGGATCGAAGTGGTGACCGAGGGAATTTTGACCCGAATGATCCAGTCCGATCCGGAATTGACGGGCATTGGCGCAGTTATCTTTGACGAATTTCACGAGCGATCCCTGCAGGCCGACCTTGGCCTTGCCTTGTGCTGGGAGGTTCGTCAGGCCCTGCGTCCGGATCTGACTTTGTTGGTCATGTCGGCCACATTGGATGCAGGCCCGGTGGCGCAGATGCTGGACGAGGCCCCGGTGATTACCGCCGATGGGCGCAGTTTTCTGGTAGACCTGCGCTGGCGCGACCGCCCCCTGCCGCGCGATGTCAGACCTGAACCGGCACTGGCTGAACTGATCATTCGCGCTGTTGGCGAAAACGACGGTGGCGTGTTGGTATTTTTGCCGGGCGAGGCCGAGATACGCCGCGTTGAGGGCCTGCTGGCAGGCCGTTTGCCGCCCGGCTGTGTGGTCAGGCCGCTGTATGGGGCCATGCCGTTTGCCGCACAACGCGCTGCAATTGCCCCGGTTGTCACCGGTCGCAAGGTGGTTTTGTCCACTGCGATTGCCGAAACATCCCTGACCATCGAAGATATTCGTGTGGTCATCGACGCCGGATTTGCCCGCCGGTCCAGGTTTGATCCGGCCTCGGGCATGTCCCGCCTTGTCACCGACAAAGTCACCCGGGCTGAGGCTACGCAGCGCACGGGCCGCGCGGGCCGGGTCGCTCCGGGGGTGTGTTACCGGTTTTGGACCAAAGGCGAAGACGGCGCATTGGCCGCCTTTGCTCCGCCCGAGATCGCCCAGGCCGATTTGACCGGGCTGGCGCTGGAACTGGCTCTATGGGGGTCTGCCGATCTGGCCTTTCTGACCCCGCCACCGCCCGCAGCCCTGGCCGAAGCCCGGGCTGTGTTGGGTAATTTGGGTGCTTTGGACGGGTCTGGTCGTGCAACGGCCCACGGCCGGGCTTTGGCCGCGCTGCCGCTGCATCCCCGGCTGGCGCATATGCTGCTGGTCGCAGGACCACAGGCCGCGCCGATGGCGGCTTTGCTGGCGGAACGTGATCCGCTCCGCAATGCGGGATCGGTCGATTTGAGCCAGCGCATGGCCGCGATTGCGCGGCAACCGCAGCCTGCCGAGATCAGGCGCGAGGTGATCGAGCGGATTCAGACCGAGGCGAAAAGACTGGCCAAGGGGCTGGCCCACAAGCCGCCGCTTTCCAATGCGGCGATGGCCGCTTTGGCCTATCCCGACCGGATTGGACTGCGCCGCAAAGGGGACGCGCCGCGCTATATCTTGTCTGGTGGCAAAGGTGCTGTGATGCCTGCGTTTGATCCGCTGGCGGGCCAAAGGCTGATTGTGGCCACTGATCTGGATGGCGATGCGACTGACGCAAAAATCCGTCAGGCGGTGGCCTTGGGCGAGGCCGAATTTCGTGCTTTGTATGGCAGTCGGATCGTCTGGGCCGATGCCTGTATCTGGTCGCGTCGCGAGGGGCGGGTTCTGGCGCGGCGGCAAGAGCGATTTGGCGCGTTGGTGCTGGATGACCGGGTCTGGGCCGAGGCCCCGGCAGAGGTAGTTGCCTGCGCGATGCTGGAAGGAGTGCGTGAGCTGGGCTTGCGGGTGGAGGGGGCTGCGGCCCGGTTTCGCGCAAGGGTAGAACTGGTCCGGGCCGGGAGTGATGATTTGCCGGATATGACCGACACGGGATTGCTTGCCGGGCTGGAACGCTGGCTTTTGCCGCATTTGGCGGGGGTCAGGTCTGCCGAGCAGTGGCGTCGGTTTGATCTATTGGAGCCTTTCAGGTCCATGCTCGATTGGGCGCAGATGGAGCGGCTGGACCGCGCGGCCCCGGCGTATTTTGTCACCCCGTTGGACCGCCGCGTGCCTATTGACTATGGCGGGGAGGCGCCAGAGATCAGCTTGCGCCTACAGGAGATGTTCGGTGTGACGGTGCATCCGGTTGTGGGCCGGACCCCATTGCGTGTGACTTTGCTATCCCCGAGCGGCAAACCGGTCCAGACCACCACGGATATTCCGGGGTTCTGGGCCAGTTCCTATGCCGATGTCCGGCGCGACATGCGCGGACGCTATCCGCGCCATCCCTGGCCAGAGGACCCGACTGTGGCGCAACCCACTTTGCGCGCCAAACCGCGCGGCACTTGATATGCAGGGTGCTGCGGCGTTAGAGTTTGGCCAATAACAAGATCAGGGGCGGTTTATGGCAAGTGAAATGCTGAATAAGGGCGTTGTGTGGCGCACGGCGCTGGTGCTGGCTTTGGTTGGTACCGGGTTTGCGGCCTGGGTCTATGTCAAAAACGTTCAGGCCGAAGCGCAGGTGAACCTCGTGCTGCGCACCGCCTTTGCCGGGCAAGTTGTGGTCACGGACCCGGATGCGATGATCCTGGGGCAGCCAGATTTTGTATCCCGCGATATCTGGATGGGATGCGCGGATTTCGAAATTATGTCTTATGTCGGATTAACCACGGCGTCGCTGGAAAACCCGCCCGCCGCCGATGATCTGGGCTGGCAGAGCCCGGTCGACGTGGCCTATTACGGCGAACGCAGCTGGTATAACCAGTTGACGCTGGTACAGGCCAGTATTGCGATTTTGGGGTCTGAGGTGGCCCTAAGCGATGTGGTTGATCCCGCTACGGGGGCGCTGTTGCCTGTGGTCGTCGATAGGCTTGCGGCGGCCGGGTATACTGAGATTTACAACCGGATGATCAAGGGGTTGCATTTTGGGTTAGTGCAGGAATTGGGCTGCCCGGGGTTTACGGTGTTTCAGATTGAGGGGAAATAAGAGGGGGCGCTGCCCCCAGCCTGCGGCCTCCCCCGGGATATTTGGGAACAAAAGAAATGGGGAGTATTTGTTGAGACGGGCGATAACTGCTATTAGCTTCATTGCAGAAATTAGCTCGTGGCGGATCAGATATAAGTCTATCAGAACTAACTGAGGTGCTTGGTGCATGAAGTCAGATTCTTAAACTGTCGTTCTCTGGCGCCCAGTCGGGCCCAAAGAACTTGAATTGATCCAAAGGTCCGGCATGACCGCTTTTCCGCCCCGCCTGCCTGAGCAACCAATCTTCTACCCCGTACTGACAGAAGATTATGCGATTAAGATTGCTCGCGACTGGAATGTGAAAGCCAGCGGCTCTGGATATGTAACTCGGTTCGAAGTACTAACTTCGTTTCTTAGTGCTTATGGCATCCAAGTTGCTGGGGGACGTGCTCACTTAGAATATTGGATTCCGGCCGTGGACCTCGGTAAATTTAATGCCGCAATAGTGGGCAAGATCGAAGTTACAAAAGAATTTCACTAGAAACCGACGCCTGCGCTGCAAACGAAGCAAACTGCTCGACTTGAACCGAGCCGCCCCCTTCAATCCCACCATGGCCCATGCTGCCCCTTGGTCCCGTCATCTGTCCGCTCAAACCCGTGCATCCCAAAGAAATCGCGTTGCGCCTGGGTCAGGTCGGTGGTGCCGCGGGCCTGTCCGATACTGTCGATGAATGACAAAGCGGCGGACATCACCGGAACCGGGTGACACGCGGAAATCGCGGCGGCGCTGACCCGGCGCAGGGCGGGCAGGCTGGTTTTTAGCAGGGATACGAAGGCCGGGGCGAAGATCAGTTGCCCATGTGGTAGGTCGGTCCGGAAGGCGGTGGCGATATCGTCAAGCAGGGCAGAGCGGATGATGCAGCCTGCCCGCCAGACCTCGGCGATCTGGGCCATGTCGAGGGACCATATGTAGGTTTCCGAGGCGCTGGCCAGTAGGCGGAAGCCTTGGGCGTAGCCGATAATACGCGTGGCCAACAGGGCTTGTTCGAGGTCAGAATTGGTCAGTTGGACCGGGCCACGGGTCAGCCCAAGGATGCTCTGCCCCGCCGCCCGGGTGGCCCGTTCGGCGGACCAGGCCCGTGCGCCGACCGCAGCCTCGATCGTACTGGCGGATTGGCCCAGCGTAAGGGCCTCGATCACGGTCCAGCGGCCGGTGCCTTTTTGGCCCGCTGAGTCGACGATGATGTCGACAGCGGGAAGGCCGGATTTCTTATCGGTTGCCGCCAATATGGCCCCGGTGATTTCGATCAGGTAGCTTTGCAGCGGACCGTCGTTCCAGCGGGTGAAGGTTTTACCGATCGCGTAGGGGTCCTGCCCCATGCCGTAGCGCATCAACCCGTAACATTCTGCAATCATTTGCATATCGGCGTATTCGATGCCGTTGTGGACGGTTTTGACGAAATGCCCGGCCCCGTCTGGCCCAAGGTGGGCGGCGCAGGGCTGGCCTTTGAATTTGGCGGCAATCGCCTCAAGCACCGGGCGAATACCTTCATAGGCCGACGGCGTGCCGCCCGCCATGATCGCAGGGCCATTGCGCGCCCCCTCTTCGCCGCCCGACACGCCCATGCCGATAAAGGTAAGGCCGGTGGATTCCAGCGCAGCGGTACGCCGCCGGGTATCATGGAACATCGCGTTGCCTGCGTCGATGATCGCGTCGCCGGGGGACAGATGCGGGGTCAGGGCGGCGATGGCTTCGTCCACTGCATCCCCCGCCTGTACCATCAGGATGATCGCCCGTGGGGTGGGCATACTTGCGGCCATGGCGGCCAGATCTGTGTGGCCGGTGAGTTTGGCGGCAAGGGGGCCGGCTTCGGTGAGGAAGGCCTGGGTTTTATCGGGGGATCGGTTGGCCACATGCAGCGCAAAGCCATGGTCGAGGATGTTCAGGGCAAGGGCCGAGCCCATGGTGCCGAGGCCGTAAAGGCCGAGAGTTGCGAGGGGCATGGATGCGGTCCTTTTGGGGTGTACTGTTGTGTGCCGTAGCCTAAAGCGGTGCGTGACCGATACAAGGCGGGAATGCGGGGTGCGATGGGATTCAGGCCGGATTGGCGGGCTGGCCGTGCCGCGTGATCGCGTCGGCGTCGGGGTTGACGCTGAAGCCGGGGTCGGCGGGGGCATCGAGCCGGCAGATCAATTCCAGCCAATGGCCGTCGGGGCCACGGAAATAGATGGATGCGGCGGGCACCAGGCCCGAGACATCGGGGCTGTCGGTCGGTTGGCCGTGGAGGTCCGGCGGGGTGATCCCGGCTTTGGTCAGTTCAGTGCATGTGGCAAGCACCGTGGGTAGACTGGCCCGAAAGGCGAACTGCCGCGCCATCCGGTTCGGCCCGCTGCCGATTTCCCACCGGCCGAGCATGTCCGTATCCAAGGCCCCGACCCAGAAGAAGGCGACCCGGCGGTCGGGGGTGCGGAGTGGTGGTTTCCCTACTTGTGCAGCACAGCGCGACCCGGATAAAAGTGACCGCACCAGATCACCATTCATTGAATTTTCACTCTGACTCTGATACCCAAAATTCAATAGCAAGAATATGTCGCCGCAGGTAGAGCCATGACAGCAGCCGCTATACCCGCCGCAAAGGCGCGGTCCGCCCCATTTACAGCACCGGTCCACCGGCAGTTGGCCGCGTTGTGCTATCGCAACGGGGTTGATGGCCGCGAGGTGTTGCTGGTCACATCATCCACGGGCCGCTGGATATTGCCCAAGGGCTGGCCGATTTCGGGGTTGAAACCGGGTCAGGCCGCAATGGTCGAGGCTTGGGAGGAGGCGGGCGTGCGCAAGGGCAAGGTGGCGCGCAAGCCGCTGGGTGCGTTCATGGGGTCGAAGTTTTCGGTGTCGGGTGATGAAGAGCCGTGTTTGACCGAGGTTTATGCGGTCAAGGTGGAGCAGACCTTGGACGTGTACCCCGAGGTGGACAAACGGGATCGGGTCTGGGTGAGTTTGGCCGACGCGCAGGGGATGGTGCTGGAGGACGGGTTGCGGGCGATATTGGCGGGGTTTTGAGGGGGCTGCTTTGTCTGCAAAGCAGACAAATATGCCGTTCAGCTTGGAGGATTGGGCGGCCGCTCGCTTAAAACTACATCGACGTTCATCGCGAAAATCATGAGTGCCTAATTGCCTAAATAAGTTGAGCGGATATGCCTATTTATTGATATCTCCTGAACTGCCCAAGCCAAGAAGTTTCCTTTACCTGGGTTTGGAAACATTTCTGCCAATAATTTTTTTCGTTCTTTAACAGGTATCTTTGCTTCACTTACAAGCGAGTTATCGTTTATAAGTGCTTTTGTGGCAAATATTGCTTTGATAAGTGTATTCGCCGCGCAGTACGGTAATCCCCCAACCTCACCCCCCCATATAATCGCGCTTCCCAATCCCCACCCCATTGTGCCGCAAGATGTTATAGGCGGTGGTGGCGTGGAAATAGACCTGCGGCAGGCTGTAGAGGGTGTAGTAGTCGGCGCCGGACATTTTCATCTCGGACCCGCGCATTTGCAGCGTGATCTCGCGCGCTTCGGCCCCGTCGAACTGGGCGGGCGTGAAGCTTTCGACATAGGTTTTGGCGGTTGCAATCCGGGTTTGCAGTTCGGCGATGCTAGTTTCCACGTCGGGAAAGCTGGGCACGTCGGACCCGGACAGCCGGGCCACCGACCGGGCGCTGAAATCGCAGGTCAGTTGTACTTGTTTAGTGAAATTCAGCATGTCGGGGAACAGCCGCAGGGTCAGCATGACCGTGGGGTCAATCTTGTGCGCCGTGCAGTGGGCTTCGGCTTTGATCAGGATGTTCGAAAGCGCCTGCAGGGCGCGGGACAGGGCGGGGACGGGGGAGTGCATGGGGCGGTCCTTTGGGGTTGGGAGGCATGTGATGCGTGGGTTGCACCCACCCTACGGGATTGGGCAGTCCGGGGGTAGGGTGGGTGCAACCCGCGCGCCGTGAAAGCGGGTCACACTCCCAGACGCCAGCGCATCATGGCTTTTTGCGCATGCAGCCGGTTTTCCGCCTCGTCGAAGATCACCGAATGCGGGCCGTCCACGACGGCTGATATGGACTCGTCATCGCCGTGCGCGGGCAGGCAATGCATGAACAGGGCGTCGGGTTTGGGTAAGCGTCAGATCACCTAAGCACCTCACCAATCAGCATTTGCGGCTGCACATTGGTGAAATTCGCGATGTCCGCCAGAACCGGGCCAGCGACAGCCATACCGGCATCAAACGCGTGCTGGTCTGCGAACACATGCGTGGCGATCAAGTGGAAGCCGGGCGGCGTGTCAGGCCCGGACGCGATGCCCTTGGTGATCGTCGTGCCGGTCATAAACTGTCCGACAACGTCGCGGACCATCGGCATGTGGGTCTTGGTGTAGTAGTCAAAATCGAATTTCGTGCCATCCGTAATGGGATAAATCACTTGCAGTGCAATTGGCATTGTCAAATTCCCCTTGGGGCCATCCGCCCACGATAAGACATCTTAAAAAAGCTATCCCCCCCCCGTCTAAAGTCCAACGAAATCGCGGGGGGCAAAGGTAAGCCCGGTGTCCCCTTATCCATTCATTTTGGTGCATATACTCGCGGGGGTTTGGGGGCAGCGCCGCACCCAGGCTTTATGATGGGCAATATTGCCCATCATAAAGCCCCAAACATCACCGCCTTTTGCGCGTGCAGACGGTTTTCTGCCTCGTCGATCACCACCGAATGCGGGCCGTCCATGACGGCGCTGGTCGCCTCGTCGCTCCGGCGCTATTGCCGCAGTTCCACCAATTCTATCAGATTGCCCCATGGGTCAGCGACGAAAGCCACGCTATACCCCAGTTCCGGCACCTCGAAAGGCCCCTGGTAGGTTTTTACCCCCCGCTCATGCAGCGCTGCGAGCGCGCGTTCGTGACTTGGAACAGAAAATGCAAAATGATGATAGCGGCAAGGTCCCAGGGTCTCCCAGAAATTGGCTGGCAATGGGGCTACGTCGTCAGTCGCGTTGCCGCCGATGATTTCGATCAAGGACCCGTTGTCGCCAGGTGCTGCCAAATAGGCAAGCTCAATACCATTTGGCCCTGACCATTCCTTGACGACCCGAAAATCGAACACGCGGACATACCAGTCCATGGCCTGCTGGCGGTCAGGCACCCGAAGGCAAGGATGACTGGATTTCATTGCTGCAAATGGGGATGTGGCGTTCGTTGCTGGGAAAGAGAATGGCAACATGACAATGCTCCTATGTTTGGAATTCCGTCCCTTACTCTAGCACATTTTAGACCGCGCGCGGGTGTTCAGGGCGTAAATTCGCCATCTCTCAGGCACCAAGGCGCTGCGAACCTGTTAAAATGGTGAATATTTTCTATCCGCCCTCAAACCCCCAAACACCACCGCATCACCGCCTATTGCGCGTGCAGTAGAGGGCGAGTGCGGCAGCCGGGAATGGTGCTATGCTCTCCTATTGTCGATCGGCAACCCTTGATTCTATGGACGGTCGCCGCGCAAAGCCATGCGGAGAGTTGACAGGACACGGGGGTTAACCGGATGCGCGTTTTGATTTCGTCGACCAAGTTTCTGGGGCACCTCAACCCCTTGCTGCCCTACTGTGACGCGATGAAAAAGCTGGGCCACGAGGTCGCCGTCGCGGTGCCCGCGGAGGCGTCTGCGCGCCTTGCCCAAGCCGGATTGCTGCATCTGCCGGTGAGCGACCCCACACAAGACGAAGTCGATGCCCTGCGCAGGGCGATTGACGCGGCGTCGGGTGCGGAGGCCGTCATGGCCGCCGTTACCGAGTCCTTTTTAGCCATGTCCCGCACCGTTATGCCTGATCTTATCCGCATCATCGACGATTGGCATCCGGACCTTGTGGTTCGGGAATCACTGGAACTTGGCGCTTTCGTTGCGGCGGCAGCGGCGGGCCTGCCCTGCTGCCGCGTTGGCGTGCATTGCGGGCAAGGCGAAATGGATTTCGTCCCCGAGGTCGTCAGCAGCATCGACCGGTTGCGCAAGACCGCAGGTTTGCCCACCGACGATGGCGCGTCCTTGCGCCGCGAACCGGTGTTTTCGGCCTTTCCCGACTTCATGGATGACGGCGTAGATTGGCTTGGCACGCAAAAGCCGTTCAGGACCCGTCCGGCATTGGCGCCGCCGCCACCTGCCAGCGCCCAACGACCCTCCTGGGCGCCATCGGTTGGTGAAACCTTCGTCTATGTCACGCTTGGAACGGTCAGCGGGCGGTCCGACAAATCGCGGGCCGCCTACCGCGCGGTGCTGGAGGCGCTGTCAACATTGCCGGTGCGCGCGCTGCTGACCACCGGCCCGATCATGCCACACGAATATCTGGGAACCATTCCGGCGAATGTCACTGTCGAGGTCTTTGTGCCACAATCCGAAATTCTGCCCTATGCCGATGCGGTGGTCTGCCATGGCGGGTCGGGAAGCCTGATCGGCGCGCTGGCGCAAGGCCTGCCAACGGTTGTTGTGCCGCTGTTCGCCGATCAGCCGCACAATGCCGCATCCGTTGCGCGGGCCGGTGCGGGCGTTTCGGTGATGGACCGGACCGTGCCTATCCTACGGGACGCCATCATCCGGGTTCTGGAGGAAGATGACATCCGGCAAACGGCGCTGCGCATCCAAAACGACATCCTGGCAATGCCAATCGTCGATGCGGCGGCCTTAGCGATGCTGGAGCTTGCCCGACGCTGATAGAAGCGTCGGCCGCCCTCACACCCCCAGACACCAGCGCATGATCGCCTTTTGCGCATGCAGCCGGTTTTCGGCCTCGTCGAATATCACCGAATGCGGGCCGTCCATCACGGCGGATGTGGCCTCGTCATCGCGGTGCGCGGGCAGGCAGTGCATGAACAGGGCGTCGGGTTTGGCGAGGCTCATCAGGTGTTCGTTGACCTGATAGCCGCGCAACTGGTTGTGGCGGCGTTCGCGGGCGCTGACCGGATCGTGCATGCTGACCCATGTGTCGGTGACCACGAGGTCGGCCCCCTGCACGGCTTTGTGCGGATCGCGTTCGATGGTGATGGTGACCCCTTTGGCCCGGGCCTCCTCCAGAAACCCCGGTTCGGGGTCGAGCGTTTCGGGGCCGGTGAAGGTCAGGTCAAACCCGAACTGCCCGGCGGCATGGGCGAAGCTGGCGAAGACATTGTTGCCGTCGCCGGACCAGACCACCTTGCGCCCCCGGATTGGCCCGCGATGTTCCTCGAATGTCATCACATCGGCCATGATCTGGCAGGGATGGGTGCGGTTTGTCAGGCCGTTGATGACTGGCACGGTCGCATGTTCGGCCATGTCGAGCAGGGTCTGTTCCTCGAAGGTGCGGATCATGATCAGATCGACATAACGCGACAGCACCCGCGCCGTATCGGCGATGGTTTCGCCATGCCCCAGCTGCATGTCGGTGCCGGACAGGACCATGGTTTGCCCGCCCATCTGCCGCACTCCGACATCGAACGAAACGCGGGTCCGGGTCGAGGGCTTTTCGAAGATCAGCGCCACCATGCGCCCGGCCAGCGGTTGGTCATCATCGGGCGCACCTTTGGGCCGGTTGTTCCGGGCGTCTTTGATGGCGCGCGCGTTGTCGATCATGGCGCGTAGGGCGGCAGGGGTGGTTTTGTTGATGTCGAGGAAGTGGTTCATTTGAGTACTCTGTCATGAAGAGTGCCGGGGGCCAGCCCCCGGGCCCCCGGGATATTTATGAACAAAAGAAGGGGGTTAAGAAAGGGTCATCACCTGCACGGGGGTGCCGTCTTCGGAGGGGCGGATATAGAGCGGTTTGAACCCGGCGCGGGTATAGGCGGCGATGGCACGCGTGTTGGCGGGGTCGGGGTCAACGGCGATGAGCGGGGCCCCTGTCGCCAAGAGCTGGGTCGCGCGGGCATGGATGAAGCCCGAGCCATGCCCCTGACCAAGGTAGGCCGGATCACCCAGAAAGCTGTCCATCGCGCGGGATGTGGCGGGCAGGTCGGTGCATTGTGGCATGTCATAGGCATGCACGTCGTAATCCTGAATATAGGCGAAAGGCGTGTCGTTCATTTCGACGATCCGCATGTCGGTTGGGTTTTCGTGCACAAGGTTGGCCTCGATTTCGGGTTCCAGCAGCGCCCATTCGGTGGCCGCATCCGCCCACCAGCCGCCCATATGCGGTTGTTCCAGCCAGTGATGGAACAGCGCCATGTCGCTGCGCGTCAACTTACGGAAGACGTAGTCAGGCGGCATTTTGGCTGACCTGTGTGGCGGCCTGGTCCAGCCGCCGGATACCCTCGGCGATGTCCGCATCGCTGATGTTCAGTGGTGGCAACAGCCGGATGACATTGTCGGCGGCGGGGATGGTGAGAACACCTGCAGCATAGCCTGCCTTGACGATATCGCTGTTCAGGGCACGGCATTTCAGTCCAAGGATCAGGCCGGTGCCGCGCACCGCCTCGAACACTGTGGGGTGGGAGGCGACGAGGCCTTCCAAGGACTGCCGGAAAGTGCCTGCCTTGCGGTTCACATCGGCGAGAAAACCATCATTGGCGATGATCTCTATCACTTTTGCACCGACCGCGCAGCCCAAAGGGTTGCCGCCATAGGTGGACCCATGGGTGCCTGCGGTCATGCCACTGGCCGCGTTTTCGGTGGCCAGCACCGCGCCCAACGGAAAGCCGCCGCCGATGCCTTTGGCCACCATCATGATGTCGGGCGTCACCCCGGCCCATTCATGGGCGAACAGCTTGCCGGTGCGGCCCATGCCGCATTGCACCTCGTCCAGGATCATCAGGACGCCGGTTTCGTCACACAGGTCGCGCAGGCCTTTGAGGCATTGGTCGGGGAGCGGGCGGATGCCGCCCTCGCCTTGTACGGGTTCGATCAGGATCGCGCCAACGTCGGCCTCGCGGATCGCCGCGTCAAGCGCTGCGTGGTCGTTCCATTTCAGATGGGTAAAGCCGGGCAGCAGCGGGCCGAAGCCTTTGACCATCTTTTCCGATCCAGCGGCGGCGATCCCCGCCGAGGAGCGACCATGGAAAGAGCCCTCGAAGGTAAGGATCCGGGTCCGGTCGGGATGGCCTTTGTCATACCAGAATTTGCGCGCCATCTTAACCGCCAGCTCGCAGGCTTCGGTCCCGGAATTGGTGAAAAAGCAGGTGTCGGCGAAGGTGTGTTCGACCAGGAGGTCGGCCAGTTTCTGCTGTTCAGGAATCTGGTAGAGGTTCGACACATGCCACAACTTTTGCGCCTGTTCGGTCAGAGCGGCCACAAGGCCGGGGTGGGCGTGACCCAAGGCGTTCACCGCGATGCCGGCGCCCAGGTCAAGAATCTGGCGCCCCTCATCGGTGGTCAGCCAAGAACCGCTTCCCGAGACAAAGGTCAGCGGCGCACGGGTATAGGTGGGCAGGATCGAGGGGATCATGGGCATAGGTCCTCAGGTAAGCCATGTTCGTGCCGGAGCACGGGGCATGTGTCAACGATTTTGGAAAGATGGCGCGCAGAGGCGGCAGACGGGCTTAGCGTCGGCGTCGGATCAGGGGAAGGATCAGGGGCGCGGTCATTCGGGATAATTAGAGCAGTTTTGCCGCGTTGAAAAGCCCTTGTGAAGGGGCCTGCCTTGGGGCAATCGGATCAGGTCAGCCGCTGCCGCGTGGCAGGCAGCCCGGTGGCAAAGGCCCGCAGATGCGCTAACCCCTCGGGCCATGGCCCCGGACTGTCGGCATTGCCCAGATGCCCCATCAACCCCAGATCAATCAGGTCCGCCCCCCACCCCTGCGCGAACAGGTCCGCGCGGTCGAAGGCGACATAGGGGTCATTGCGGCTTGCCAGGACCACGGCGGGAAAGGGCAAGCAGTCAAGGACCATTGGCGCAAACCCGCTTTGGTGGGCTGCGGGCCAGATATCCGCCGCGTCCCGGTCAGAAGGGGCCACCAGAAACGCCCCGGCCACTGATCCGGCCTTGCCCTGATGGGCCCAGCGCATCACAAGCGACGTGCCGAGGCTATGGGCGATCAGGATCACCGGGCGGTCCGCCCGCGCCACATAGTCATCGAGCCGCATCGCCCAAGAGGCATAACACGGCGTAATCCAGTCATCCTGCACCACACGGACAAATGCTGGATGGGCCTTTTGCCAGTGGCTTTGCCAATGGTCCGGCCCGGCATTGTCCCGGCAGGGCAAGATCATGATATCGAAAGGGACGAATGGATCGGGCACTTGCGGCCTTTGAATTGTGGCGATCCCAAGCAGTCTTCCGAACTAAGCCGTGGTCGTGCCGGAGTACGGGGCATGTGTCAACGATTTTGGAGAGCGGACGCGCGGGGACGGCAAGCGGGTCAGCGTCGGATCACACGGAATATGGCGCGCGACAACTTGGGTTGGGTTTGGGGTGGATTTCTGGGGCTGGAAAGTGGAAATATGTCAGGGATGGCCAGCACAGGATACAAGACGAAGTTGCCTGCGCCGTTCCTGCGCCGCATCACGCTGCGCCCGGAGGTGATCGCGGGCAAGGACAGCTATCCGTTCAACCTGCCGTGGTTGCGCGACCCCACGTTTGAGCTGGAGTTCACGACGCCGGTCACGATCATTGTGGGCGAGAATGGCACAGGCAAGTCGACCCTCATCGAGGCGCTGGCCGCAGTGGCGGGCTATGACGAGGCGGGTGGGGGCAAGGGCTTTCGCCCTGTTGACCACAGCGGTGCGATTGATGTCAGTGGCGCGTTGCTGGCCGATGCCATTCGCGCCGGATGGTTGCCAAAAGTGACCAATGGCTGGTTCTTCAAAGCGGAGAGTTTCTTTTCGGTCGCCCGTTATCTGGACAGTGTGGGTAGCCCGGCGGCGGATTTTCTGTCAGCCTCGCATGGCGAAGGGTTTATCCGGTTGTTTGCGGAACGGATGTCGCAGCAAGGCATTTTTTTCATGGACGAGCCCGAAAGTGCGCTGTCACCCAAGCGCCAGTTGGACCTGCTGCGCCTGTTGCACCGCATTGCGGGCGAGGCGCGGGCGCAGGTCATCATGGCTACGCATTCGCCGATCCTGATGGCCTTGCCTGGGGCGCGCCTTTTGCAGATCACCCGAGGCGGGATTGCAGAGGCTGATTACCGGCAGACTTCGCATTTTAAGCTGTACCAGGAATTTGTGACGGATCCCGCCGGATTTCTGCGCGAGGCTTTGGCTGGGGAGTTGTAGCCTGGTAGCATGCAGGGTCAGGTGTCAGTGATTTTTGGGATGGGCGCGCAAAAGGGGCAGACGGGTTGGCGTCGGATCACAAAAGATGATGCGTGGTTTTCCACAGGTCCGGATGTAAAACGCGCTACCGAATTTGAACGGATGCCTCAGCGTCAGATATCGATGCTCGTTCTGGCAGCCCGTCAGACGAGGACCTGGCCGGCTTTTGTCTGCCGGATCAGGTAAGTGAACAGGGTTGATGCCAGAAAAACCGCGAAAGCGCCGGGGATGCGCGACATTTCAGGGGGGACAAAGTGATACCAGATTAACATGAAAAATGGGTGGACCAGATAGATCCCAAAGGCGAGCGAACCCAAGGGCGTCATCCAATTGCCCTTAAGCGGCACGCGCCATAACCCTTCGAACAACAGGGCGGCTGCGAGCAGATAAGCTGCGACGACCGAGCCAAACCAGATGATCGACAGACCGCTTGTCACAATAATGAACACGAGCGGAGCGGCCACCGCCCGGTGATATTGGCCGGAGGCTGACAAGATTCCGTAAAGCAGCGGGGTCGTCGCAAAAGCCCATTGCAGCAGTGGCTCTGGCAGTCGGTTCTGATCATGCAGCCAAATCGACCAGATGGCCAGCGGGATCAGCCCCACAGAGGCGGCCCAGACCCGGTTTCGCGTCGTCAGCGCCCAGACCCCCAGAATAACCAACGGCGAGGCCAAAATCACAAATGGCAGGAACCACAGGTGAATACTCGGCCCGATCAATGGCCACAGCGGCGTTGACGCTACCAGCGGTCCGGCCCCCTGCCCTCGTAAAAAGCTTAAGCCCCAGAAAAACCCGGACCAGACCACCCATGGAACCAAAAAACGGATCAGTCGCCCCAGCCAAAACCGGCGCATTCCGCCCCGCGCAAGTGATCGGACTGACAGGAAAGCTGTAAGGATGACAAAAAGCGCGAGCGCAAGATACCCTTCGATCATCAAAGGTGCCTGCATATGCGCCCAAACAATCCCGAAAGCCGCGACAAAGCGCAGCAAATCGATTGATTGTCGTCGGTTGCTTACGGTCACTGCCGTTCCTTAGGTATTTCTGAACAAAACCACTGCATTAGTCGCCGAATGATTATCTGACAACGTCGAACTTGGCGAAAATGGTCAGATGATGAATGCCTTGCCCTTGATCTTGCGCGCGGCAGCATGTAATTCGGCACGTCGCCTGACGATGCGGGCGGTGGATTTGTCGCAAGCCCTTGCGTCCGGCTGGCCCGGTATGGCAGGGGATGCTGCGCGAACAGACCCTGTTTTCGCCCGACCGGAGGTAGACCTATGTCCTGGACAGATGAGCGTGTCGAGACGCTGAAAAAGATGTGGGGTGAAGGTCAGTCGGCCAGCCAGATTGCCAAAGAGTTGGGAAGTGTCACCCGCAATGCGGTAATCGGCAAAGTGCATCGACTTGGGCTGTCGAACCGAGCCGGCGCTGCACCCGGCGTAGGTGCGGTCCCTGTCGCTCCGGCCCCGGTGACTAAATCCGCTCTGTTCAAGGACAGACCCGCGCCAAAGGTCGTGGGCCATGACGAGCCGCAATCGAACCCGGTGGCTGAGGCCGCCGAATCTGTCGACGAGGACGACGACGACGAGGATGACGCGCCGTTGGTCATGAGCCCGGCCCGCCGTGCGATTATTCCTGCAGGCCAACCTTTGCCGCCGCAGCCGTCCCTGAACGAAATCAGCCCCGAGGCATTGGCCAAGGTCAATGAGGTCGAGAAAACCGCCCGTAAGCTGACTTTGATGGAACTGACCGAAAAGACTTGCAAATGGCCGGTGGGTGATCCTGCGACCGAGAATTTCTGGTTCTGTGGCTTGGCGGTGCAACAGGGCAAACCTTATTGCGAGGCACATGTTGGTGTCGCGTTTCAACCAATGAGCGCCCGGCGCGATCGCCGGAGGTAACTGCCCGACGAGACCGCCAAAGGCGAGCGTCCGGTGTGGATACTAGACGTTTTTTCAATCTGAAATGTTAAAGCCCGCGCAAAATTCTGCGCGGGCTTTGTGTTTTTCGAACCTCACAGCCGGATGACTGGCAATCCCATCAAGGCCTGCACAAACAAACCCAAGGTCATAGCCACATAGACCACGGCGGCAATCCGGATTGTCCGCACCGATCCGCCGCGCTGGTCAAGCCATATCCCCAGCAACGGCAGGGCCTGCATCATATGCAGGGCCACGAAATGTGCGGGCCGCAGGTCACCGACCGTCGCCGACCAGCCCATGAGCGGAAAAGTTGCCGCATCCGGGCCGGGAATACCGATGTAATGTCCGGACATGCTGCTCATTGTGCCGGCGGTAATCAAGGTCAGCACACAAGACCCGATGAACCCCCAGCCTACGCCCTGCCGCAAGGCCGGCCCAAAATTGGCATCCGTATCGCGTAACGCAGCCCAGCCCATGACCCCGGCCCCTATGACCAGCGTGACGGCACCGACGCCCATCAGGCTGTACATGAGGCCGGTAAAGGCCGATCCGGTGTTGAAATGCGAGGCCTGCCCCTGCGACGCCTGAAAGATCATATAGATCATTTCAAACAGCATGGCCGCCCCGGTCAGCGTTGCAATCGACCAGAACACCCGGCCTTGGCGCCATGCCGGGCTGAAATACTGCGCGGCAAGCGCCATGGTGCCGAAAAACACCACGAACGAGAGTGCGAACTTCATGGGCTTGGCCCAAGTGGCGCTGTCGTTGATCAGACGCAGGTCAAATGCGGCCCAAATCAGACAAAGCGCCAGAAGGGCTGCAGAAACGGCAGTCAGGGCTGCGAGGGGGCGGGGTGACTGGGCGACTGTGGTCATTGGGCAACTCCGGTGATGCGTGGCAGGCGCAGGGTGGCTTCGGTCAGCAATGTCAGGACGACGCCGACGGGACCGAACAAAAAGATCGTGATCATGATCGGGGCTTGGATCAGGCGCTGGACACCGGATTTGTCCAGCCGGGCCGCCATCAACGCGCCGATCATCATGTCAAAGGCCAGATAATGCGCCCAGCCTGCGACCAACACCGGGTCTGAACTGAACAATTGCCGCACGTCTGCGAGGGTTCCGTAGCCACCCCCGGCGGCACTGAAGTGGGTCAATATGAGGCCGGTATAAAGTGCCGACAACAGCAGCGGGATCAGCAGGGCCGGGACGGCGTTCAGCAGCGGCCAGCGACGTGGTGCTAATATCAGAATGGCCCATCCGGGCAGTGCCAGCATATTGGCCAGCCCGAACATCTCTTCGGGGTTCATGAAAGTCTCCAGTGTAAATTTCCATTGGAAACATAAATGCAGCGATTCGCTTGCCTTGTCGAGAGAAAATGTTTACGGTGGAAATATGTGGAGGGACGCGTGACTGACGTAAAAAAATCCTATCATCACGGCGATCTGAAAAATGCGCTTTTGCGGGCGGGAATCGACCTGCTGGAAGCCGAAGGTATGGAGGGTCTCAGCCTGCGCGCCATCGCGGGCCGGGTCGGCGTCAGCCACACTGCCCCCAAGAACCACTTTGGGTCTTTACGCGGATTACTGACCGCGATCGCAACCGAAGGGTTCTTGCGCCATGCTGCTTTCATGCAGCGCGGCGTTGATGCGGCAACCGGAACCGAAGCCCGGCGTATGGCGTCCCTGACCGGCTATGTCGCCTTTGCCAAAGCGCACCCACATTTGTTCAAAATGATGTTTTCGCCGGAACATTGCGATTTCGACGATCCGGACCTGCGGGCGGCGGGTCGTTCAAGCTATGCCGTGTTGGCAGCAATAGCTAAAGAACTTGACTGGGATAAGGCGGAAGCCCCGGGTGGGGCGCGCCGCGCTGAAATCATGCTGTGGTCCCTGGTGCATGGCTATGCGACGCTGGCCTTAGGCGGCCAATTTGGCGCAGGGCCGTCAGGCGGCAAGGTTTTTGATATTGTTGATATAATGCCGGAATTTGGCTATCGCGACGCGCCGGTGGGTTGAAACTGAGGTTAGTTAAGGGGTGCGATTTATCCCAGCCAGCCCTACCAGATTAGCCCGACGACAACACACACCCAAGCCACCCCTACCGCAACAGCTGTTATCGCTACGGCCGCAGATCCGGCGTCTTTGGCCTGCCTGGCCCGGTCGCGCCGTGCCTCGGAAATATCATCAACGACCCGTTCGATTGCGGTGTTCATGCATTCTGCAGCCAGCACCATGATCCCGCCCATCAGGATCATGCCACGTTCAGGGGCTGACAACGGCAAGGCAAAGGCCAAAATCGCCGAGGCCAGATTGACGATGATCCATTGGGTCAGCGACCCCTCGGTTTGCCAGACATGCACAAACCCGTGCCACGACCAGACCGCCCGCATCCGCACCCGTTCCAATTCTTCGCGCAGCATCATGTCCCCCCAAAACCCGCCGGACTGGGTCCGGTGCAATCATTTGGTCACAAAGATGCGGCATGCTGTCGCTGATGCCAAGTTGTTACCTGACCCAACGGAACGGTTTTCCGAATCGATTTGATACCTAGATAGGAATTATGTCAAAAATCCCCGACACGTATCCTGCCTTTGCCCGGTCCGAACGGATTGCCGATGGGTTTATCCATGCATTGGGCCTGACCCTCGCGGTGACCGGGGCGGTCTTATTGATTGTGTTTGCTGCGATTTGGACCGGGGCCGGGCAAGTGGCAGCAGTGTCGGTCTATAGTGCGGCCTTGGTGGCGACTTTTGCCGCCTCGGCGTTTTACCACATGACCCCATGGGAAGGGCTGCGACCAACCCTTCGCCGAATTGATCATGCAGCGATATATCTTAAGATTGCAGGGACTTACACGCCGCTGGTTGTGATGATCGGGTCGGCGTTTGGCTATGTTGTGCTGGGGCTAGTCTGGAGTCTGGCGCTGGTCGGCGCCAGTGCCAAGCTGTTTTACTGGGCAGCACCAGGCCGGCTGGCGCCGCTGCTGTATCTTTTTCTCGGCTGGATCAGTGTCGCCCTGATCTGGTCATTGGCCCATGTGCTGCCGGTTCCAGCCACGGTTCTGGTCATTGTTGGGGGCCTTTTATACAGCGCGGGCGTGATCTTTTTCAATTGGGAGACGCTGAAGTTTTCCAACGCAATCTGGCATGGCTTTGTGCTGGCGGCCTCGGGTTGTTTTTTTGCCGCGATCACTCTGGGAACATTTTCCTGATTAGTTGAACCCCAGTCGCGCCGCGGTTTGCCGCACGATGGCCACCCGGTCGGCATTGGGCGGATGGGTGCCCAAAAACCGGTCACCCGGATCGGGTATCCGGAAAAAGAACTCAGCACCGCGCAACGGATTGAACCCGGCGGCGGCGGTGATTTCAGTACCCAGCGCATCGGCCTCAAGCTCAAAATCCTTGGAATAGCTGCGCGCGCCCACGGCTGCCCCCAATTCCTGCGCCGCCCGGACCTGTTCAATATCGCCGCCACTGATAGTGCCCGCCAACGTACCAAACACCTGTGCCCCAAGGGTTGCGTTTTGCCGCTGCCGCGCCAAGTGCCCCAGAATGTGATGCGCGGCCTCGTGGCTCATTACAAAGGCCAGCTCGTCGGGGTTCTGCACCTGACCGATCAGCGCCAAGGTAAAGGCAATAATCGGGCGGCCTGCATCATCCAATGTCTGGAATGCGTTGGGTGGCATGCCCGGGCGGTCATCGACCACGATGCGGAAATCGCAATTTGCCGTCCGGTTGCGCGCCCGGCATTGCGCCTCGGCCACGGGTTCGATGGCTTCGACCACCTGAATGAAATTGCGCGCGATGCTGCGCTGGTCAATCGCAGGCCCGATGAATGGCACGCCGGATTTCGCCGGGGCCGGTATGGTGACCTGCGCCCGCGATGACGGTTGGGCCATGCAACCGGCCAAGACCAGCGAAACGCACAGGATCAGGGGGCGCAGGGGCAAGGGTAGGCTCCGGACCAAGGGGATTATGTCCTATCTATCAGCTTGGGCAACGCGGGCCAGTCCCCCTCACGCGATTGGCATGAGATTGCTTGTAACCCGCTGGCCGGTTGCCTAACCTGACCGCATGTTCACCATCGAGCACGAATTTGACGCGACGGTTATCACTTTGGTGGACGAGGCCCCGGCCCCGTTGCAAGAGGATGTGACTGTCTGCGCATTCGAGGATTGCGTCACAGTCGAGCAGTTTGACACCCGGATTGGCCAGCCGATGAAAATCACGCTATCGCTGACCCAAGCCCGGGATTTGGCAGCCGCGCTGAACCTGCCCGAAGGGGTTTATCCGGGTCAGGGACCGGGTGCTGTTTAGCGACCTGCCCGAATAATCTCGGCCCCGCGCCAGCCCAGCATCATTGCGGGCGCATTGGTGTTGCCGCCGGGCAGGGTTGGAAAGGCCGCGGCGTCGCAAACCCGCAGATTTTGCACCCCATGCACCCGCAGTGCCGGGTCGATGACCGATGTCGCCGCATCCGGCCCCATGCGGGCCGTGCAGGACGGGTGATAGACCGTGGCCGACCGCGCCCGGAAATCCGCGATCAGATCGGCGTCGGACTGCACCTGTGGACCAGGCCGCAATTCTTCGGCGATCAGCGATTGCATCGGCTCGGTTGCCGCGATCCGCCGCACCATTTTGACGGCATCCAGCATTTCGGCCACATCATGATTGGTCGAATAGGCATTGGCGATGATGCGCGGGTGATCAAACGGATCGACAGTTTTCAGGCTGATGGACCCCCGGCTGGTGGGCCTGCAATTGGACAGGCCGATGGACAGGCCGGAAAACGGGTCCGGCGTCAGGATCGGCCGTTCCCCGCCGCGCGGCAGCAGCGTGGAAAACGCCTGCATATACAGCTGCATATTGGGCCGGGTCAGGTTGGGGTCGGTGCGGAAAAACCCGCCTGCGTGGTTGATCGACTTGGCCAGCGGCCCCCGCCCGGTCAGTACCCAGCGCATCCCCACGGCCAGCTTGCCCCACCATGGCCGCAGCACATCGTTAAAGGTCGGCACATTCATCCGGAATGTATAGTTCAGGCCCTGATGGTCATTCAGGTGGTCCCCGACATTGGGGTTGTGATGCAGACTGTTGATCCCCAGTGCCTGCAAGGCTGCCCCATCGCCGATGCCCGACAGTTGCAACAGTTGCGGCGTGTTGATCGCCCCGCCGGACAAGATCACTTCGCCGCCCATGGCCTGCAGTGTTTGACCGCCGCGCTGGTATTCCACCCCAACCGCTCGCCTGCCGTCAAACAGGATGCGCGTCACATGGGCCCGGGTCAGCACCGCCAGATTGGCCCGTTTCATCGCCGGGCGTAGGAACGCGCGGGCAGCAGAATTGCGCCGCCGCCCTTTGATGGTGAACTGATACAGACCGGCGCCTTCCTGTTCCTGCCCGTTAAAATCGGCGATGGTCGGCAGTCCGGCAGCAGCACAGGACTGCAGAAACGGCTGGGCCAGCGCATGGTTATCCCGCTGCCCGGACGAAACGAACAGCGGCCCGCCAGTGCCGCGCCAGGCGTCGCCGCCCGCCTCGTTATCTTCCATCGCGCGGTAGGCGGGCAGGACGTCATCCCAGCCCCAGCCGAAATTGCCCAAGCTGGCCCAATCGTCATAATCGGTTTTATGCCCGCGAATATAAACCATGGCATTGATCGAGGATGAACCGCCCAGCAGTTTGCCGCGCGGCCAGTGGTCACGGTTTCCGGCAAGTCCCGGGTCAGGTTCGGTCTGATACAGCCAGTTCACCGCCGGGTCATAAAACAATTTGCCGTAACCCAGCGGCATCTGCACGAAAAACCGCTGATCGGTTCCGCCTGCTTCCAACACAAGGACCCGGATTTTCGGGTTTTCGGTCAAGCGGTTGGCCAGCACCGACCCGGCAGAGCCTGCGCCAACGATAATATAATCGAATGTCCCGTCCATGACTGCCCAGCGCCTGTGTCCCCTTTCCCCGCTAATCCCTTGGTTCGCAAACTGATTGGCGGGTTGCGACGTGCTGTGACGTTTTCGCGCCGTTGCCGCCGCGGCCTGCTGCCTATGGCGCAAAGCGGCGCGAATGACTAAGTTCAGCCGTGAAAAAGCCATAGGATTGCCAATGCCCGCACTGAACCAAGCCGCGCTTGATTTCTTGCTGACCCGCCGGTCATTTCCGGCCCGCAGTTTGACTGCACCGGTGCCAGACGGCGCCGGGATTGAGACGATCCTGACCGCTGCAACCCGTGTGCCGGATCATGGCAAGCTGGAACCATGGCGGTTTATCATTCTGCAAAAACCCGCCTTGCAGCGTCTTGCACTGCTGGTGGCCGACCGTGCCGTGGCGTTGAACACCGATCCTGACAAGCGCCCCAAGACGATTGCGCAATATGCGCAGGCGGATCTTGCGATTGTTGTCGTGGCAGTGCCGCGCCCGACCGTCAAGGTACCGCTTGCCGAACAAGTCTATTCGGTGGGTGCGGTCTGCATGGGGGTCTTACATGCCGCCACGGCGCTGGGCTATGGCGCGAACTGGTTGTCCGGCTGGCCATCTTATGACCGGGTTTTTCTGACCGAAGGCCTTGGCCTGGGGCCAGAAGAAACCATGGCCGGGATCATTCATATCGGCACTGTAACGGACGAGGTTCCGGACCGCCCGCGCCCAGAACTTGCCCGTGTTGCCACATGGGTTGAGGCATGATTTTTAGTGATTTTGCCAAGGCTGTGGGACAACTGGGTGACCCGCGCTTTACCCGCGTCCTGTTGATCGGCATTGCCCTGACACTGGCTTTGTTGGTCGCGTGTTATGCCGGGTTTTTATGGCTGATACAGGCTCTGGACCCGGCGGCGGTCAATCTCCCGGTGATCGGCCCGGTCACTTGGCTGGGCGACCTGTTAGGCTGGGGATCATTGTTTTTAATGATCTTTTTTTCGATGTTTTTGATGATCCCGGTTGCGTCGGCGATCACCTCACTGTTTTTGGATGATGTCGCCCAGGCTGTCGAGGATCGTCATTATCCCGGTTTGCCTGCGGTGCCCGGCCCCGGGTTTTCCGCAGGATTGTTAGAGACTGTAAATTTTCTGGGGGTCCTGATTGCGGCAAATACCGTGGCGCTGGTGCTGTATGTGATGCTGCCCTTTGCCATACCGTTTTTGTTTTACGGCATGAATGGTTTCCTGTTGGGCCGCGAATATTTCATGTTAGCGGCGTTGCGCCGTATGGACCGCGCCAGTGCCCGCACGCTGCGCGCCCGGTATCAGGGCCAGATCTGGATTGCGGGCTGCCTGATGGCCATTCCGCTGTCAATTCCGCTGGTGAACCTGTTGATCCCAATTCTGGGTGCAGCGACGTTTACCCATTTGTTTCATCGGCTGGATACACAATTCGGCACGGGCCGATAGCGCAAACGCAACCGGCCGCGCCTTTGCAAGGCGCGGCCGGTCTGATGGTCGCAGGGCTGGTTTAGACGATAACAAAGTCCGTGAATTGCAGGAACGTAGCGCCAGTCAAAGTCGCAAACTGAACCGAGGCGTTGCCACCCACACCGTCGTCATCATAAGATAGCGCACCTGTTGTCGTGTTGTAGATCAGGTTTTGTTCGGCAGCAGTTGCCTCGCCGGTCGCATTGGCCACAAAATCAAGCGCCGTAACAGCACCTGCCAGCACTCCAAAGAGCGAGCTGGTCAGAGCAAGTATATCTGTGCCGGAGTCGTATTCGGTCAGTGTGTCGACGTTGTTTACCGCATCCAGCGTAGTGCTGAACACAAAGGTATCGAAACCATCTCCGTCTGTCAGGATGTCGTTGCCACCTTTGCCGTCAATGACGTTAACGCCATTGTTGCCGATAATCGTCTGGCCCAGCGCATTGCCGGTCAGGTTGATATCGGTGGTACCCAACGCATCGTTGGTTTGCAGCGTCTCGATGTCATCGCTGACATCCAGTACAAAGCTGACCGCCGCCGAAACCACATCTGCCGTGCCCTGGCCCGCTGCCTCGACAATGACATCACCGGCGTTGCGGATGATGTAGGTGTCGTTGCCGCCAAGCCCGGTCAGTGTATCTGCCGCGCCGGTGAACGAGTCCAGCACGTTGGCACCGGCGTTCCCGGAGATGGATTGAGACAGCGCATTGCCGGTCAGGTTGATTGCGGTAGTGCTTCCGCTGGCGATCGTGGTCAGGCTTTCGATATTGTCGTCGGCGGCCAGGGTAAAGGAAACCCGTGTCGCGACCCGGTCATTGGTGCCCTGGCCCGCGCCCTCGACAATCACGGTTCCGGCGTTGCTGACATAATAGGTGTCATTGCCGATTGAACCGGTCAGCGTATCTGCCGCCCCGGCACCGCCATCGTCCAGCGTATTGTTGCCAGCATTGCCGATGATCGACTGGGCCAGCGCGTTGCCGGTCAGATTGATCGCCGCCGTGCCGCCAAAGCTGCTGGTCTGCATCGTTTCAACTTCGGACCCAGCCACCAAAACGTAGGTGCCTTGCGCCACGACTTTGTCATTCGTGCCTTCGCCAGCCAGTTCGTTGACAATGTCCCCCGAGCTTTCCACGATAAACGTGTCGTTTCCGGTGCCGCCAAAGTTGACGTCATTGCCCAGACCACCGCTCAGCGTATCGTCGCCAGCCAGACCGTTCAGCGTATCCGCCACGCCGGTCCCGACAAGGTTGTCGTTGTTGATCGTGCCGTTGATCACGCTGCCACCGCCGCCGCCAAGGCCGACCACGTCGAATTCAGTGTGGGCCATGGTCAGACCGGTTGCCAGCGTTGCAAATTGCTGGGCCAGACCTGCCCCCGACCCGTCGGCGTCAAACGACAGCGCCCCGGTGACCGAGTTGTAGATGATCCGCTGATCCGCCGTTGTCGCCCCGCCGGATGTGACCTGCACAAAGGCAGTCGAGGCCAGTGCGCCGAAGGTCAGCCCGGTGAACACGTTATTATCCAGCCGGATCGTATCATCGGCCACGACATAGCCAGATACGGTGTCGATGTTGCTGCCGCCGAGGGCGCTGGAGAAGGCATAAGTATCCGCCCCTGCACTGCCGGTCAGGGTGTCATTACCGCCCTTGCCGTCCAGCACGTTGGCCCCGGCATTGCCGGTAATCGTCTGGCCCAGCGCGTTGCCGGTCAGATTGATCGCAGCGGTCCCGCCAAAGCTGGTCGTCTGCATCGTTTCAATGTCATCGCTGACATCCAGTACAAAGCTGACCGCCGCCGACACCACATCTGCTGTGCCTTGGCCCGCTGTCTCGCCAATGACATCGCCAGAGTTGCGGATGATGTAGGTGTCGTTGCCCAGCGCGCCGGACATCGTGTCGGCTGCACCAGTGAACGAGTCCAGCACGTTGGCGCCGTTGTTCCCGGTGATGGTCTGCGACAATGCGTTGCCAGTCAGGTTGACCGCTGTCGTGCCGGTTCCGATATTCGTGGTCAGATTTTCGATATTATCGTCGGCAGCAAGAACAAAGTTCACGCTGGCAGCAACCCGGTCATTGGTACCGCCACCAGCATCTTCCACAATCAGGGTGCCCGCTGTGTTCACGTAATAGGTGTCATTTCCGGCATGTCCGGTCAGTGTATCCGCAGCCCCTGCAACCCCGTCGGTAAGTGCATTGTTGCCTGCGTTGCCGATGATCGACTGGGCCAGCGCGTTGCCGGTCAGGTTGATCCCGGTGGTGCCGCTGACGTTATTGGTCTGGATCACTTCGACGGCAGACCCGGCAGTTAATGTATAAGTCGAACTGGCGATGACCACGTCATTGGTGCCTTCGCCCGCAACTTCGACCACTCCTTCGGATGTGGAGTTGGTGAAATAGGTATCGTTACCTTGCCCGCCAATGAAACTGTCGGTGCCAAGCCCGCCTTCGAACGTGTCATTACCCAATCCACCGGTAAACACGTTGACCGAGGCGTTTCCGACAAAGTCGTCGTCGCCTGTGGTGCCGACAACATTTTCCACCTCGGCGATCACATTGATCGAAGTGGATCCACTGTGAGTGAATGTACCCGCTGTCAGATTGACGCTGACGCCGGTGAGGCCGGTCAGGGCCGAGATGTTCAGCGTATCGATGCCCGCGCCGCCATAGATCTCGTCGCCATTGGTTACTGCAAAGCCGTTCGCAACGATGAACGTATCGTTGTTGTCGCCGCCGTACATCAGGTCAACACCAGCGCCACCGTCGAGGGTGTCATTGCCGCTATCACCGGTCATATAGTCGTTGTCATTGCCGCCATACAGTTTGTCATGGCCACCAATGCCATACATGACGTCATTGCCATCACCCCCGAACAGGTCGTCATTGCCGGTGGACGGTTGGGACGATGGCTGATTGGTCAGCGAAATATTCAGGATATAGTTGTCGTCGGTATCCACGACAGTGCCGCCAGATTCCTGCACGCGGATGTAATAGTCGCCCGCGACTGTGGCAGTGAACGTGACGAAGCCATCCAAAGTGCTGTTCGAACCAAGGCCGCCTTCAGTCGTCAACCCGGTATTGTTGGTTGCCACGACAGTTGTCTGATCTGCCGCATAGACATGCAGTTCGGTATCGACATCGCCTAAAACAGTCCCGTTGGCGTCCGTGCCATAATCAACATCGAGCGTCAGGATTTGGCCGATTGCCAGAGTTACCCGGTAAAACTGGCTGGTATTGTTGCCTTCGATGACGGCGGTCGCATGCGACACCGTTGTCGAATTCGCAATATCGGGGTTGTACAGCTGGCTCCAGATCGTCAGGTCACTGGTCAGGTTGTAGGCATTGCCAAACCCGGTGCCGGCAGTGGCCACGAGCAGTACGTTGTCGCTGTCGCCGATCATGACGTCACGGCCAGCGCCGCCAAACATCGTATTATGCGCACTGGTCGCGAAATCGCCCAGCAGGTAGTCGTCAGTTCCTGCGCCGGTAAGTGTTGCTGCGTTTGAAAAAATGGCCATGATGATCGCTCCCTATATGCGATAAAACTGTGCCCCTTGGGGCGTGTGTATCTCTTGCCGACCCGTCCTCTGCTGCTGGTTTTGTTTTTCATCGTGGGTTTCCGCGCGTCGCGCCCCTGCCCTGATGGTCCTCAAAAGCCAGCACCGGAATATGAGCCGGTCTGCGCATTGACTCTTCATTCAGGACTGCTGCGTTTTTCGGGCGCAAACGTGACATTTTCGGGCCGCGCGGTGCGACTTGCGGGCCAAAATGGGCGGCGGAATGCGGTCTGGGGCGGTAATCATGTCGAGTAAAAGGCGGGCAGGTGTCATTCCCGCGCCGACGGCGGTTTATCCAATTGTCGCTCTGGTTGATTCGAGTTGGCGGCGACCGCTGGTCGCGTTAGTCTTGGGCTTGAACCGCCAGAGGCGACATCCGCCCGAACCAATCCAGATCGCGTATCGTGATCCGCCCGGACAGAATGACCCCGGCTATTACGATAAAGATGCAAGTGGCCCAAATTGAGGTGACCCGCGCCCGTCGCCCTATCTGCGGATCGGCCGGGGCGGAGCTGTGGGTGCCGGGCACCACATCACCCGTCTCGCCTTGGGTCGTCATCGGCAGTTGCAGCACGATGAAAAATACCATGAACCAGATCACGGAAAACAGGACGATGGCGGCAGTAATGGTCATGGGCAGGCCTATTCGAAATGGGAGGCGGAAGGGTTAGACTTGTTCTAGCTCGATCAGGCAGCCATTGAAGTCCTTTGGGTGTAAAAACAGCACAGGCTTGCCATGCGCCCCGATCTTTGGGCTGCCATTCCCCAGAACGCGTGCGCCTGTCGCTATCAGTTGGTCGCGTGCGGCCAGAATATCATCGACCTCATAGCAGATATGGTGAATGCCCCCTACCGGGGATTTTTCCAGAAACCCGGCAATCGGGCTGTTGTCGCCCAACGGGGTTAGCAGCTCGATTTTGGTATTGGGCAGGGTGATAAATACCACCCGGACGCCATGTGTTGGTTCATCCTGCACCGGGCCGACACTGGCCCCCAGCATATCGCGGTATTGCGCCGATGCCGCCAGAATATCGGGCACGGCGATGGCGACATGGTTCAGGCGGCCAATCATGGTGGAATCCAGTTGCTGTGCGGCGGTTATGTCGTGCCCGTTTATGTCGCGCAGGCCAAACCGGCGCAACCCGTCAGCAATTTATGGGGCCATTAACCCGGTGTTCACCACATTGAGGTCATCTTTGGGTATCGGCACAGGTCTTAACCGGGGGAATCACTGATGGACACGCTGGATGACTTCATGATGATGCGGCCCGCCACTGCGGCGCGGCCCTTGCTGGGGCTGACGGTTCTGGTGGTCGAAGACAGCCGTTTCGCGTCTGAGGCATTGCGCCTGCTGTGCCTGCGGTCAGGCGCGCGCATTCGCCGCGCCGACAGCCTGTTTCATGCCCGCCGTCATCTGCGGGTGTATCGCCCTACCGCGGTCATTGTTGATCTGGGCCTGCCGGATGGGTCAGGGGCCGATCTGATTGCTGAACTGGCAGGCGCTACGCCGCGTGTTGACATACTGCTGGCCACCAGCGGCGATCCAGGGGCCGAGGCACTGGCGATGGCCGCCGGGGCGGATGGGTTTATCGCCAAACCGATTGCGTCACTGGCCCAATTTCAGGCCGCTATTTTAGACCATATGCCGCGTGACAGGCATCCACCCGGCCCTCGTCCGGTGTCAGACGACCAAGTGAACCCCGATCCCATCGCCTACCGCGATGATCTGGCCCAAATTGCCGATGTTCTATCCGGCGAGGAACAGGGCAGCGCGCTGGACTATATAACCCAGTTTCTGGGCGGTGTGGCGAGGTCTGCCGGTGATCATCCGCTGTCCGATGCAGTGGACGAACTGGCCGCCAGCCGGATGGCCGGCAGCCCGCACCGCCCACATCTGGCGAGGTTGGCCGCGATGGTACAGCAAAGGCTGGCCCCAATGGGTCCGCTATAGCTATTGCAACGGGTCGTGGGCCGCAAGAACTGGCGCAGTGAATGTACTGAGTGAATGGCGCTGTCGACCCTCATCATCAAAATTCGCCGGATCAAGCCAGCCTTCGAAAGCCAGTTTTAACCCCGGCCAATCCTCTACAGTGATGGCAAACCATGCTGTGTCCCTGTTGCGCCCCTTGATCACCATATGGTTGCGGAAAATCCCTTCGTAACTGAACCCCAACCTTTGGGCAGTCCGGCGCGACGGCAAGTTCAGCGCATTGCATTTCCATTCATAACGCCGATATCCCACCGCAAAGGCATGGCGCATCATCAGATACATCGCCTCAGTCGTGGCAGGGGTGCGTTGCAGGGCCGGGGAAAAGGTGATGCCGCCGACCTCGGCTGACCCCATGACTGCAGCGACAGTCCAGTAGCTGGCAAAACCGAGCGGTCCCTGCCCTGCCGGGCAAACCACATAGGTCGGATGTTCGCGGGCGGTCGTTGTCAAAACCGATTGCAACTCTGGCACATCGGCAAACGGTCCATGACCCAGATAGTCCCAAATCCAGTTATGCCCGGCAAAGGCCGCAAATAATTCAGGGGCATGGCGAACCGGATCAAGAGGTTCAAGTCGGACAAATCGACCCGCCAAAGGCACCCCACCCGGCACCGGCGGTGCAATCCAATCGGTCAGTAGTGGTCCAACCTTGCGTTCGGTCATCTTGCTCTGCTCAACTCGGGAATTTCATCGCCGAAACCTACGGCGAAGGCAGTGAACTTACAATAACAGCCCAGGATCTGGCCCCAGTTCCAACCCCGGAAACACCGCTTGTTCAATAACGCCCGCATCCAGCCCGAATAGCCCCCGCATCACCCAACCCGCATGGGCGCGCACATCGCGGGTCGGCATCAGGTCGCGGCCAGCGTAAAGGTCAGCGTCTGCCAACCCCGGCCAATCGGCCACGACCCGCCCGCCGCGCACCGCACCACCGGCCAGGATCATCGCGCCGCCAGTGCCATGATCGGTGCCGCCGGTGCCGTTTTCCCGCGCGGTCCGGCCAAATTCGGTCATGCAGATCACGGCGGTTTGGCCCCAAATCGCCCCAAGTTCGGTCTGCAACGTCAGTACTGTGTCTGACAGCCGCGAAAGGGCCCGGCCCAGCCCCGCCTCTTGCCGGTTATGCGTATCCCATCCGCCGATGGAAAAACTGGCAATCCGGGTATCGCCGCGCAGCCGTGATGCGGCGAATTGCGCCAGTTTCACGTGATCGCCGCGCAGGGCAGTTTCGGTCATGTCGCCTTCGGCCTCGGCGGCCAGATCATCGACGATCATCACCGCATCTTCTGTCGCCACGCGGAACAGCGGATCGTCCTGCTGCACAAGGGCCAGCAACTGCCTAGCTTGTGGTGACAGGATCATCCTTGCATCCGGCGACCAGCGCGCCGCAGGGGCGGCCCCTGACAGGATCAGCATCTGTTCGCGGCCAATCGCATAAGCAGTTTCGGCGGACAGCCCCGGCATGGTCTGCAACATCCGGTTCAGCCAGCCATCACGCGTGCCCTCGGCGGTCAGCCCCGGCGTGCCCGCCTCAAGGATATCCTGACCGTCAAAATGGCTGCGTTTGTCGCGGTAGGGCGTTGAAACGGCATGCACAAACCCCAGTTGCTGGGCGTCCCAAAGCGGCACCAACGGCGACAGAGCCGGGTGCAAGGCGTGGAATCCATCCAGATCGGTCAGCCCGGCCACCCCGGCCAGACTGGGCCGCAACGCTGCATAGTCCCGGTCACCGACCGGCTGGACCGCATCCAACCCGTCCATCGCGCCACGCAGGATAATCACCACCAGCCGGTTGTCCCACGGCCCTTGGGCAAAGGCGATAGGCGTCAAAAGCGGGCTTGCGGCAGCAGAACAGCCCAAGGCCGCCCCGGTCAGCAGAAATTTGCGGCGCTGCATGGCTATCTCCGGTGAAAGGCGGATGAGGACAGGATCAGGCCGATCCCCTCAGGGACACTTTCGGCGGCCTGTGCGGCAAATAGCACCGGTGCGGGTGGGTTGGTGCCAAGGGCGGTATGCACAAAGTCGCGCGGATCAGGCAGCACGGGCAACAATCGTTCCGGCATGGTCATCGCCCAATTGATCCTTGCGGCCATGCCTTGTGGCGTAACCCATGCCGCCGCTTCTTCGGGCCAACCATCCGGGCCGGGCGGTTCTTCCCATGTCTGGCCCATGACCTTCATCGGCAGCCGGTACAGCCGTTCGGTCTGGCGCAGGTCCAGTGCCGTGATTGCCTGCCCCGGCACGCCCAACGCGCGCAAGGCGGATTGGACAAACCCAAAGGGCGGCTTGACCTTGTGCAGGGTCGGATCCCAAGCGGCAGGGTGGTTCAGCAAGGCCGCAGTCACCGCCTGCAGATCGCCCCCGGTATCGCTGAACACTGCGGTCAGACTGGCGACAAGGCCCGGATCGGGCGTATCGGACACGAAATGGGTGGCCAGTTTGCGGGCAATATGCTGCGCCGTGGCCGGATGGGCGGCGATGCCTTCGAGTACAGCGAATACCGTTTCCAACGACGAATCCTGCCCATAAGTCACGCCCAGCACCGTCTCGGCCCCCGGTTCGGCATGGCGCGGATCATAGGCAAAGCCACTGTCCGGATGCCAAACCAGCCCGGTCAGCAATTCGGCCAGTTCACGCACGTCATCTTGGGTATAGGGCCCGTTCACACCGACAGTGTGTAATTCCAGCAATTCGCGCGCCAAATTTTCATTCAGCCCCCGGTCGCGGCGCTGTGCTGCCGGGCTGTTCGGCCCCATTGATCGGGTCTGATCCAGATAGACCAGCATCATCGGATGCACGACCACAGCCTTCAGCATATCGGCAAAGCGTCCGGTCAGATGCGGCCGGATCGCATCGGCGGCATACGGAGCCACCAGATAAGTCGCAAACGCATCCCGCGCCCGGACGGTGAAATGATCTGCCCAGAAAAGCGTCAGCCGTTCGCGCAGGCCATCCTGCGTCGCGACGCCGCGGGCTAAAGTGGCCTGAAAAAACCCCAGTCGGGCGGTGCGGGCCGCAATCCGGATATCGCGATATGCGGTTTCAATATCAGCCTGCTGGTCCGTCCCGACCGCCGCGCGCCGCGCCCGGCTAAGGGCGCGAAAATCGGCCAGCCGGGGTTCGGCATCGGCTGAAAGCGGGATCGGAAAGGCATCGGCTGCCAGATCAGGCCCGGTCACCATATCCAGCATTGCTGCCACGGCGACTGGTGGCAGCAGGTGCACCGACAATCCAGTGCCAAAGCGGATTGCAGCGAGGGTCGGATCAAAGGACAAAACGGGCCTCCAGATATCTCATGCCGCTTATATAATGACACACTGCCAAAATCGCGTCAGACTGAAAGGCAGCATTGGCAGTATTTCGCCAAAACGCATCCTGTGTTTGCGAAAAAGCGTGTCGAATATCCAGCCGGGCCCGCTGATATTACAACCACAAATCCGGGACTGGCTTGATTTTGGTATGCCAATCGCATACCGTTTGCGTATCATCTAGGAGTATCCCATGGGCACCGTCGAGAAAATCACCATCGCCTTGACCGCCGAACAGGCCGGCTTTGTGCGCCGTGCGGTCGAAGCAGGCGAATATGCCTCAACCAGCGAAGCCATCCGCGACGCGGTCCGCGAATGGAAAGAACGCCGCGATTTGCTGGGCTATACGGTCGAGGAATTGCGGGTAGCGGTCCAAGAGGGGCTGGATAGTGGGACCAGCGAGTTTGGCAGCATGGCCGAAATCATCGCCGAGGCGCGGCGGACATTTGTGTCAAGAAAAATAGCTTGAGTATTGCGAATGGTCGTTGTTTTGCGGTCAGCTAGCGCCGCTAAAGACCTGATCGAGATTTGGCACTACATTGCCCAAGACGATCCTGATGCTGCAGATCGGGTGTTGCTGGCAATAGAGCGCCGCATTGATCTGTTGACGCTGCACCCTTGGTCAGGCCCGTCGCGAGAGGAATTCGGGTCCGGGATTCGGAACTTGGTGTCGTTGCCTTATCTGATCCTTTATCGCGTTGAGTTGGAGGGGGTTCGGGTTGTTCGTGTTGTGCATGGGGCGAGGGATATATCGGATCCGTAGCGATCGACTGTGGGCGCGTGCCGCAACAGTCACTTTCCACAATCCCTTAGGTTTTCGGAAAAGAAGTCTCCCCGTCTCACTGCCACCGTCCTCCAGTCGCCAAGCATGACTTTTGGCAATGCAATTATTGCCATCCAGTTATTTTGTAGTATTGCCGACATTCGACAATTGACATTAGCGTCGTCTGGCAAGCAGGAAATTGAAATCGATCCAAAACCTGTAAGTTTTTCGGTTGGAATGTATCTGTCAGCGACACTCCGCTCTATGCAATGCTCGGAGGTAACTCTTTCAATCCTTGACAGACCGTTTTCTAGCGGAGTTCGCGGGCACTCTCCCCAATAGCTTCCTCCCCATGGTTCAGTGCTGGTTTGGAAGTTTTGGTATGACTGCCCTTGCTGCTTATAGTAGCTTATTGCCAGTCCCCTTTCGCCATCTGTCATTATGATGGGCGCTAGGGGGTCATCGTAAGGTACACCGAATATTGGGATTGCTGATTCGAAAGCACTTCTGGAGGCAAGTTCAACTGCTCCACGATCATGGGTCAAACACCAGCCATCAACGGTATAGCGCTTTGGCGAAACGCTGTCCCATGCATACCAGATTGCAAAAAATCCGACAACAGCGCGCAGAGGTGTAAGTTTGGGAAATTTCAATAAGTCTGCCATTTCTGATTCATAACGTAGGCAAACAAATTAACACCTCTGCTAGAATAGGCAACTGCTGCTCTAAAACTCCCCCAAATACGCTGCCAATATATCCCGTGCCGCCGCCAGATCCGACTTATGCACCATCTCCGTCACCGTATGGATATACCGCGTCCCAACGACAATCCCCACGGCCCGGGCCCCTGCGGCCGCCTGTTGCGCCGCCGCTCCGTCCTGCCCGCCCGCCGCCAGCATAGTCCGCTGAAACGGAATGCCCTTGCGCACAGCCAAAGCTGCAATGTCCGCCACCAGCCCCTTATCGGCAATAAACGACGAATCCCGCACATGGAGGCCAAAGCCGTCGCCCTGTTTCGTGGTCCGGTCCATATCCGGTATCCCCGGCGTATCGCAGGCCAGCGTGGTATCAATGCCAATCCCGATATCAGGCCGCACCGCATAGGCCGCCGTCCGCGCCCCACGCAGGCCGACTTCTTCCTGGGTCGTAAACACCACGTGAATTTCGGCCCCACGCCCCTTTTTGCCCAAAGCCCGGATCGCCTCGATCCCCAGCCAGCAGGCGACGCGATTATCCAGCGCTTTTGACACGAATTTATCGCCAATCTCGATGAACGGCTCGTCCATCACCACATAATCGCCGATCTGCACCACATCGGCGGTCTTTTTGCCCATGCCAAGGTCAATGCAAAACTCGCCCACCTCGGGCACCTTCTTACGGTCCTCGGGGGATGAAATATGGATCGGCTTGCCGCCCGGATTCATCACGCCCTTGAAATCGCCGCCCTCGGTACAGACCAGAACGCGGCGGGAAAACAGATTGCGGGGGTCGAAACCGCCGACGGCCTGCACATAGATGAACCCCGCCTCAGAGATATGGCTGACCAGAAACCCGATCTCGTCCATGTGGCACAACAGCATGACCTTCAAAGGCTTTTTGACCTTTGGCCCCGCATTGCGCTTGCACAATAGCGACCCCATCGGGTCCACCGTCACCTCGTCAAACAGGCTCTTGATCTCGGACATGATCAGCGCGCGGACGCGGTCCTCGTGGCCCGGCACACCGGGGGTTTCGCACAGGCGTTTCAGCAGGTCGGTGTTCATCGGGTGCTCCTATCGGCGTAACAGGGGTGTGAAATATGGCCGTTCCAACGGCTTATCCCCAAGAAACTGCTTTACAGGACGCCCATAAGCAATCCACCATATGCAGTAGGGAAACAGCGCCGTAACGCTGGCCCTAGAGCAGTCAACAAGCGCCTGTGGCACTGCCGCCTGCAAGCGCAAACTCCAAGGGGGCGAACCCATGGCATTGTCCGAACAATTTGTCGATAACGACGACCTTCACCCGATTGATCTGGTGGAAAACATTGCGGAATCCCATGATTGGGAGTTTGACCGCATCGCGGACGACCAGATCGCCATGGCGGTCGTCGGCCAATGGCGGACCTATTCGATCACGCTGGCCTGGTCGGGCTATGACGAAACCCTGCGGCTGATCTGCACGTTCGA
>JANOQM010000029.1:0-175049 GCA_031422295.1 Rhodobacterales bacterium | reverse complement strand
CATCACACCGGGCCCGCGATTGCGGCGCTGGAGGCGGGCTGTCATGTGATGGTGGAAAAACCGATGGCCACTTCGGCGGCGGACGGTCGCGCAATTGCGGCGACGGCCCTGCGGGTGGGGCGCGAGGTAATGGTGCCGACGGGACTGAACTTCACCGCGTATTCACGGAAGGCCGCTGATTGGGTGCGGGATGGCAAGATCGGGCAGGTCCGCCATGTCGTCTGCCAGATGGGCTCGCCGCTGGACGACCTCATGTCCGGCAAGCCGATGAAGGAGACGGCAGACCATCTTTTCCGTCCGCCCGCATCCACCTGGGCGGACCCGAAAAAGGCGGGTGGCTATGCCTGGGGGCAGATGTCGCATTCTTTGGCTTGGCTGACCTATGTCACGGATATGACGTTTGAATCTGTCTATGCGATGGATGTCAAATCGCCCATTGGTGTGGATTATTATGATGCCGCTATCGCGCGGATGACCAATGGCGCGACCGTGTCAATCTCGGGTGCGGCGACGGTACCAAAACATGTCGGCATGCATACCGATATCCGGATTTATGGGACCGAAGGGTGCATTTTCTTCAGCAACCTGCCCGCGAAACTAGAGCTGCGACGGCTGGATGGGCAGGATCAGGCGGTGCCGCTGAATGACTTTGAAACCGGTTATGACGGCGCGCTGCCGGTCCGGATATTTGCCGCCCTATGCGCGGGCAAGCCGGCGGTTAACGCGTCTAACGCCGAATGCGGTGCGCGGGTGACTGAGGCGATTGCGGCGCTGTATCGCTCGGCGGCCAGCGGTGTTCTGGAGAGGATTTAGGATGGCAGGCTATGCATGGGTGCTGGAGGTCAGGCCGGGGTATGAAGTGGAATATCTGCGCCGACATGACGAGATTTGGCCAGAGATGTTGGATGCGCTACGCCGTGCCGGTATTCGCAATTACAATATCTTCCGACATGGGCTGACGCTGTTTGGCTATTTTGAAACCGATGATCTGGCCGCCACGCAAAAGGCGATTGCTGCAGCACCGGTCAATGCGAAATGGGGCGAATGGATGGCCCCGATCATGAAGGTCGAGATTGATCCGGCGACACAATTTCCGTATTTGCTGCCAAAGCAGTTTTACATGGCCTGATAGCTAGGCTGCGCGTAATTGTGCGGCCGCTTGCAACACCAGCGGCTCTAACCCCGGTTCGCCCGCGTCGATCATGTCGAACAGTTCCTTTTTCATTCGGGGTTCCCAGAAATCCTTCAAATGCTTGGTCACCGCAGGCACGCGTTCAGCCTCGGGCTGGGTCAGGTAAAAGCTGGCGATCTGATTGGCCATGCGGGTCAGTTTTTCATGCGACATTTTGCGGACCGTTCTGAATGCGGGATGGGTGAGAAAATACATGCGCTGACCCACGGGCAAGTGACACCAGGGTGATATTCGCCCCCTCTGCCAGCCGCACGGCATGGGCGGTGGGCGATGAAACAGCGAGCAAAACGGGGCTGCCCGCAACGGCGCATTTCTGCACCATTTCAACCGAGATGCGGCTGGTCAGCGCAATCGCCCCCGTGGCCCCGTCAATCCCCGCGCGGGCCATCGCGCCGATCAGTTTATCCAATGCATTATGCCGCCCGACATCTTCGCGGGCCATAATTATGCCCTGACCGGGGACATAGAACCCTGCGGCATGGACCGCGCGGGTTTCATCATGCAGCGGTTGCCAACCGCGCAATTCGTCCAAGGCGAGGGTGCAATCCGCAGGCGTCAGGGTCAAGGGCGACGCAGGCAGGGGGGCGATGGGGCGCAACGCCTCGGCCAGTGAATCGATGCCGCACAGCCCACAGCCCACCGGGCCGGTCATGGCGCGGCGGCGGCCGGACAGGGCGGATTCAAAATGTTCGGGCAGCCAGATTTGCGCCTCGATTCCTGCCGCATGTTCGATGATTTCAATGTCGCCCAGATCGGTCGCCGCCGTCACGATATGTTCGGACAGCGAGAATCCGACAGCAAAATCAACCAGATCGCCGGGCGTGGCCATCATGACAGCCTGCGTCGTGCCGTTATAAACAATGGCCACAGGCATTTCTTCGGGCAGCACACGGCTGTCTGCGCCATGTCCCAAAGCGACGGTCTGCACCCGCTGAGAGACGAGGCCCAAACCGGTCATTCCGCCGCCGTGACGATGCGGCGCGACCGTTCGGCATGGGCGGCATAATCCTTTTGCCATTCCGACGGGCCGTTGGTTTTGGACACTTGCACTGCCGTCACCTTGTATTCCGGGCAGTTGGTGGCCCAGTCGGAATAATCCGTGGTGATGACATTGGCCTGGGTTTCGGGGTGGTGGAAGGTGGTGTAGATCACCCCTGGTGCGACCCTGTCAGTGATCTGTGCCCGCAGAGTTGTATCGCCGGACCGCGAGGCGAGTTTGATCCAGTCGCCATCCTTGACCCCGCGCACTTCGGCATCATGCGGATGGATTTCAAGCAAATCTTCGGCATGCCAGACGGTATTTTCGGTCCGCCGGGTTTGCGCGCCGACGTTGTATTGCGACAGGATGCGCCCGGTGGTCAGCAGCAGCGGGAACCGGGGCCCACTGCGTTCTTCGGTCGGGATATATTCCGTCACGATGAACTTGCCTTTGCCCCGCGCAAAGCCGCCGATATGCATGATCGGCGTGCCCTCTGGCGCCTTTTCATTACAGGGCCATTGCACCGAACCTTTTTCTTCCAGCATTTCATAGGACACATTGGCGAATGACGGCGTGGTCGCCGCAATTTCATCCATCACCTGCGCCGGATGGGTATAGGTCCAATTCGCGCCCATGGCATTGGCCAGTAACTGCGTCACTTCCCAATCCGCATAACCGTTACGCGGGGCCATAACGCGGCGCACCCGGTTGATCCGGCGTTCGGCATTGGTAAATGTGCCGTCTTTTTCAAGAAATGTCGATCCGGGCAGGAACACATGCGCGTAATTGGCGGTCTCGTTCAGGAACAGGTCCTGCACAATCACGCAATCCATCGCGGCCAATCCGGCCGAGACATGCTTGGTATCGGGGTCGGATTGCAGGATATCCTCGCCCTGAATATAAATCCCCCGGAAAGTACCCTCGACCGCTGCATCCAGCATATTCGGAATCCGAAGCCCCGGCTCCTTGTCAATCACCGTGCCCCAGAGTTTTTCGAATATGTCCCGCGTTGCATCATCGGATACATGGCGATAGCCCGGCAATTCATGCGGGAACGATCCCATATCGCAGGCACCCTGCACATTATTCTGCCCGCGCAACGGGTTGACCCCTACACCGGGGCGGCCCAGATTGCCGGTCATCATCGCCAGATTGGCAATGGCCATGACGGTGGTGGACCCTTGGGAATGTTCGGTGACACCGAGGCCGTAATAAATTGCGCCATTGCCGCCTTTGGCAAACAACCGCGCCGCGCCGCGTAATTCGTCGGCATTGACACCGGTCAGGAATGCGGTGGCTTCAGGTGAATGGCGCGGGTCGCTGACGAAAGCGGCGTAGTCGCTGAATTCATCCCAGTCGCAGCGCTCGCGGATAAAGGTTTCGTCCATCAGGGATTCAGTCACGATGACATGGGCGATGGAGGTGAGCACGGCCACGTTGGTGCCGGGCATTAATGGCAAATGATAGGACGCCTCAACATGCGGGGTTTTGACCAGATCAATCCGGCGCGGGTCGATCACAATCAGTTTCGCGCCCGCCCGCAGCCGTTTCTTCATCCGGCTGGCAAAGACCGGGTGGCCATCGGTCGGGTTCGCACCGATGACGATGATAACATCAGAATGTTCCACAGAATCAAAGTCTTGCGTGCCCGCACTGGTGCCGAACGCATTGCGCAATCCAAAGCCGGTGGGCGAATGGCAGACCCGGGCGCAGGTGTCGGTGTTATTATTGCCGAATACCGCGCGGATCATTTTTTGGACCAGATAGGTTTCTTCGTTGGTGCAACGGCTGGAGGTAATGCCACCAATCGCCTGCTGCCCATATTGTGCCTGAATGCAGCGCATTTTGGTTGCGGCATAGGTAATGGCCTCGTCCCACGACACTTCTTTCCACGGGTCGGAAATGGCATCGCGGATCATCGGTTTGATAATCCGGTCTGAATGCGCCGAATAGCCATAGGCGAAACGACCCTTGACGCAGGAATGCCCTCGGTTCGCCTTGCCATGTTTATATGGCACCATCCGGACCAATTCATCGCCATTCAATTCGGCTTTGAACGAACAGCCCACCCCGCAATAAGCGCAGGTGGTAATGACCGACCGTTCCGGCGTGCCAATGGCAATGACCGATTTTTCCTGCAGGGTGGCCGTGGGGCAGGCCGCGACACAGGCCCCGCAAGATACGCAATCCGAGGTCAGGAAGGTGTCGGATTTCAGCCCGGCCCTGACGCGACTATCAAACCCGCGCCCTTCGATCGTCAGCGCGAATGTGCCCTGCACCTCTTCGCAGGCCCGCACGCAGCGCGAACAGACGATGCATTTGGCGGGGTCATAGGTGAAATAGGGGTTGCTGTCGTCTTTGGGGATGAACAGCGGGTTCGCCTCGCCGTTTTGCCGCGCGGTGAAGTGGGTATCGACCGCCTCGTAGCGCACATCGCGCAGGCCGACGGCCCCGGCCATGTCCTGCAATTCGCAATCGCCATTGGCCGAACAGGTCAGACAATCCAAGGGATGGTCAGAAATGTACAATTCCATGACCTCTTTCCTGATCTTTTTGACCTTCGCAGATTGAGTATGGACAATCATCCCTTCGGTCACGGGTGTGGTGCAGGACGCAGGCGTGCCACGTCGCCCTTCGATTTCGACCACACACAGGCGGCAGGACCCGAATGCCTCGACCGAATCCGTGGCGCAGAGTTTAGGCACCTGAATGCCCGCCTCGGCGCTGGCGCGCATGACGCTGGTCCCGGCGGGAACCGTGACCGAGAAGCTGTCGATGGTCAGCGTGACCATCTGTGTGGACTTGGACGCAGGCGTGCCCATGTCACGGTCGGAAAACCCGTAATCCTTTGACGGAATGATGAAATCTTTCATTCTGCGGCTTCCTTCATACGGGCAAAATCATCGGGGAAATGGGTCAGGGCGGACATCACGGGGAAGGGGGTGAAACCGCCCAGCGCACAGAGCGAGCCGTCGCGCATCGTTTCGCACAGGTCGGTCAACAGCGGGATTGCGGCGGCGTCGCCCCGTGCGATCCGGTCGATGGTTTCGACACCGCGCACCGCGCCGATGCGGCAGGGGGTGCATTTGCCGCAGCTTTCAATCGCGCAGAATTCCATGGCGAAACGGGCCATGCCCAGCATGTCGGTTTGGTCGTCAAACAGGGTGATGCCAGCATGGCCGATCAACCCGCCCGCGCCGTCGAATTCTTCATAGCCGAAAGGGGTTTGGAATTTGGAAGGGGGGAAGTAAGCGCCCAATGGCCCACCGACCTGCACCGCTTTGACAGGCCGACCTGTCGCCGTACCGCCCGCAATGTCGTTGACAATTTCGAACAAAGACAGCCCAAAAGCCGTCTCAAACAGCCCGCCGAATTGCACATTTCCGGCAATCTGTAGAGGAATGGTGCCGCGCGACCGGCCAAGCCCGAAGTCTTTGTAATGCTGGGCACCTTTTTCAAAGATGACCGGGATCGTCGCCAGCGAAATCACATTATTGACCACCGTAGGCTTGCCCAGGAACCCCTCTAACGCGGGCAGCGGCGGTTTGGCCCGCACGATGCCGCGCTTGCCTTCGAGTGAGTTCAGCAGCGAGGTTTCCTCGCCGCAGACATAGGCCCCGGCGCCGGTTCTGATTTCCATATCAAAGGCTTGGCCGGACCCCAGAACCGACGCGCCGAGCAATCCGAACGCCTGCGCCCGGCGCACGGCTTCGGTCATAACCACAATCGCATCGGGGTATTCTGACCGCAGATAGACGTAGCCGCGCGTCGCCCCCACGCCGATCCCTGCGATAATCATGCCTTCGATCAGAGTGAACGGGTCGCCCTCCATGAGCATCCGATCGGCGAAAGTGCCCGAATCCCCCTCGTCGGCGTTGCAAACGATGTATTTCTGATCCGCAGTCGCCTCGGCCACGGTTTTCCACTTGATCCCAGTGGGAAAGCCTGCGCCGCCACGGCCGCGCAGGCCAGAGTCAGTGACTTGTTTAACGATGTCGGCCCCGGTCAAGGTGAGCGCCTTGCCTAGGCCGGACAGGCCACCATGCGCCTGATAATCATCCAGCGACAGCGGGTCGATCACGCCGACGCGGGCAAAGGTCAGGCGGGTTTGGCGGGCGAAAAATGGGATGTCATTGACGCGGCCTAGCGCCTTGGGATGCGCCGCCAGATCGTCGAAAAGCGCTGCAACATCAGCGGGTTCGCAGGGTCCAAAGCCCACGCGCCCAGCCGCAGTTTCAACCTCAATCAATGGTTCCAGCCAGACCATGCCGCGCGACCCGTTGCGCACAAGGGTCACTTCAACCCCACGCCGTGCCGCCTCGGTCAGCACTGTTGCCGCAACCGCATCCGCGCCCAAAGCTTTGGCTGCCGCATCTAGTGGCACATAGATTTTCATGCGCCACACTCCACCGCCAGCGCATCAATCCGGGCGGCAGTGACCCGGCCAATCACCCGGCCATCCAGCATCGCGGCGGGGCCGCAGGCACATAGGCCCAAGCAAAAGACCGGCTCGAGCGTCAGCGCGCCATTCGCCGTGGTGCCATTCCAATCCACGCCCAGCCGGGATTTTGCGTTATCCGCCAGCGTGTTAGCCCCCATCGCCTGACAGGCCTCGGCCCGGCACAGTTTCAGGACATGCCGCCCGGCGGGTTCTTCGCGGAAATCGTGGTAAAACGACATCACCCCATGCACCTCGGCGCGGCTGATGTTCAGCGCCAGCGCGATGATCGGCAGCGCATCCTGCGGGATATGGCCGTATTCGGCCTGAATGGCGTGTAAAATCGGTAAAAGCGGCCCTTCCAGCCCCGCATGGGCGGCGATAATTTCAAGGATGCGGGGTGACTGCGACATGGGGGACTCCGAGCGGTAAAACCTGTGTTGTCACAGCGCCTTTTTACGCCGAAATTCAAGATCAATCTTTCGTCAATCGATAGGAAATTCCTATCAATCTTCGGCCATACGCCGGGCTTCGGTCAGTAGGGCGGCCAATACCGGCGTATGCGGTTCGCGGTAAGGGGCGATCAGGCCGATGGCGTGGCGGGCGTCGGGGGCGATGATCGGGATCGCGCGCAGCGGCGAAGTCAGGAAAATCTCGGCGGCTTTTTGCGGCAGGATCGTGGCCCAGCCGCCGCTTAAGACGTGGGATATCAACACGATAGTCGAATTTGTTTCAATCGCCGGCGCCACCGTTACCCCGGCCTCGGCCAGATGCCCTCCGATAATCCGGCGGTTTTGCATATCGGGGGTCAACAGGCACAGGGGCAGTGTACCAAGGTCGGCCCAAGCGATGGATTTCAAAGCGGCCTGTGGTGCGTCGCTGCGCACAACCAGCACGTAGCGTTCGCTATATAACGGAACGGTCACAACCCGCCCAAGCGGTTCGTTATCCAGATAGCTAATTCCGGCATCAATTGCCAAATCCTCAAGCTGTTTGAGGATGTCGATGGATGTAGCGGACAGCACCGTAAAGCGCACATTCGGATGGGCGCGGGCAAAGTTCGTCGTCAGTTGCGACACGGCGGTCAGGGCGGTAGGGATGACGGCAAGGCGGACATTGCCGGACAGGCCAGCCCGCGCGGCGCGCAGTTCCTCCTTCATCGTGCGGGTATCGCCGACGATTTGCCGCGCCCATTCCAGCACGCGCTTGCCCTCGGGGGTCAGCCCGCCAAAGCGCGACCCGCGCAACACCAGCATCACGCCAAGCTGTTCTTCCAATTGCTTAATTGCAGCCGACAGGGTGGGTTGGGTGACGCCGACAGCCTGCGCCGCGCGGCCAAAATGCTGCTCTTTTGCCAGCGCCAGAAACATTTCCAGCTTGTCAATCATCTGAACGCATCCGGTTGGTCATTCCAAACTACCCGCCCCGTGCCGCAGGATGATCGGCACGATCAGTTCTTCCTCGTCAATCAAATGCCGGTTCAGGAACCCGCCCAGCCGCTGCAAATCGCCGTGAAACCGGCCAGCGGCGGTTTGCATCGCGTCCCGGTCGTCGCGGCGTTGCAACACAGCATTGGCCCCCTTGGTGAACCCGTCCAGATGGCCGTCAATGGCGTGATGGTCGAGGTCCAAAATCTGGAACCCGCGGGCGATGCTGCGCTCTTTGGCGGCCAGAACCGGGAAATAATGCTGATCTTCGATCTGATGATGGCCATGCAGATCATTCACGAACATGCCACCCAAACGGCTGATCTTGCTGGAAAATTGCGCAGGGTCGAGGGTTCGGTCCAGCAGCGCCTCGGTGTCCGCCTGCATCAGCGCCAACAGTTTGCGGAACATCATGTGGCGTTCCAGCCAAAAGCTGACCAATCCCTGAAAGTTCCGGTCCGCCGCCCAGCCGTCGCGCGGGTATTCAGCCAACAGCACCCGTAGGGCGTCGGGCAGGCTACCACGCAGGTCTAAACTCAGGTTATCCATCGCGTTTCCTATCGCCTTGCAGCCAAACTGTGGCCAAAAGAATTGATACGCAAGGGATTATGGCTTTTGGCGGCCGCGTGGGAGGGTGCGTGCCCGGCGTGAATGCGCGTGCCCAAAGGCAGGAATTGAGGGGCCAGCCCTCGTCGCCATTGTCGCTCGGACCAATGGCGCACCAATGGCGACTCCCCGGGATATTTGGGAACAAAAGAATGGAAAGGACAGGCTTTGCTTTTCGCCGGGATGCGGTGCTAGGTCTGTTGCGAGAGCGAATGGGGGGAGTTGTTGATGTCTGATATCGTGACCGATGTGCTGATCATCGGGACCGGACCTGCGGGGTCTGCATCGGCGGCTTTGCTGTCGTCCTATGGCATTCAGAACATGGTGGTGAACCGCTATCGCTGGTTGGCCAATACCCCGCGTGCCCTTATCACCAACCAGCGCACCATGGAGGTGTTGCGCGATCTGGGCCGCGAGGTTGAGGAAGAGGCCTATATGTTTGCCACAGACAAGGAACACATGGGCAATACTGTGTTTTGCGAGTCGCTGGCGGGCGAAGAAATTGGCCGCATCCAAAGCTGGGGCACCTCGCCCGAGAGTATGGCCGAACATTTGCGGTCGTCGCCGACGTTCATGAATGATCTGCCGCAGACCTATATGGAGCCGCTGCTGTTCAAGACCGCCTGTCGCAAGGGCACGCAGGCCCGGATGTCCACCGAATATGTGCGGCATATTGAAGATGCCGAGGGGGTGACGACGACGTGTCTGGACCGGATGACGGGCAGAGAAGTGTCGATCCGGTCGAAATATCTGATTGGGGCGGATGGCGGCAATTCACGCGTGGCCGAGATTGCCGGTCTGCCGTTCGAGGGCAAGATGGGGGTGGGCGGGTCGGTCAATATCCTGTTCAAGGCCGATCTGTCCAAACACGTCGCGCACCGCCCATCGGTTCTATATTGGGTGATGCAGCCGGGGGCCACTGTTGGCGGCATCGGCATGGGCCTGATCCGCATGGTCCGCCCGTGGAATGAATGGCTGATCAGCTGGGGCTATGACATCAACCAGCCCGCCCCAAAGGTCGATGCGGCGATGGCGACCACGGTGGCCCGGCAATTGGTCGGCGATCCGGGGCTGCAGATTGAGTTGCTGTCGGCCAAAACCTGGACCGTCAACAATATGTACGCGACCCATATGCAGACGGACCGGGTATTCATCATGGGCGATGCGGCGCACCGGCATCCGCCGAGCAATGGCTTGGGGTCGAACACGGCGATACAGGATGCGTTTAATCTGGCGTGGAAGCTGGCTTTGGCAGTCAAGGGGACGGCAGGGCGGGAGTTGTTGGAGAGCTATTCGGTGGAACGTGCCCCAATTGCCAAACAGATCGTGACGCGGGCCAACCAGTCGATTGACGAGTTTGGGCCGATATTCCAGGCTTTGGGTCTGTTGGGATCGGTCGATCCGGTGGTCATGCAGCAGAATATGGACAAGCGTTATGAAACAGGCGATGCCGCCGAACAGCAGCGGGCGGCGTTGCGGGCGGCGATTGCGTTCAAGAAATACGAGTTTGACTGCCACGGGGTCGAGATGAACCAGCGCTACAAATCCAGCGCCGTGGTCCGCGATGGCGCGGTGGACCCTGCGCTCTTGGCCGATATGGAGTTGCATTATCAGGCCACCACCACGCCGGGTGCCCGCGTGCCCCATGCGTGGGTCTGGGATGCAAGCGGGGCGAAACACTCCACACTGGACCTGTGCGGCAAGGGGGCGTTTTCCATTCTGACCGGGATCGGTGGCGAGGACTGGGAGGCGGCTGCCAAAGCTGTCGGCATTCAGTTTGGCGTCAGGATCAAGGTGCATGGGATCGGGCCGCGCAAACCCTATCAGGACCATCTGGGCGAATGGGCGGGGCTGCGTGAGACGCGGGATTCGGGCGCGGTGCTGGTCCGGCCCGATCAGCACGTGGGCTGGCGCTGTGACAGTTTGCCCACCGATCCGGCTGCCGCGTTGCGCCGGGTGTTGGCTGCAATTTTAGGGGTAAGCGCATGACCGGGCAGGGATTTTTCACGGAACGCGATTCCGCCGAAGTGGTGGTCAGTCATAGTGACGAGATTTTCGTCATTATGCCGAAGATTCCGACAAGTGATCGGGCAGTTGGTCGTCTTTCGTAGGGTCATGGGTTGCGGCCCCTTGCCATTACAACAGATTCGCCAAAGGATTGTATCAGTCCCCGTGCAACGCCACGGGACCTATCCATCAACCGCGCCACAGGGGGAGGCAAACCCGGGTGAGCGCCGTAAATTCAGGGAGAAAACAATGACCATCAAGGCAACACTTCTGGCCGGGGCTGCAACCGCCCTTATGGCTTGGGCTGGGATCGCCGCCGCACAGGCAGTCCATCCGGTGACGGGCGAGGCTTTGGCCGCTGACCAGACATTCACCTACCGCATCCTTGACGATTTCCCCTCGATCGACCCCGGCGTGGCCGAGGATGTCTCGGGCGGGGAAGTGATCCGCGACCTGTTCGAAGGGCTGATGAACCAGGATGCCGAAGGCAATCTGGAACCGGGTGTGGCCACGGCGTTTACCCTGTCCGAAGATAATCTGACCTACACCTTTACCCTGCGCCCCGATGCGAAATGGTCGAATGGCGAGCAGGTTGTGGCGGGCGATTTCGTTTATGCGTGGCGCCGTGCCGCCTCGCCCGAATTGGCCTCGCCTTATTCCTGGTTCATCTCATTGATGTCGGTCGAAAATGCAGATGCCGTGATTGCTGGTGAAATGCCGCTGGACGCGCTGGGCGTGTCGGCCCCCGATGACCTGACGCTGGTCGTGAAACTGACCACACCGCTGCCGTATTTCCCGCAGATGACCACGCATTACACCACCTTCCCGGTGCTGGAATCCAACGTCACCGAATTTGGCGATGACTGGACTGCCCCCGGCAATCTGATCGGCAATGGTGCTTATACATTGACCGAGCGTGTGTCGCAGGAACGCCTCGTCCGGGTGCGCAACCCGATGTATTGGGACAATGCCAACACGATCATCGAAACCGTTGTGACCCTTGTGATCAATGATGAAAATCAGGCCCTGACCCGCTATCTGGCGGGCGAGCTGGACCGGACCGAAGTGCCGACCGGCCAATACCCGCGCCTTAAGGAAGAATACCCGACCGAAGCGCAAAGCTTTCCGTTGCTGTGTTCGTATTACTACAACGTCAACCTGACCGAAACCGGCCCGGCGGCGTTGCAGGATGTGCGCGTACGTCAGGCGCTGTCACTGGCGATTGACCGCGATATCATTGTCAACAACGTGCTCGCCGGTGGTCAGGTGCCAGCTTACACGCTGACCCATTGGGCCACGGCTGGCTGGGAAGTCCCCGTGCCCGCCGCCGCCGCGATGACGCAGGAAGAGCGCAATGCAGCCGCGGTTGCGCTGATGGCCGAGGCTGGTTACGGGCCGGACGGCGAGGCGTTGACCTTTGAGATTCTGTATAACACCTCAGAGGCGCATCAATCTTTGGCCGTGGCGATTGGCCAGATGTGGAAAGCTACCCTTGGCGTTGAAATCACGCTGGCCAATCAGGAATGGCAGACCTTTCTGGATGCCCGTGGCAGCCAGCAGTTTGAACTGGCCCGCGCCGGTTGGTGCGGTGACTATAACGAGCCGTCCACGTTTCTGGATATCGTGACCACTGGGTCGGGCTATAATGACAGCAAGTATTCCAACCCGGAGCTTGATGCGCTGATGGCCGATGCGAAAACTTCGGCTGACCCGATGCCGCTGTATCTGCAAGCCGAGGCGATCATCGACGAGCAGTTGCCGCTGATCCCGGTTTATCATTACGCGTCCGTGTTCATGCTGAACGATGCGATCAAAGACTTTCCGGTCAATAACGTGCAGCAGAACTGGTATAGCCGCGATCTGTATAAGGTCGCAGAGTAATCCCGCACCGATGACGACACTGCGCCCCTCCTGACCGGGGGGCGCGGTGCATTCGCATTCGGTCATAGGGACGCCACGCCATGTATAGCTATATCCTGCGCCGCCTGATGGTGGCGATCCCCACGATCCTCGTGCTGATCGTGCTATCCTTCATGCTGATGTTTGCCGCCCCCGGTGGCCCGTTCAACGCCGAACGCCCGCTGCCACCCGATGTGATGGCGAATATTCAGGCCCGTTATGGGTTGGACCAGCCCTATTGGAAGCAGATGGTTGATTACACATGGAAGGTCGTCACACAGTTTGATTTCGGCCCTTCGTTCAAATACCGCGACCGCACGGTGAATGACATTATCGCGCAGGGGTTCCCGGTCACGATCACTTACGGTGCATGGGCCTTTGTCGTGGCCGTCACGCTGGGCCTGACCTTGGGTGTGATCGCCGCAATCCGGCAGAATACCTGGATTGACTATCTGGCTGTCGGCGTCGCCATTGGCGCACAAGTGCTGCCCGGTTTCGTGCTGGCCCCGATTCTGGTGCTGGTGTTCACCTATTGGCTGGATTTGTTGCCCGGTGGCGGCTGGAACGGTGGGGCATGGCAGAATGTGATCATGCCAGTGATTGCACTATCAACAGGTTATCTGGCGTCAATTGCCCGGATCATGCGGTCCTCGATGTTGGAAGTCATGAACTCTGGTTTCATCCGGACTGCCCGCGCCAAAGGGTTGCCGATGCACCGGATTATCTGGCGACATGCGCTGAAACCAGCATTGTTGCCGGTGCTGTCCTATCTGGGGCCTGCCTTTGTAGGCATGATCACCGGATCGGTGGTGATCGACGTCTACTTCTCGACCGGCGGGATCGGGCAGTTCTTTGTGAACTCGGCCTTTCACCGGGATTATTCGGTGATCATGGGGATCACCATTCTTGTCGGTGTGCTGACCATTTTGTTCAACCTTGTGGTGGACTTGCTGTATGCATGGATCGACCCCAAGATCCGCTATTAGGAGGGGGCCACGTGATGTTTCCTGATAAAACAGTCGCTGCGGGGCTGGCAGATGCCGCCCATCTGGCCGAAGTGCAGGGCCGGTCTTTGTGGAAAGACGCCCGCATCCGGTTTTTCCGCAACAAGGCTGCGGTGATATCCTTTGTGGTGCTGATGTTCATCGTGGCGTTTTGCATTTTTGGCCAGTTGTTCGCCCAGTATGACATCGAAACGCCCGACTTTACTCTGTCCGGCCCGAATGCCTATCTGGGTGTGCCGTCGATTGCGACAGGGCACTATTTCGGCACCGACGATCTGGGCCGCGACTTGTTTGCCCGCACCGTGCAAGGCACCCGGATTTCATTGCTCGTCGGCGTGGTCGGCGCTTTGGTCGCCGTTGTCGTCGGCACGCTGTACGGGGCAGTGTCCGGCTATTTCGGCGGCCGCATTGACGGGTTCATGATGCGCACCGTCGATATTCTGATGTCGGTGCCGTATATGTTCGTGCTGATCCTGATGCTGGTCATCTTTGGTCGGTCGATCCTGCTGCTGTTCATCGGCATCGGCCTGATTTCATGGCTGGATATGTCGCGGATCGCGCGTGGCCAGACCCTGACCATCAAGAACAAGGAGTTTGTCGAGGCTGCGGTGGCCATTGGCGTCAGGCCCATGCGGATCGTTTTGCGTCATATCGTGCCGAACCTGCTGGGTATCGTCGTGGTCTATTCCACCCTGCTGATCCCTGGCATGATCATCACGGAATCCTTTATCAGCTTTCTGGGCCTCGGCGTGCAGGACCCCAATGCCTCGCTCGGCTCATTGATCGCCAAGGGGGCCAGCCAGATGCAATACGGCGTGCTGTGGCAACTGCTGTTCCCGCTGTTTTTCTTTATCATCACGCTGTTTGCCTTCTTTTTCGTGGGCGACGGATTGCGTGATGCGCTTGATCCAAAGGATCGCTGATATGGCCCTGTTAGAAGTTGAAAACCTGACCGTGACCTTTCAGACCGGCGATGGGCCAGTGAATGCGGTCAACGGCGTTTCGCTGAAAATCGACGCTGGCGAAACCCTCGCGATTGTCGGCGAAAGCGGATCGGGCAAATCGCAGACTGCATTCGCCACCATGGGTCTGCTGGCCCGCAATGGTGCTGCCAAGGGCAAGGTCGTGTTCGACGGGCATGACCTGCTGACGCTGTCGCAAAAGGAACTGAACAAGGTCCGCAGCCAGCAAATCGCGATGATCTTTCAGGATCCGATGACCTCGATCAACCCCTATATGAAGATCAGCGACCAGATGGCCGAAGTGCTGATGCTGCACAAAGGCATGTCCAAATCCGCAGCCGTGGCCGAATGTGTGCGCATGCTGGATGCCGTCCGCATCCCCGATGCACGCGCCCGGATCACCATGTATCCGCATGAATTTTCCGGCGGCATGCGGCAGCGGATCATGATCGCAATGGCCCTGCTGTGCCAACCCCGCCTGTTGATCGCGGATGAGCCGACCACGGCGCTGGACGTGACGGTACAGGCGCAGATCATGGCGCTGCTGGGCGATATCCGGCGCGATTTTGGCACTGCGGTGATCCTGATCACCCATGACCTTGGCGTTGTCGCAGGCTTCTGTGACCGCACTTTGGTGATGTATGGGGGCCAGGTGATGGAGGAGGGCACGACCGAGGATGTGTTCGCCAAACCGTCGCATCCCTATACCGTCGGCCTGCTGTCCGCCGTGCCCCGGATCGACCGCGAGGATGAGATTTTAGCCACCATCGCCGGCGAGCCACCCGACATGTCGCATCTGCCGCGCGGTTGCCCGTTCAGCCCGCGTTGTGCGCAGGTGATGGACATCTGCCCCGGCACCCGCCCCGCCCTGATCGGGTTCGACGGTGACCGCCGCCGGGCCTGCCATGCCCCCTATAGCGAGGCCGCATAATGGGACCGATCCTGTCTGTCCAAAACCTCGCCGTGACCTTTGACGTCCGGCCCCGTGGGTCGTGGCCATGGACCAAGCCGCTGAAATTACATGCGGTGGGCGAAGTGTCGTTCGATCTGAACCCCGGCGAATGCGTCGGTGTGGTGGGGGAAAGCGGGTCGGGCAAATCGACGCTGGCCCGCGCGATTGTCGGCACCGTGCCCAGTTCGGCCGGGCGGATCATGTTTGAGGGCCGCGATCTGGCCGCGATGTCGGTCGAAGAACGCCGGGTGCATCGCAAAGGCGTGCAGATGATCTTTCAGGACCCGCTGGCCGCGCTGAACCCGCGGATGCCGGTGGGCGATATCATTGCCGAACCGCTGGTCACGCACCAACCCGACCTGCCGCGCGATCAGGTCCGCCGCCGGGTGGGCGAGCTGATGGAACGGGTCGGCCTGTTGCCCAATCTGGTGAACCGCTATCCACATGAATTTTCCGGCGGTCAGTGTCAGCGCATCGGCATCGCCCGCGCGCTGATCCTGAAACCCAAACTGGTGATCTGTGATGAACCGGTGTCAGCGCTGGATGTGTCGGTGCAGGCCCAAGTGGTCAACCTGCTGGCCGAATTGCAGCGCGATATGGGCCTGTCGATGATTTTCATCGCCCACGATCTGTCCGTCGTCCGCCATATCTCGGACCGGATCGTGGTGATGTATCTGGGGCGGGTGATGGAAACCGCTGACAGCCGCACTCTGACCGGGCGGCCCGAACATCCCTATACCCAGGCGCTGATTTCATCAGTGCCAATCCCCGACCCGGTGCGCGAAAAAGCCCGGCGCAGGCCGGTGCTCGAGGGGGAATTGCCGTCGCCCCTGCGCCCGCCATCGGGCTGCGTATTCCGCACCCGCTGCCCCAAAGTTCAACCTGATTGCGCCGGGGACCGCCCCGCGATGATTGATCTTGGGAATGGCCATGGGGTGGCCTGTCCGTACCATGCGCCGATGAAGGTGCTGGAGGCGGTTTGACGCCAAAGGCCATCAGAGAAAACAATTTGCGTAAACCCACCAGCATGCGAGGACTAGAGGAGCTTGGGCGCACCCGCCTGTCGCGGCACTTCTATCTGCGCGATTTTCTGCATTCCGAGATCAGCCAGATTTACGGCATCCCGAACATTCCGGACAACCCGGCGTTGGCCATCCGGCTTGGGTCGCAGTTCTGCCAACACCTTCTTGACCCGCTGTCGGATACGTTTGGGCGGATCGGGGTCCGGTCCGGGTATCGGTCAGCGGCACTGAATGCCTTTGGAAATCAACATAAACTGAACTGCGCGCGCAACGATTACCCCGAGGAATGTCATATCTGGGACCTGCCCGGTGCCAATGTGGCGGGGGCCAGCATCGCGATTCCGTGGTTTGCAGACCAGTATGCCAAGGGCCGCGATTGGCGCGATCTGGCCTGGTGGCTGCACGATCATCTGCCCTATTCCGAGATGTGGTTTTTCCCCAAACTTTGCGCCTTTAACCTGTCATGGCGGCCCGATCCGTGGCGCAAGATCAGCAGCTATATTGCCCCGCGCGGCACATTGCTGGCGCGTGGCGCTGACCCGGACGAAGCCTTGCCGCAAAGGCAGGCGCGCTATGCGGATTTTCCGCCGATGTTTGGGCTGACCCTCGGTTGACCCTGCCGCAGCATCGGGTCATGTCAGCCCAACCAATCCGCAAAGGGCCGCCCGTTTGACCGAACCGTTAGTCTTGCTGCCGGCCATGCTGTGTGATGCCCGGGTGTTTTTGCCGCAACTCGTCGCATTGTCGACTGATATGGCGGTGACTGTAGCCCCGATCACGATGGGCGAGCGAATCGAGGAGATCGCGTCGGATTTGCTGGCGCAACTGCCCGCCAAATTCGCGCTGGCGGGTCTGGGTTTGGGCGGTATGGTGGCGCTGGAACTGTTGCGCCGCGCGCCGGAACGGATCACCCGGATTGCACTGATCGCCACCAGCCCCTTGCCCGAAAGCCCAGTGTTTGCGGCCAGCCGCGAACATCGGATTGTTGCCGCCCGGTCGGGTCGTCTGGCCGATTGTATCCCCGCGGAAATGCCCGGCACGGCCTTTGCCCCCGGTCCGGCGCGTGCCGGCGTGTTGGCACAGGTCATGGCCATGGCGATGGCTTTGGGCCCCGAGGTATTCGTGCGCCAATCCCGCGCGTTGCAGCGCCGCAAAGACCAGCAGGCCACGTTGCGCCGGGTCCGTCAGCCGGTTTTGATTCTATGCGGCGAATACGACAGCCTGATCCCGGTCAAACGGCACGAGGTCATGGCCGAACTGGTCCCGTTTTCCCGGCTTGAAGTTATCGCAGGGGCGGGCCATTTGCCGACATTGGAACAGCCCGAGGCGGTGACGCTGGCGCTGCGCAATTGGCTGCGCCAGCCGCTGGTGCTGCGTTAAGTCAGGCGGCTGCGTTTTTATTGGCCGCCTTGACCTTGGTTGTTGCCTTTTCAGCCGTATGCGTATCGATGAATTTCAATACCAAGGGCCGGATATTATGGCGCCAGCTTGACCCCGCAAAAATCCCATAATGGCCAGCCCCGCGTTCCAGATGAGCGGACTTTTTCGACTTTGGCAGGCCGGTCAGCAGCGGTAGGGCGGCCAGACATTGGCCAGGAGCGGAAATATCATCATTTTCGCCCTCGACCACCATGACCGCGACTGTGGTGATCTGGCCGATATCAACTTTGCGCCCGGCCACGGTAAAATCATTGCGGGCGATATCGCGCGACTTGAACACCCGGTCGACGGTGGACAGGTAGAATTCGGCGGTCATATCCATGACGGCAAGATATTCATCATAAAAGATATTATGCTTGTCGTGATCCGCACCTTCGCCCTTGGCCACGCGCGCGATCTGGTCCGAGAACGCCTGAACATGCGTGTCGGAATTCATTGAAATGAACGACGCCAGTTGCAGCAGCCCCGGATAGACCATGCGGCCCACGCCCGGATATTTGAACCCGACCTGCTGGATCATCGTCTGTTCCAGCTGGCCCATGGTGACCGAGCGGCCAAAATCCGTGACATCCGTATGGTTCGCCTCGGGGTCGATCGGTCCGCCAATCAGGGTCAGAGTTTTCGGCTGCGCCTCAGGGTCTTGTTCGGCCAGATAGGCCGTGGCGGCAAGGGTCAGCGGCGCGGGCTGGCAGACGGCGATGACATGCAGGTCAGGCCCCAGATGGCGCATGAAATCGACCAGATACAGGGTATAATCCTCGACATCGAATTTGCCCTTGCTGACCGGAATATCGCGGGCATTGTGCCAGTCGGTGATGAATACCTCTGCATCGGGCAGCAGGCTGATCACGGTTTTACGCAGCAGCGTGGCATAATGGCCCGACATCGGGGCGACCAATAGCACCCGGCGTTTGCGCGGGGCGCGGCCCGGAACCTTGAAATGGATCAGATTGCCGAATGGCTTTTCGACCAGCGTCATCATCCGGACGGTGTGATCCTTGCCATCCTCGGCAGTGACCGACGGAATGCCCCAATCGGGTTTGGTGACCATGCGGGCGAAACTGCGTTCGGTGACCTCTCCCCAGGCTTTGACCCATTCGATCATCGGGTTGGTGGTCAGCGCCATCGCCGGATACGACCCAAAGGCGCGCATTGTAGACCCCCACCACTGGTTGGTGTTGCGCACGCTTTCCATCAGGTCATAGGTCAACATATACTTCACAACAGAAACTCCGGCGTCAGGCGCGGCGGGGTCGATTCGAAACCTGATATTCAGGTTTTGATCGATGCATCGGACGGGGCCGCGCGGCCCATCAAATGCTGCACCTGCAAAGTAGGGCCAATGTGCTAACATGACAACAAATGATTTCGATGACATGACTGCTTCTGCGCCAAGCCTTGGGAAACTTGAGGCAAATCTGTCGCATCTGGACGGGCTGACCAAACGATTTACGGCGGTGATGGCGCGCAAGCGCGAGGTGCCGCAGTCGCTGCAGGGGCCAAGTCAGGACCTGTATGCCAAAGCGGCCAGCGCCTATATGGGCGAGATGTTACAAAACCCGGCGAAAATCTGGGAACAGCAGGTCGGGTTTTGGGGCAAGACGGTCAAGCATTACATCGAGGCGAGCCAGGTTCTGGCCCAAGGCAAACTTGCCGCCCCCGCCGACCCGAGCCCGAAAGACCGGCGCTTTTCCAACCCGTTATGGGACACACACCCGTATTTCAACTTCGTCAAACAGCAATATCTGATGAATGCCGAAGCGATAACAGCGGCGGTTGCGGGCCTTGACGGGTTGGAAGGGCGCGAAAAGCGACGGCTGGAGTATTTCTCGCGGCAGATTGTCGATATGCTTAGCCCTACGAATTTTCTGGGCACCAATCCGGATGCTTTGGAACGCGCGGTGGAAACCGAAGGCCAAAGCCTGATTGACGGGCTGGAAAACATGATTGCCGATCTGGAGCGGAACGACGGCGATCTGGTGGTGACGCTGTCGGATAAATCCGCCTTCAAGGTTGGTGAAAACCTGGGCACCACGCCGGGCGATGTGGTGTTTCGCAACCGTCTGTTCGAGCTGATCCAGTACCGGCCCGTGACCGAAACGGTGCATGACATCCCGCTGATCATTTTTCCGCCATGGATCAACAAATTCTATATTCTTGATCTGAAACCACAAAACAGCCTGATCAAATGGCTGACCGAACAGGGGTTTACCGTCTTCATTGTTTCCTGGGTCAACCCCGGGCCGGGTTACCGTGACACGACGATGACCGATTATGTCGAACAGGGCTATCTGACGGCCTTTGAACAGGTCAAAACCATCTGCGATGTGCCGCATGTCAATGCGGTCGGATACTGCATCGCGGGCACCACGCTGTCCCTGACGCTGGGGCTACTTAACCAGCGCGGGCAAAGCCCGGTCAATGCCGCCACCCTGTTCACCACCCTGACCGATTTTTCCGATCCGGGTGAGGTGGGGGTGTTTCTGGACAATGATTTCGTCGATGGAATCGAGGCCGAAAGCATGGCCGCCGGGGTGCTGGATTCATTTTACATGTCGCGCACATTCAGCTACCTGCGCAGCAACGACCTGATCTATCAGCCGGCAATAAAAAGCTATATGTTGGGGCAGACCCCGCCCGCTTTTGACCTGTTGTATTGGAATGGTGACGGCACCAACCTGCCCGCGACCATGGCTGTGCAATATCTGCGCGGGCTGTGTCAGGGCGATTTGTTCGCCACTACAGGCTTTGAAATTGCTGGACAAAAGATCCGACTGTCCGACGTGAAGACCCAGCTATGCGCCATCGCCTGCGAGACCGATCATATCGCTGGCTGGCAATCCAGCTATAAGGGCGTGCAAAAGATGGGGTCCAAAGACAAGACATTCATCTTGTCCGAAAGCGGGCATATCGCGGGGATCGTGAACCCGCCGTCCAAGAATAAATACGGCCACTGGACCAACCCAGACCTGACACTGCCCGCCGACGACTGGCAAAGCACCGGGGATAAAAACGCAGGCTCTTGGTGGCCGCGTTGGGGGGCGTGGCTGGGGCAACGGTCGGGCGGGCAGGTTGCGGCACGGCGGCCTGTCGACACCGGGTTGGGGGCGGCACCGGGGACCTATGTGGTGGCCCCGCCGACCGACTGACCGCTAAGCCCTTGTTATTACGCTGTCGCAATAAATTCATGCTGCAATGCAGAATAACGCTTGAATTGCTGCAGTGCAGCATGTATGTATTTGTCATCAGACACAGCGGGTGTTGACCCGCGAGATACCTTGAAAGGGTTCCTCCGATGGCCACCAAGACCCAAGACTACAGCGCGATCTTCAAAGACATGATGGGCGCGTTCCCGGTTGATACCAAAGCCTTCGAAGGCGGGTTCAAATCCACCACTGCTCTGGCCGAGAAGATGTCGACCGTCGCTTTGGACGCTGCCGGCAAATCCACCGACCTGACCGCCAAATGGGCGCAGGACACACTGGCCAAGCTGACCGCCGCCACCAAAGCCAAGGCAGAGCCTGCTGATTATGCCAAAGCCATGACCGATTTCCTGACCGCCAGCGCCGAAGCCGCATCCGAGCATATGGCTGCTTTCGCCGAGATTGCGAAAAAAGTGCAGACCGAAACGCTGGAACTGGTGATGGCCGCTGGCAAGGACGCGTCCGAGGACATGACCGCTGCCGCCAAGAAAGCCACTGCCGACGTCACCGCCGCTGTCAAAAAGACCGCAGCCAAGTAATTACCGTTCGTAAATGGTTGATCCAAAGGGCGCACTGCATTCCGCAGCGCGCCCTTTCTTTTTGTGCAACAGCGGCGTAAGCTTTTTGCAACTGCAACATGACCGGGGGGAACGCCATGGCAGATACCGCCAAGCCGCTGCTGATCCAACGCTACGCCAGCCGCCGCCTGTATAATACCGAGACCAGCGATTATGTGACGCTCGAGGATATCGCCAAGTTTATCCGCGATGGGCGCGAAGTGCAGATTGTTGACCTGAAATCCGGCGATGACCTGACCCGGCAATATCTGTTACAAATCATCGCCGAACACGAATCCCGCGGTGAATCTGTGCTGGGTGTCGATGTACTGACCGATCTGGTGCGCAGTTACACCACGCAGGCGGCCTCGGTCGTACCGCAGTTCCTGGCCGCTAGTTTCGAGATGCTGCGCGAAGGGCAATCCAAGGTCATGGACAATATGACCAAGGTTAATCCAATGGCCAAAATGCCCGGCTTTGACGCAATGCGCGCGCAGCAAGAGGCATTTTTCAAGGCGATGACAGGGGGGATTGGCGGGGGGATTGGCGGCGGCCTTGGTGGTGCCATGGGGCCCAGTGGCCCGGCCAAGGACGAGACCGATCTGGACGATATCAAGAAACAACTGGCCGAGTTGCAAAGCAAACTCAGCCGGATGGGGAAATAAGCCTTACTTTCTTCCCCCATTCTTTTGTTCAAAAATATCCCGGGGGGGCCGCAGGCGGGGGCAGAGCCCCCACCCGCCTCCGCGTCAAGCGACTTCGGCAAAAACCTTGACCAGCGCTTTTTCAAGCTTGCCAAACATCTCGTCCATTTGCGGCTCGGTCATGATGAACGCCGGGCACAGCACGATCGACTGGCCCAGCGGGCGGCAGATCAGCCCCTGATCGGTGCAGGCATTGGCGATGCGTTCCGACACTGACAAGGTGCCCGGAAACGGCAGTTTGGTGGCCTTGTCTTTGACCGCCTCTAACGCCCCCATCAACCCCTTGCCGCGCCATTCGCCGATATTGGGATTTTCCGCCAGATGGGCCATCCCTGCCTCAAACTTGGGCGTCAGGGCGCGCACATTATCCGCCAGCCCTTCGTTCATCACCACATCGATGGCCTTCAACGCTATGGCGCAACCCACCGGATGCCCCGAGGCGGTAAAGCCATGCGGGAATTCTTCGATCCGTTCCGCCGCCGCCTGCATCCGGTCCGACAGTTCCGGCCCCAGAATGACCGCGCCCATCGGAAAGAATCCGGCCGTCAGGTTTTTCGACGAAATGATCGCATCGGGCATGAAATCAAACGTCTGACAGCCCCAGGTGTTCCCGGTGCGGCCAAAGCCGGTGATCACTTCGTCCGAAATCATCGGAATGCCATGCTTGCGCAAAATCGGCAGGATGGTCTGGAAATAACCATCCGACGGCACGATGACCCCGCCAGCCCCCATGACGGGTTCGGCAAAGAAACCGGCAATCGTATCGGCACCTTCGGCCTCGATCATCGCCTCAAGTTCGGCCCCCATCCGGGCGGTGAACTGCGCTTCGGTTTCACCCTCGGCCCCGTTACGCCAGTAATGCGGGCAGGTCAGATGCAGGAAACCGGGCAGGGGCAGGCCGAACACGCTGTTATACGGCTTGCCGGTCATGCTCGCTGATACAGCGGTGACGCCGTGATAGGCATTGTAGCGCGTCAGGATCTTGCGGCGCTGCGGCTGGCCCTCGCTCGCCCACATGAACCACAGCATTTTGACCATCGTGTCATTTGCTTCGGAACCGGAATTGGTGTAAAACACCTTGCCGTCGGCAAACGGCGACACTTCGATCAACTTCTCGGACAGCATCACGGTCTGGTCCGACATCCGGCCAAAGAACGCGTGATAGCCCGCGAATTTCGCATATTGTGCCTGTGCGGCGGCGATCAGGCCGGGGTGGTCGAACCCTGCGACCATATTCCACAGGCCCGAATTGGCGTCCAGAAACTGGCGGCCGTGCACGTCATACACATAGGGGCCTTTGCCATGGGTCAGGATCGTGGCCCCGCGATCATGGATCGTCGGCAGGTCCGTGAAACCGTACATCGAATGTTTGTCCGCGCGGGCTTCCCAGCTGTTTGGGGTCTCGTCACGCATGATATTTTCCTCTTTTTTGCATCCAGTCACCTTATCTGTGCGGCATCAGGCTTACAATCCGTAGCAGGGCCATCCGCAGTTGCGGCAGGCGACTGTTAGCCCTAACCTACGAAAATAACTGCATTTGGGGGTGCGATGACCAGCACGGCAGGCCGGATTACCCTGTGGGGGGTCGAGGTTTTCGTGGCCACGGCCGAGGAAACCAGCATTTCCGCCGCCGCCCGCAGGTTGGGGACCTCAGCGGCCACGGTCAGCCAGCAACTGACCAATCTGGAAGGCGCGGTCGGGGCCATTTTGCTGAACCGTGGCGAACGCCCGGTCACGCTGACCCCGGCAGGCGAGATGTTTTTACGCCGCGCCAATGCCATTCTGAACGAGGCTGATCAGGCCCGCGCCGAACTGGCGATGGCCGATTATTCCCGCCTCACCCGGTTCCGGCTGGGCATGATCGAGGATTTCGACGCCGACGTCACGCCACGCCTGTTATCCCTGATGGCGGAAGAGTTGAAAAACTGTCAGTTCCTGCTGGAAACCGGGGCCAGTCATCGATTGTTTGACCTGCTGGACGCAAGGGCGCTGGATGTCATCGTTGCCGCCGACATGGGGGTCGCAGGCGACGGGATGGAGGTGCATCCGCTGCTCGAAGAACCCTTTGTCGTCGCCGTGCCCAAGGGGTCGGTTGGCGGCGATGACCTGTTGCGCCGGCTGCGCCGGATGCCGCTGATCCAATATACCACGCGCCACTATATGGGGCGCTTGATTACCGGTCATCTGGCCCGCCAGAACCTGAATATCGCGCATCGGTTTGAAATGGACAGCTATCATGCGATCATGGCGATGGTGGCCCAAGGGGCGGGTTGGACCATTCTGACCCCGCTGGGCTGGATGCGGGCGCAACGGTTTCAGGCGCAGGTCGATGTGCTGCCTTTGCCGTTTGCACCCCTTAGCCGCACAATATCGCTGACCGCCCGGCGTGGCGTGTTGGGGGATATGCCCGACGGGATGGTCAGGCGGCTAAAGCCGTTGCTGGCCGAAATGATTGTTTTGCCCGCCGTGGCGCAATTGCCATGGCTGCAAACCGGCCTGCGGGTGATTTGACAGAGCTGTGAAACGCCAATGCTTTCGGGCCCTGGCAGTGACCTAAAGCGTGACCTGCTGCCCCAGCTCCACCACCCGGTTTGACGGCAGATGGTAGTACCCTGCTGCATTCGAGGCGAATTTGGTCAGCGCCACGTAGATATTCTTTTGCCAGACCCACATCCCTTTGCCATCGGTCACTTTGAACGACCGGCGGTTCAGAAAAAATGAGGTGCCCATAATGTCAAACTTGACCTTTTGGCGCAGGGCGCGGGGCACATTGGGTTCGTCCATATAGCCAAAATTCAGCCGGACCCGGGTGAATGTATCGGACAAAGGTTCGATCGTCACCATATCTTCGGGGTCCATATAGGGCAGGTCGGACACCGACACGGTGACGATATAGTTTTTCTGGTGCAACACCCCGTTATGCTTGAGGTTATGCAGCAGGGCAGGCGGGGCCATGACCGGTTCTGCAGTCAGAAACATTGCGGTGCCGGGGGTGCGCGACAGCCGCGTTGACCCCTCAATCGACCCCATGAGCGAGGTCAGGGCCACCGACAGATTACGCGACCGGGCCTGCACCATGGCACTGCCCTTGACCCATATGCCCATTGCAATTGCCAGAAACGCTGCAATCGCCGCAGGCAGATAGCCCCCGTCCATGAATTTTGTCATATTCGCGCTGAACAACAGAAATTCTAGGATAAACAGTGGGGTAACGACTGTAAACACCAGCCATGTGGGCCAATGCCAGAAGTGTTTGAACACGATAAAGGCCAGTAGCGTTGTGATCAGCATTTCGCCCGTGACGGCGATACCGTAGGCTGTGGCCAGATTACTGGAACTGCCAAAAGTGATCACCAGCATACAGACGCTGACCAGCAGGATCATGTTGACCCGTGGCATATAGATCTGCCCACGCTGGGTTTCGGAGGTATGGAATGCCTCGATCCGGGGCAGCAGTCCCAGTTGCACAGCCTGATGCGCCACCGAAAATGCGCCAGTAATCACCGCCTGCGAGGCGATGACCGAGGCCAAAGTTGCAAGTCCGACGAGGGCAGGCAGCATCCATGTTGGGGCCTGCAGAAAGAACGGATCAGCCGCCGCTTCGGGATGCGACAACACCAATGCGCCCTGACCCAGATAGCTGAGCGCCAGTGACGGCAGCACCAGTGATGTCCAGGCAATCCGAATGGGCCGCCGTCCGAAATGGCCCATATCGGCATACAGCGCTTCGGCCCCGGTAATGGCCAATGTGACCGACCCCAGCACCGGCAGGGCCGCCGCACCATTGTTGATCAGAAAACCAAAGCCATGCAGCGGGTTCAGGGCGGCCAGAATGCTGACGTCGTCAAAGATATGCGACAGGCCAAGCCCGGCCAGGACAACGAACCACAAAACCATCACCGGTCCGAAAAACGCAGCGATCCGCCCGGTCCCGCTTTTTTGCGACCAGAACAGGACAAACAGAATGGCCAAGGTGATTGGAATCACCAAAGGTTCGGTGGCGGGCGCGATTAGTTTCAACCCCTCGACAGCCGATAAGACCGAAATTGCAGGCGTGATAACGGCGTCGCCAAAGAACAATGCCGTGCCGATAATGCCAAGGATCAGCAGAATCTTGGTCCGTTGCCCCAGCGCCTGCTGCCCCAAGGCGACCAGTGACAAAGTCCCGCCTTCACCCCGGTTGTCGGCCCGCAGGATCAGGATGACGTATTTGACGGTGGCGAGCAGGATCAGCAGCCAAACCAGCAGTGACACAATGGCGATGACATCACCGCGCCCCGACTCTCCGTCCCGCGCGGCGGCATGCAGCCCTTCGCGCATCGCATATAGCGGGCTAGTCCCAATATCACCAAAAACCACACCCAGCGACCCGAAGGTCAGGGCAAAGGTCGATGCGCGGATATGCTTTGAAGTGCCGTTTTTGTCAGGGGTAGAGGCGGTCATGACCCTCGGCCAGTGGTTGCAGCCTAACCTGCATAACCATGTCGTGACCGCGTTACAAGTCTGCTTGCAAGCACTGTCTGCAACGTCACTTGGCGGGTCAGAAGAATCCGGCAGGGATCAGCCGATGGTCATAAGCCTCGCGTTCCAACCCTTCACGGAAATCGGGATGGGCCAGCGATATCAAGGCTTTGGCCCGTTCCGGCACTGATTTGCCTTTTAGATTGGTGATCCCATACTCCGTCACGACATACATCATGTCGCTGCGCGGGGTGGTCACGATATTCCCTTGCGTCAGGTTCAGCACGATCCGGCTGCGCCGTTCGCCACGCTTGTCATACGTGGACGCAAGGCAGATAAACGACTTGCCCCCGCGTGATGCATAGCCGCCGCGCACGAATTGCAACTGCCCGCCGGTCCCGCTGATGTGCCGCAATCCATCTGATTCTGACGCGGCCTGCCCCTGCAGGTCGATCTGAGTGGTGTTGTTGATGCTGACCACATGATCGTTCTGCATGATGTTATGCGGCAGGTTGGTGTAATCGACCGGGCAGCAGTGGAAATCGGGGTTATTATCGACGGCCTGATACAGCTTGGCCGTCCCCAGCGCAAAACTATAGGTGATCTTGCCGGGGTCCAGGGTTTTCAACCGCCCGGTGACCCGCCCGTCCTGATACAGGTCGACAATGCCGTCGGTCAGCATTTCAGTATGAATGCCCAGGTCTTTGACGCCCGAGTCGCGCAACAGCGAGCAGACGACATTGGGCATGCCGCCGATCCCGATTTGCAAGCAGGCCCCGTCGGTTATTTCCGGCATGATGAACCGTGCCACCGCGCGGTCAACCTCGGTTGGGGCAGCGCTGGGCAGTTCGGCGGGGGGCAGGTTATTGCCCGCGATGATGTAATCAACTTCAGAGACATGGACCCCGTTTTGTGACCCCAGCGCATGCGGCCAGCCCGGCGTTTCCTCGACAATCACGCATTTTGCCCGTTCGATGATTGCCCGGTGCCACAGGTTGGCCAAGCCAAAGTTAAACCAGCCCTGCGCATCCATCGGTCCGGTTTTGACCACCACGATGTCGACAGGGTCGATGAACCGGCGATAATAATCGGGGATTTCACCTAGGTTTACAGGCAGATAACTGGTTGATCCGGCATCGCTTTTGCGCCGGTCATAGCCCGAGTAATGCAGGTTGATCATCTGAAAATGCGCCCCCTCGGGGTCACATTCCAGCACCGCGCGGGGGCGTGTGGACAGGCAGTTGCGGATTTTCACCCCGGTCAAGTCGTCCCGCCGGAGCGCAAGGGCTGCGTCAAACTCGTCCGGCTGCGCCAGCACTGCACTATAGTCAATCCAACTGCCCGACTGGACCAAAGCGGCGGCTTCGGAGGCACTGATCCGGCGGGCCGGGGCGGCGGAATGGCGTTGCAGCATCGGTCTCTCCAGCCATCAGGGGCAGCGCAAGTTATGGGCGGCGATCCGTCCTTGTCAATCGGGCCTAGACCGCCAGCAGCCGGGCAAACAGGCTTTGCAGATAGTCCCCCGCCGCCGGATAGGCATTGTCTTTGGCTGGCCCCAGCACGGCGCTGACTTGCACTTCGAAATCGGCATAATGCTGGGTCATCGCCCAGATTGAAAAGATCAGGTGATAGGGGTCAACCGGCGCAATCTGGCCTGCCGCCGCCCAACCCGCAATCACCGCAGCCTTTTCATCAACCAGCGCTTTCAACTCTCCGGTCAGGGCATGTTCAATCCGGGGGGCACCTTGCAAAATCTCATTGGCAAACAGGCGGCTTTCGCGCGGGTAATCGCGGGACAGCGCCAGTTTGCGGGCGACATAGGCCTGCACTTCGGCCAATGGATCGCCCGCCGGGTCCAGCGCATGTAATGGGTCCAGCCAAGTTTCCAGCAGCCCCTCCAGCAAGGCCGCATGCACCGCATCTTTGGTGGCAAAGTAATACAGCAGATTCGGTTTCGACAAACCCGCCGCCTCGGCAATCTGATCTACCGTCGCCCCGCGAAAGCCATATTGGGAAAACACATCCAGCCCGGCGTCAAGGATGGCCTTGCGGTTCTTTTCCTGAATGCGGGTGCGGGGGCCGGCTGTGTTCATCTTGCGTCCTGTTGCCCAATGTTTGGGCCGCTGTGGCATACCGGCCGGTAACTGTCCAACTTTGCCGCGATCCGTACAGACAAGGCAATCGAACCAGATCAGCTTGACTGGCCTGCCCTCTCTGTTAGCGTTGCTTTGACCGAATGGTCAAATCAAGCACTTTCCGTGTGCGGCGACCGCTTTTCCGCTATGCATGAGAAAACCACCAAGGGAAAATTGGCCATGTCCGCACCGGGCGAAAATCTAAAGGTCAACGGCGCACGGCTCTGGGACAGCCTGATGCAGATGGCCCAGATTGGCCCGGGGATCGCAGGCGGCAATAACCGCCAGACCCTGACCGATGCGGACAGCGCGGGGCGGCATCTGTTCGCCCGCTGGTGTGCGGATGCCGGCTGCAGCATGGGTGTCGATACGATGGGCAATATGTTTGCCACCCGGGCCGGAACTGATCCCGATGCCTTGCCGGTTTACATCGGGTCACATCTGGATACCCAACCTACGGGCGGCAAATATGACGGCGTGCTGGGGGTTTTGGGCGGGCTAGAGGTGCTGCGGTCGCTGAACGATCTTGGTATCCAGACCCGCCACCCGATTGTCGTGACCAACTGGACCAACGAGGAAGGCACCCGCTATGCCCCCGCGATGCTGGCCAGCGGCGTATTCGCGGGCATCCATACCCAGGATTTCGCCTATGCCCGGGTTGATGCAGATGGTCTGGCCTTTGGCGATGAACTGCAACGGATCGGTTGGGTTGGTGATGAACCTGTCGGGGCGCGCAAAATCCATGCGATGTTTGAATTGCATATCGAACAAGGCCCAATACTGCAGGCAGAGGGCCGCGAGATTGGCGTGGTCACGCATGGGCAGGGCCTGTGGTGGTTGCAAATCACCCTGACCGGGCGCGATGCGCATACCGGGTCCACTCCGATGACCATGCGGGTCAATGCGGGGCTGGGCATGGCCCGGATCATTGAACTGGTCCACACCATCGCGATGGATGCGCAGCCGGGAGCGGTTGGAGCGGTTGGTCAGGCCAACGTCTATCCCAATTCGCGCAATGTCATCCCCGGACGGGCGGTGTTTACGGTGGATATCCGGTCACCCGATCTGGCCAAACTCGATGCGATGCGTGCAAGGATCGAGGCCGAGGCCCCGGTGATTGCTGCGGCCCTCGGGTTGGGGTTTGCGATTGAACCCGTCGGCCATTTTGACCCGGTGACATTTGATCCGGGGCTTGTCAAAACCGTCCGCGCCGCAGCCGAACGGCTGGGCTATTCCCATTTCGATATCATCAGCGGCGCTGGGCATGATGCGTGCTGGATCAACCGGATTGCCCCCACGGTCATGATCATGTGCCCCTGCGTGGGTGGCCTTAGCCATAATGAGGCCGAAGAAATATCCCCGGACTGGGCCGCCAAAGGCACGGATGTGCTGTTTCATGCGGTACTGGAAACTGCCGGAATTGTCGGTTGAGCGGCGTTTGTGCAGATTTTCGGTCGGATGGATACCGTTTGCCGAAAACAGGTTATACTGTGCAGGAAATGAAATCAAAGTGAGCCAGTCATGATCCGTTATCTGCCCTTGTTGGTGCTGTCCCTGTTGGCCGCCTGTGATGAGGCCGCGATGAATGCCGCGATGGGGGTGGAACCCGAAACGGTGGTTTATCCACCCGCAGTCTTGGCCGCCTTGCCGCCGGGGGTGCCGCCAAGTGTTGCCTTTCTGGGCCCGGACGGCTGCTATGCCGTGGGGATTGAAATCACTGTGCCACAGCAGGGCTATCCCCTGCGTGATGCCGCGGGTCAGCCGGTCTGTGATGCCGCCGCCGTGGCCGCCGCTGCCGCTTCTGCCCCAGCAATTACCTCACCTGAAGTCGTCCCCGCAATTTAAGGAGAAAACCCATGAAAACATTGCTCTCACTCGGTTCAATCGGACTGATTTTGGTGCTGTCGGGCTGTGACGCCCCCGCCCCTGCGGCGGCCCCGGCGGCGGATGGCCCGCTGCCCGCCGCCGTTCTGGCCGCCCTGCCATCCGGTGTACCGCCCAGCGTGGTGCAGCGTGATGCAAACGGCTGCTATTCCTACGTCAACGCCATCGAAATCGTGGTGCTGCGCGAAGGCGGCACCGACGGCGGCGCGCCGATCTGCGACGCGTAGGGGTTTGGGTGTGGGGGGCTTGAACTGCGCGCCCTGGCGCTGGCCGGGGGCCCGATGAATCGGGTGCTTCAAGTCGTGCGGGGCCCTGGCCTGCGCCGGCGCGACGATTCACGCTTTGGTAACCTCGTTTCGCCAAGATCGTCGCATGGCGCATTTCGTCTACATCATGGCCTCCCGACCCTGCGGCGCGATCTACATCGGCTCGACCGGCAATCTGCGCCAGCGGGTGGAGCAGCACCGCTGCGGCATGCCCGGCAGCCATACGGACCGCTACAACATCCGCACTCTGGTCTGGTTCGAGGAGCATCCGGATCGGCTTTCGGCCTTTTCCCGCGAGCGGCAGATGAAGGAATGGCAGCGCAACTGGAAGGTCCGGCTGATCGTGGAGGTCAATCCCGAGTGGCGGGATGTCACGGGGGACATACCGTATTAGGGCTCGCCCCGGCGCAGGCCGGGGCCTCGACCCTCATGTCGCGCCTTATCCCCCGGGGTCCCGGCCTTCGCCGGGACGAGAAGGAAGATACGGGGACGGATACGCAACTGGAAGGTCCGGCTGATCGTGGAGGTCAATCCGCAAAGGCGGGATGTAACCGGGGACATACCGTATTAGGGCTCGCCCCGGCGCGGGCCGGGGCCTCGACCCTCAGGTCGCGCCTTATCCACCGGGGTCCCGGCCAGCGCCGGGACGAGAAACAGAGTGTTGGGACGGATGTTCTGCTGCATTCGATGGTGGAAGAGGTTGAAATAGTTTTATGAACGAATTATTTCTCAGGCCACTGCCGAGAAGATATGCAATTGCACTTGCATGTGTTTCATATTTAATTTTGGTATTGGTATTTGTAATGCAGCCTCTACTTGTTGCCGAGGTATTGGCATCAGTAATAAACTTGAAGTTCGGTGTCTTACTTCTATTAAGCGCATTTGCCCTGCGTTTCATCAATTCTGTTGTCATCGCGATTTCGCTCGCTCTAACATTCAAAGTCTATGTGTTCATCACAATGCAGGATTTCTGGGAGGTAATCGGTTATGAGCCAGATTTCATTTTGTCATGGCTCAAGACCAGTTTCGGGTCGCTCCTGATACTTTCCCCTATAGAAGCTTGGTTCGCACATCGCGCAAATAAGGGAAACGCAAGCCCATGACCACCGTCATCCGCAACGGCACCATCGTCACCCACGACCTGACCTACCCCGCCGATGTCCTGATCGACGGCGGCGTGATCATCCAGATCGGCCCGGACCTGACCGGCAACACCACCCTTGATGCCACCGGCTGTTACATCATGCCCGGCGGCATCGACCCGCATACCCATCTGGAAATGCCCTTCATGGGCACCTATTCGGCGGATGATTTTGAATCCGGCACAAGGGCGGCTTTATCCGGCGGCACCACGATGGTGGTGGATTTCGTGCTGCCCGGACAGGGGCAGGGCCTGCTCGATGCCAAGCAGATGTGGCACAACAAATCGGGCCGCGCGACCTGTGACTATTCCTACCATATGGCGGTGACCTGGTGGGGGCAGAAAGTATTCGACGAGATGCCCGCCGTCATTGATCAGGGCATTACCACCTTCAAACATTTCATGGCCTACAAAGGCGCGTTGATGGTGAACGACGACGAGATGTTTGCGTCATTTTCCCGCCTCGCCGAACTGGGCGGCACTGCGCTTGTCCATGCCGAAAACGGCGATGTCGTGGCAGAGTTGCAGCGCAAGCTGATGGAGGCGGGCAATACCGGCCCCGAGGCCCACGCCTATTCCCGCCCCCCGCAGGTCGAGGGCGAGGCGACCAACCGCGCCATCATGATTGCCGATATGGCGGGCGTGCCGCTGTACGTGGTGCATACGTCGTGTGAGGAAGCGCATGAAGCTATTCGCCGCGCCCGGCAACAGGGCAAACGGGTTTGGGGAGAGCCGCTGATCCAGCACCTGACGCTGGATGACAGCGAATACAAGAACCCCGATTGGGACCATGCCGCCCGCCGCGTCATGTCGCCACCGTTCCGCGATAAACGCCATCAGGATTCGCTCTGGGCCGGTTTGCAATCCGGGTCACTTTCGGTGGTGGCGACCGACCATTGCGCCTTTACCACGGCGCAGAAACGGTTCGGCGTGGGTGATTTCACGAAAATCCCGAATGGCACGGGGGGCCTTGAGGACCGGATGCCGATGCTCTGGACCCATGGGGTGATGACCGGGCGGCTGACGATGAATGAATTTGTGGCAGTCACCAGCACCAATATCGCCAAAATCCTGAACTGCTATCCGCGCAAAGGGGCGGTGATGGTGGGGGCGGATGCCGACCTTGTGGTCTGGGACCCGACGAAATCCAAGACCATTACGGCCAGCGCCCAACAATCCGCGATTGATTACAACGTGTTCGAAGGCAAGGTCGTGACCGGCCTGCCCCGCTATACCCTGACCCGAGGGCATGTGGCGGTGAATGACGGGGCGATAAATACGCAGGAAGGCCACGGGCAGTTCGTGGCCCGCAAGGCGGATGCGCCAGTGAACAAGGCGCTGAGCACGTGGAAAGAGCTGACTGCGCCGCGTCCCGTGGTGCGGACGGGTGTGCCGGCGAGTGGGGTGTAGAAGGCCATGCAAAAGATTGCACTCGTGATCGCCGGTGGGTCCGGCATGGGGGCCGCCTCTGCCCGAAGGTTGGCGGCCGATGGGTTTGCCGTGGGTATCTTATCGACGTCGGGCAAGGGCGAGGCTTTGGCCAACGAACTCGGTGGGCTGGGAGTGACGGGATCGAACCAGACCACTGACGACTTGGCGCGTCTTGTAGATGGCGCGATGAACCGCTGGGGCCGTATCGACGTGCTGGTAAACTCCGGTGGTCACGGGCCGCGCGCGCCGCTGCTCGAAATCAGCGACGACGACTGGCACCGGGGTATCGACACTTATTTCCTGAATGTTGTCCGGCCCACCCGGCTGGTTATTCCGCACATGTTGGCACAGGGCGGGGGGGCGATCATTAACATCTCGACTGCATGGGTGCACGAGCCCTCGGCGATGTTTCCCACTTCGGCCGTGGCCCGGGCTGGCCTTGCCGCGTTTACCAAGCTCTTTGCCGATCAATACGCCCCACAAAACGTTCGGATGAACAACGTTCTGCCTGGCTGGATCGACACTCTGCCGCAGACGCCCGAACGTGCGGCCCAACCGCCGATGGGCCGTTACGGCACCGCAGCAGAAATTGCGGCCACAGTCGCTTTTCTGGCTTCGGACGGCGCGGGTTACATCACTGGACAGAGTTTGCGTGTCGATGGGGGCCTGATGCGTAGCATCTAGGGCAGCACACAGGGGCGAGGGCATTGATTGTGGAAATCGGCGAAACCGTCAAGCGTATGGGCTATGTCACCACTTATGGCGAGGTCAAGCGCAAGACGGGTAAGCAGCTTGAGGGGATGCTGGGCTATAAGGCGCTGAGCAAGGGCGAGGGCTGGGCGTTGTTGTATCTGACCCGCAAGCCCGATCCGAATGATCTGGAGTTTGACAGCATTGCCCATCTGATGGCCGGGATGCCGGGGTCTATGTCCAAGGGCTTGCCGGTGAAGGCCGAGTTGGAAAAGATGCTCAAGGACAACGGGACGGCTTTGGAAAAGCTTAAGGAACAGGTCATTGATGCCGCATTCCACCTGAATGGCGGCGACCGGATTTGCAAGGTGGTGCCGGACAAGGACCCCGATAAGAAGCCTTACAAATTATCCCTCAACCTGCCGCAATGGGAACTGACCAGCAAACTGGCGTTCAAGGTGGCAGCACTGATCCCGGTGGGGGGCAAGAATTGGGGCGATACGGCTGTGGCGGGATCGGAGTGATGCAAAACGGCAGGGCCCTTGGCGCGCATTTCGCGGCAACTTCGGCGGCGGCGGTCGTGCTTTTTGTAGGCTTGGATGTGCTGACTTTTGGACCTGCCGGGATTCTTTCCGGTCTTGGCAAGTCGATCGGCGGCTTTGTTGTCATCCTTGTGGTCTGCGCGTTCAGCGTGCCCTTGGGTCTGGCCTTGCGCTATCTCGTTGGGTGGCTGCCGCTATCGCCGCGACCGGCGGCTGTGGCTGCTGGCATCGTGGTTGGGCTGGCGCTGATCCCGATTTTGCACCCCGGCATGGTCGGGGGCATCAGTTTTACATCGAACCCCTTGGCGCTGATCGTGATTCATGGTCTGGCTGGCTGTGTTGGTGGCGTGATCTGGCATGCTGTCGAGTTTAGGAATGCTTTACGTGTCAGCTAATTCGACCGCTCAACCTGTGGTGGCGGCTACCGCCCTGAACCTGACTTTTGCTACCAACGATGGCCCGGTCCACGCCCTGCGCGATGTGAACCTGTCAATCATCAAAGGCGAGTTTGTCAGTTTCATCGGCCCGTCCGGCTGTGGCAAGACGACGTTTCTGCGCTGTGTGGCGGGGCTGGAAACTGCGACTTCCGGCAAGTTGTCCGTCAATGGCCTGACCCCTGAGGCGGCCCGCAAGGCCCGCGCCTATGGCTATGTATTTCAGGCCGCTGGCCTGTATCCTTGGCGCACGATTGGCGGAAATATCCGGTTGCCGCTTGAGATTATGGGGTTTTCCAAGGTGGATATGGCCGCGCGGGTCAAGCGCACGTTGGAATTGGTCGAACTGGGCGGGTTTGAAAACAAATATCCCTGGCAACTGTCCGGGGGCATGCAGCAACGCGCGTCCATCGCCCGGGCGCTGGCCTTTGACGCCGATATTTTGCTGATGGACGAACCCTTTGGCGCGCTGGATGAAATCGTGCGCGATCATCTGAACGAAGAACTGCTGCGCCTATGGGCCGCGACACAGAAAACCATCCTGTTCGTGACCCATTCGATCCCCGAGGCGGTGTATCTGTCCACGAAAATCGTGGTCATGTCACCGCGCCCCGGCCGGATTACCGACATTATCGACAGCCCGCTGCCGCGTGACCGCCCGCTGGATATCCGCGACAGCCGGGAATTTATCGACATCGCCCACCGCGTGCGCGAAGGGCTAAGGGGAGGACATTCCGATGACCACTGAGCCTGAAAAAAACCCCTCACCACTTCTGATCTGGGCTGCTGCAATTGCAACGGCTTACGGCCTTTGGCAGTTGCTTATCCCCGGCGCTGAACCGGCCTCAGCGCTGCTGACGACACTGCGCCTGATCTTTACCGGGTTGGGCGCGGTCTTTTTGGTTGTCACGTTCCTGCGCCGAAACCGATGAAATCGGCGGGCCCGATCCTGACCGTTCTGCTGGTTCTGTTGGGCCTGTGGTATGCCGCCTGCCTGCCGATGAATGTGCGCGAAGTGTTGACCGAAGCGGAACGCGCGGGCGTGGTGATTGTGCCTGCGGCGGCGGTGGACCGGATCGGTGTGGGAACTATTGCGCTAATCCTGAACAATACCAGTGCTTTGGGCGCGACTTGGGCGCAGGAACGCCCGCGCCTGCCCGCCCCACATCAGATTGTTGCGGCCTTGTGGGACAGCACCGTAACCGAAGGGCTGTTCAATCGGCGGGGCGAAATATCGAACCGCAATCTGATTTATCATGCAGGCACCACGTTGTTGCCGACACTGCTGGGGTTCATGATCGGGACCGGCCTTGGGATATTGCTGGCCGTGGGCATTGTGCATAGCCGGGCCATGGATATGTCGGTCATGCCCTGGGCAATCATCAGCCAGACCATTCCGATTGTGGCGCTGGCCCCGATGATCATCGTCGTGCTGAATGCGGCGGGCATTCAAGGGCTGCTGCCCAAGGCGATCATTTCCGCCTATCTGTCGTTTTTCCCGGTTGTCGTGGGTATGGTCAAAGGGCTGCGCAGCCCGGACGCGATGCAACTGGACCTGCTCAGCACTTATAACGCCAGCCGCCCGCAAGGGTTCTGGAAACTGCGCCTGCCTGCCTCGGTTCCGTATCTGTTCACATCGCTGAAGATTGCAATATCGGCCTCGCTGGTGGGGGCGATTGTTGGCGAATTGCCGGTGCAGCAGGGTGGTCTGGGCGCCTGGATGCTGGCCAAAAGCTATTATGGCCAGACAGCACAAATCTGGGCCGCCTTGTTTGTGGCCGCCGTGATGGCCGGGTTGCTGGTGGTGCTGATTGGCCGGATCGAGCAGCGGACCTTGCGGCGCATGGGGGTCGGGCCATGATGCTGGTTCTGGCGGCATTTGCGATTTGGGCCGCCGCATGGGTCCTGAATGTGCGGCTGTCGCAGGGGGCCGCCCGGCAGTCCCGGCTGGTCCAGATGGCTGTGCCGCTGATTTTTGGGCTGACGATATTGCTGGTTTGGGAATTGCTGGTGCGCGGGCTGAATGTGCCGCCGGTGATCCTGCCACCGCCCAGTGCAATTGCGGCCCGGTTTGCCGAAAACACCGGCACGCTATGGGCGGATTTCGTGCAAACGGTTCTGAAAGGCGCCCTGGCAGGCTATGCGATTGGCGTGGCGGCGGCGCTGGTGGTGGCCATACTGGTCGACCGCTACGATTTCCTGCGCCGCGGACTGCTGCCCATCGGCAATTTCGTCGCCGCCCTGCCGATCGTCGGCACCGCCCCCATTCTGGTCATGTGGTTCGGGTTTGACTGGCAATCCAAGGCCGCGGTCGTGGTGATCATGGTGTTTTTCCCGGTACTGGTGAATGCAGTCGCCGGATTGGCCGACACGACCGCCATGCAGCGCGATCTGATGCGCACCTATGGCGCGGGCTATTGGCAGACGCTGGTCAAACTGCGGCTCCCCGCGGCGATGCCGTTCATCTTTAACGGGCTGAAAATCGGCACCACTTTGGCGCTGATCGGTGCGCTGGTTGCCGAATTTTTCGGCTCGCCCACCCAAGGATTGGGCTTTCGGATATCAACTTCGTTCGGGCAATTGGCGATTGACACGGTCTGGGCGGTAATTCTGGTTGCAGCCCTCGCTGGCAGCGCGTTTTATGGCGTCATGACGCTGATTGAACGGGCGGTCACTTTCTGGCACCCTTCACAGCGCAGATAGAAACGTAACTTAACCACCACAGGGGAAAAGACGATGAAAAAACTGATACTTGCCGCAACCGGCGCCTTGGGCCTTGCCAGCCCGGCGTTTGCGCAGGACGATGTGACGCTGCAACTGAAATGGGTGACGCAGGCCCAATTTGCGGGCTATTATGTGGCCCTTGAACAGGGGTTCTACGAAGAAGAGGGTCTGAATGTGACCATCCTTCCGGGCGGGCCGGATATTGCCCCTGGTCAGGTCTTGGCCGGTGGCGGTGCCGATGTCATGGTTGACTGGCTGCCGTCCGCACTGGCCGCCCGTGAAAAGGGCCTGCCGATTGTCAACATCGCCCAGCCGTTCCAGAATTCCGGTCTGATGCTGACCTGCTGGAAAGATACCGGGATCACCGCGCCCGAAGATTTCGCAGGCCGCACCATCGGCGTGTGGTTCTACGGCAATGAATATCCGTTCCTATCCTGGATGTCCCAGGTCGGGCTGACCACCGAAGGCGGCGACGGCGTGACGGTGCTGAAACAGGGGTTTAACGTCGATCCGCTGTTGCAACGGCAGGCCGATTGTATTTCGACCATGACCTATAATGAATATGGTCAGGTGCTGGACTCGGGCGTCACACCCGAGGAGTTGGTGACGTTCAAATACGAAGATGTGGGCGTTGCCACGCTGGAGGACGGCCTGTATGTGCTGGAAGAAAACCTGGCCGATCCGGCATTTTCTGACCGGATGGTCCGCTTTGTCCGCGCCTCGATGAAGGGCTGGCGTTATGCCGAGGCAAATCCCGGCGAGGCTGCACAGATCGTCATGGATAACGACGAAACCGGCGCGCAAACCTTGGCGCATCAGGAGTTCATGATGGGCGAAGTAGCCTTGCTGACCGCAGGGGCCACCGGCGCGCTGGACGAGGCGGCATACCAGCTGACCGTCGATACGCTGTTGGCCGGCGGGTCCGATCCGGTGATCACGGCGGCCCCGGTGGGTGCCTTTACCCATGCGATCACCGACGCAGCACTACAGTAAAACTGGTCGGCATTGCGATGTGGCGCAAGGGGGAACCTTTGCGCCACTTGCATTTTCGGAGTTGCCCAAATACCTCCGCCGGAGGCATCAAAAGTTCGCCCGCAGGACGTAAGAGCCGGGCAAAGAGGTAAAGCATGGCGGTTCTTCTGGGCGTTGATACGGGCGGCACCTATACCGATGCAGTGCTTTTGGACGCCGCCGAAACGCAAGTGCTCGCGTCAGCCAAATCGCTGACCACCCGCCCCGATCTGGCGTTGGGCGTGGGCCGGGCGATTGATGCGGTGATGGCGCAGGCCGGGGTCAATCCTGCCGATGTGGCGATGGTATCTTTGTCCACCACATTGGCCACCAATGCGCTGGTCGAAGGGCAGGGCGGGCGCGTGGCGCTGGTGTTCATCGGGTTCGAGCCTGCTGAACTGGGCCGGGCCGGGCTGACCGAGGCATTGCGCGGCGATCCGGTGATCGCCTTGGCGGGCGGGCATAATCATGCGGGCGGCGAAGTGGTGCCGCTGGACATTGCCGGACTGTCCGCAGCACTGGATATGCTTGGCCCCGAAATCACCGGCTTTGCCGTCGCCGCCAGTTTTGCCACCCGCAATCCCGCGCATGAACTGGCCGCGCATGACCTGATCATCGCCCGCACCGGCAAACCCGTGACCTGTTCGCATGAGCTGTCCGCCGCGTTGGGTGGCCCCAAGCGTGCGCTGACCGCTGTGCTGAACGCCCGGCTGATCGGCCTGATCACCCGGCTGATTGACGCCTGTCAGGCGCATATGACCCACGTCGGCATTACCGCCCGCCTGATGGTGGTGCGCGGTGACGGGGCGTTGATTTCGGCGGAACTGGCGCGCGACCGGCCGATTGAAACCATCCTGTCCGGCCCTGCCGCCAGCATTGCCGGGGCAAGCTGGCTGACCGGTGAACAGGATGCACTAGTCAGCGATATTGGCGGAACCACCACCGATGTCTGCTTGCTGCGCAATGGCCGCCCGATGATTGACCCCCAAGGGGCGCGGGTCGGCCCGTATCGCACGATGGTCGAGGCTGTGGCAATGCGCACCACAGGCTTGGGCGGTGACAGCGAGGTGCATCTGGTCGAGGGGCTGGAGGGTGGATTAAAGCTAGGTCCGAAACGGCTGATGCCGGTGTCCTTGCTGGCGGTCGATTATCCGGCCTTGGTCCATCGCGCCCTTGACGCCGCTTTGGCGACCGAGGCTCTCCCCGATGGGGCGGGTCGGTTCGTCGTGCCGCTGTTTACTGTGCCACCCGAAGGGCTGGACCCGCGCGAAACAGCCGTCGCAGCGCGGCTTAAGGAAGGGCCGCTAAAACTTACAGATGCCCTGCGCAGCCGGGTCGAGATACCTGCGCTGGCCCGGCTGGTGTCACGCGGTTTTGCGATGATTGCAGGGCTGACGCCGTCAGATGCGTCGCATGTTTTGGGCGGGCTGGAGGTCTGGGATAGTGCAGCGGCGGAAAAGGCGCTGATTCTGTTTGGCCGCAAACGGTCGGGCCGGGGCGAACGAATTGCCAACGATCCCAAGCAGATGGCGCAGGCGGTCGTGGATCAACTCACCGCGCAGACCGTGGATTGCCTGCTGGAAACCGCCTTTGCCGAGGATGGCCGGGATTTTGGCGGCAGTCCGGAAACACTGGCCCGGCATGGATTGACTGTTGCGGGGTTGGATAAACACCGCAGCGTCATTCAGACCACTCTGACCCTTGGCGTCCCGGTCATTGGCCTTGGCGCATCCGCCCCGGCCTATTATGGTGCAGTCGGCGAACGGCTGGGCGCACGGATGATCTTGCCCGAATATGCCAGCGTTGCCAATGCGATAGGGGCTGTGGTCGGCCAAGTGGCGATGACTGCCACGGGCACGGTGACCAGCCCCGGACCCGGCACATTCGCGGTGCATCTGCCCGGCGGACCGGTGCGGTATATCGACCAGGCGCTGGCGATGGCCGCCCTTGAGGACGCATTGACCCTGCAAGCCACGGGCAAAGCCCGCGCCGCCGGGGTCGAGGATATTCGCCTGACTATCGACCGCGACGTGACCGAAGTGGATATCGAAGGACGATCCATGTTCATCGAGGCCCGGCTGCGTGTCACGGCGCAGGGGCGGCCCCGGATTGCTTTGGGGTAGCGGACCAGGTAGCATGCCAAAGGTTGAGGTTTTTGCCGTTTTCTGTACGGTTCAATCCGGCATTTCCAGACCAGCTAACCTGTTCCCTGCGTGACATTTTTCAAACCAGATCATTGATAACCTGACGGAAACCACATTCGCCTTTCCCAACGCAGTTGTGCTGCATACCGAACGTCTGGAATACGACTGGTGGGCCAGTTACAGTGTCACAATCGGCAAATTCTTTGAAAAGGCGGCGACCATGCCGCTGCCACCACATATATCTGCGACCGTTGTGACGATGAACAAAGTCTTGGTTCAGGATCTGATGGGCGGGACCGGACGCCGCATTCCCGCGCAGCAATGCCCGGGATGAATTTTGGGCGCACTTTGGCGGCGAGCCTGCATAAGCCGGACTTTGTTGCCATGCCAATGGTGCTGGGATAGCACTGTTGGCATTGATCTATAACTGACACGGGACGAACCTATGAACGGGGCGGAATCGCTGGTAAAAACCCTGCTGGCCAGTGGTGTGACCACGTGTTTTGCCAACCCCGGCACGTCCGAGATGCATTTTGTCGCTGCTTTGGACCAACATCCCGAGATGCGCTGTATTTTGTGCCTGTTCGAAGGCGGCGCGTCGGGCGCTGCGGATGGTTATTTCCGCATGTCCGGTCAGGTGGCCGCAACCTTGCTGCATCTGGCCCCCGGGTTTGGCAACGCATTCGCCAATCTGCATAATGCCCGCAAGGCTGGCAGCGGCGTGCTGAACATCGTCGGCGACCATGCGACCTATCATCAGCGCTATGAGACGCCGTTGCGCGGCGATACTGTCGGGATCAGTCAGACGATTTCGCATTGGACCCGGGTGACCACTGCGGCCACGTCGGTTGCCACTGACGGGGCTGCCGCTATTCAGGCGGCAAGGTCCGGCAATGGGCAGATTGCGACGCTGATCCTGCCCGCCGATACGGCATGGGGTGCGGCTGTATCGGCTGTGGTCAGCGCGCCGCCGCCAACCCCGCCGCGTCCATCAGCCGATCTGGTCCGGGCCACTGCTGCGGCTTTGGCATTACCCGGGTCAGCATTATTGCTGGATGGCCGCGCGGTTTGGGGCGATCTGGCGCAGGTGGCGGGCCGGATTGCGAAAGCCACGGGGTGTCAGCTGTTCACCACCTATCTGGCCACACGTCTGCAACGCGGCGAAGGTGCGCCGCTGATCCGGCGGATGGCCTACCGGGTGGCCGACAACATTCCGCTGCTGGCTGATATACAAACCCTTGTGCTGTGTGGTGCCGACCGGCCCGCCAGTTTCTTTGCCTATCCCAACATGCCATCGGTTCCCGAACCGCCCGGCTGCAATATCATCGATCTATGTGCCCCGGGTATGGATTATGCGTGGGCATTGACTGCCTTGGCGGCCGAAGTCGGGGCGCAAGAGCTGACCCTGACAGCCGATGATCTGCAGCTGCTGGCCCTACCGCCATTGCCCAGTGGCACGCTGTCTTTGGATAAGATCGGTCAGGCGGTTGCAGCCCTGATGCCCGCGCAGACCATTGTGGTGGACGAAATGGTTTCATCCGCGCGGCACTTTGTCGGGCCAATGGCCGGGGCGCGGGCGCATGATTGGCTCAATATCAGCGGCGGCGCGATTGGGATTGGCCTGCCCGTCGCGGTGGGGGCGGCAGTGGCCTGCCCGGACCGCAAAGTGCTGGCCCTGCAGGCCGATGGGTCGGCGATGTATACCCTGCAATCGTTGTGGACCATGGCACGCGAAGGGCTGGATGTGACCGTGGTCATTCTGGCGAACCGGGGCTATCAGATTCTGCGGCTGGAAATGGCGGCGATGGGTGTGACCGATGTGGGCCGCAACGCCCGGGCGATGTTTGATATCGACGGCCCGCAGTTGGATTGGGTGGCATTGGCCAAAGGCCACGGCGTTGATGCACTGCGCGTTACTGATGTCGATCAGTTTGTTGCGGCATTTGGTGCGGCAATGCAGACCAAGGGGCCATTTCTGATTGAAGTCATGTGTTGAACAGTCAGTGAAACCGTTCGCCCCGGTCAAGTGTGGCAATCAAAACGGCCATTCGTCGCGCCCGGGTTTCAGCGGACCGGGCCGAATGCAGCCGGTAGTAGATCGCATATAGATTATGCCGGTTCAGGCTGGCATAGGTCGATTGCGCCTTTGGATAAGCGTCCAGAGCGGCCAGAAAATCGGCTGGGACCGCCATTTCGGAGGGTCCGGCATAGGCGGCGTCCCAGCGCCCGTCAGCCTTGGCCGCCGCCACCTGATCCAGCCCGGGCACTGTCATTTGCCCGGTTGCAATCAGCCGTTCGGCATGGTCGCGGTTGCGTTTGGACCAAGCCGAAGTTGATCGCCGGGGCGTTAGTCTTTGAATATAAGCTGTTGATCCGAGTGACTTTTTGACGCCATCTATCCAGCCATAGGATAACGCGGCAATCACGCAATCCTCCCATGTGACAGAGGCAATATGCGTCCCGATTTTGTGGATATGCACCCATAATTCGGGCTGTGTCGCCCCATGTTCTGCCAGCCAGTCACGCAAGGCGGCTGGGCTGGCGAAGGCAATGGGCTGGGTGATTGGGTCTGGCATGATTTTGCAGATATAGGTGCGCGCCCGACCGATTGCCACGTTCGATACTGTCGAGCGGCCTTGTGCCGGACCGGGCATTAGGTTTTTGTGCCCCCTGCAAGGCAAGAGGGCGCGAGATGCGGGTTTTGGTCACGGGCGGGGCGGGGTATATTGGCAGTCACACATTGGTTGCCCTTTTGGGGCAGGGTCATGACGTGTGTGTTGTCGATGACCATACCAATTCTTCCCCACAAGCCCTGTTAACGGTGCGCCAGCTGACCAATGGCCAGGTCGAGGCGCATATCGCTGACATTCGTGACACCGCCCGACTGTCCCGGATCGTCACCGATTTTGCCCCTGATGCAGTGGTGCATTTCGCCGGGCTGAAAGCTGTGGGGGACTCTGCCCTGCGCCCGGTTGACTACTATGATGTCAATGTCGCGGGCACCTTGTCGTTGCTGCGCGCGATCGAAACGACCCAGTGCAGGCGCATCATCTTTTCATCATCGGCCACGGTATATGGCGATCCGGTGTATTTGCCTTATGACGAGGCCCATCCGATCAATCCGACCAGCGTGTATGGCCAGACCAAACGGATGGCCGAACAGGTATTGACCGACTGGGCACGGACCACGGCGGGGGCGGCTGTGATGCTGCTGCGCTATTTCAATCCGGTGGGCGCACATCCTTCGGGTCGGATGGGCGAGGATCCGCGCGGCGTGCCGGGCAATCTGATGCCCTATCTGGCGCAGGTCGCTACCGGGCGACAGCCGCATCTGGTGATCCACGGCGATGACTATGACACGCCGGACGGGACTGGGGTGCGCGATTATATTCATGTCGTTGACCTGGCCCGCGCCCATGTGGCCGCGTTGGACCGGACGGCTGGTGTGACAGGGACCGAGGTTTACAACATCGGCACTGGCACCGGATCATCGGTCCGCGACATGGTTGCGGCCTTTTCCCGGGCCGTTGGCCGTGAACTGCCGGTGGTCGTCGGCCCGCGCCGGGCGGGAGATATTGCCATGATGCAGGCCGATTGTGCGCTGGCCGAACAGGTGCTGGGCTGGAAGGCCGAACTTGGGATCGATGATATGGCCCGCAGCCTGTGGCGCTGGCAATCAACGCATCCGATGGGATATGCCGAATGATCGGTTATGAGGGGTGTGATGCGACCGGGCTGGCTGCTTTGGTGGATGCCCGAGAGGTCACGCCGGGCGAGTTGCTGGATGCGGCGCTGGCGCGGGTCGAGGCGTTGAACCCGGTCCTGAATGCGGTGGTTTTGGTGCAGGAAGGCGTGGCCCGTAAGGCGATTGCCGCAGGGCTGCCGGATGGGCCGTTTCGCGGTGTGCCCTTTGTGCTAAAAGATCTGGGGGCCGAGGCGGTGGATTTTCCGTCGCATAATGGGTCCCGCCTGTTGGCCAATACCCGCTACGTCCATGATTCTGCGATATTCGCGCGGATCAGGTCGACGGGGGTGGTGACGTTTGGGCGGACAACGTCGCCCGAGGGCGGTATTGGCCCGGTCACGCAAAGCGCGGTCTATGGCGGGCCAACCCGCAACCCGTGGGATGTGTCCCGCACCCCCGGTGGGTCATCGGGTGGCGCCGGGGCGGCGGTGGCCGCTGGCATTGTTCCCATGGCGCATGGGTCGGATGGCGGCGGGTCGGTGCGGATACCGGCCAGCAATTGCGGGCTATTCGGGTTCAAGGCCAGTCGCGCGCGGTTTCCCGATGGACCCTATGCGGGCGAGGGCTGGGCGGGCATGGCGATTGACGGGTTCCTGACCCGGTCGGTGCGCGACGCTGCCGCAATGATGGATGCCTGTGCCGGCGCAGATGTGGGCGCACCCTATGCGGCACCTGCGATGGGCGTGGGTTATCTGGCCGCTATTGCGGCACCCCCCAAGCGATTGCGCATCGGGCTGTGCGAGACGAATTTTGCAGGCGTTGGCGTTGACCCGGTTTGTCGGGACGCAGCTGTAGATGCGGCCAAGCTGCTGGAATCGCTTGGGCATTTCGTTGCGCCATGTGTTCCCAAGGCCGATCATGACGGGATGATGCGGGCCTGGACCAAAATCGTGGCCTGCGGAACGGCGCTGGGCATTCGGTCGAAACTGGCCGCATTGGGCCGCGATCTGGCCGATGATGATGTGGAAAACATATCCCGGTCAACCATTGCTTATGCCGCCACCATCAGTGGGGCGGATTATCTGGAGGCGGTGGGCAGGATACATGCCTATGGCCGTGAAATGGCCGCAGTGTTTGACGGTATCGATGTGTTGCTATCCCCGGTCATGGCTGAACCGCCCGCCATGCTGGGCCGCTTTGCCCATACAACCACCGACTTTGTGGATTACCGTATGGGCAAGGGCATGGTGTTTGATTATTCGCCCTATTGTGTGGCCTTTAACGCCAGCGGTCAGCCCGCCGCCGCAGTTCCGACCTATTGGAGGGACGGGCTGCCCATTGGTGTTCACCTTGCTGCGGCCTTTGGTGCGGATGAAATGTTGATCGCGCTGTGCCGCGAAGTTGAGCTTGCCCGGCCCTGGTTCAACCACCGTGCGCCGCTGCGCATGGAAAGCCTTGCAATGGGTGGTTCTGCCGGGGCAGCATGTGCTTGAACACTACCGCAGGGGTTTAAGTGACTGATCTGGTGTCTGTTGAGGCAAGAAATACCGTCAAAACCTTTGGGGCTGGTGCCCATGCCATGCGGGCATTGGACGACGTGTCGATCACCATCCACAAGGGCGAGTTTTTTACGCTTCTTGGGCCGTCAGGCTGTGGCAAGACCACCTTGCTGCGCTGCATCGCCGGGTTCGAGACGCCGACATCCGGGTCGATCTGGCTGTCGGGCCGCGACATCACGGGCGCGCCGCCGAACAAGCGCCGGGTCAATACGGTGTTTCAGTCCTATGCCTTGTTCCCGCATCTGAACGTGGCCGAAAATATCGGCTTTGGCCTTACCATGCTAGGCCGCCCAAAGGCCGAAGTCAGCGCCACGGTCGCGCGGATGCTGGCGCTGGTCAAGCTGGAGCAATTCGCTGGCCGCAAGCCGCAGCAATTGTCGGGCGGCCAGCAACAGCGCGTGGCCTTGGCCCGTGCCCTTGCCCCAGCCCCCGAAGTGCTGCTGCTGGACGAGCCGTTGTCGGCCTTGGATTTGAAGCTGCGCAAAGAGATGCAGATCGAGTTGAAGCGGTTGCAGACCGAGACCGGGATCACCTTTGTTTTTGTCACCCATGACCAGGAAGAGGCACTGACCATGTCCGACCGTATCGGGGTGATGCGGTCTGGCAAACTTCTACAGGTCGGCGGGCCGCGCGACATTTACAACCGCCCGGTGGATCGGTTTGTTGCTGATTTTATCGGCGAGACGAATTTCCTGCCCGGTGTGGCCGCAGCGGGCCATGTGCGCCTGTCGTCAGGCGACGTCGTCACATTGGACACGCCATTGCGCGGCGCTGTGACCCTGACTGTGCGCCCGGAACAAGTGCGGATCGGCCCGGCAGGCGAGGCGGGGGCGATGGCCGCCACTGTGTCCGAGGCTGTGTATTTTGGCACCGATACGCATTTCCATCTGGCACTGGCCGACGGCACCCCCGTTGTGGTCCGGATGCAGTCGCAGCCCGGTGGCGAGATGGGCCTGTCGAAAGGCACTGTGGTTGGTGTCCGGCTGGCCGACGGTGCCGTGCAGGTTTTGCAATGACCATCGCAACCGAACGGGGCAGGGCACGGCTATCGGCGCGCAATGGGTGGTTCCTGTCACTGCCAGCGGTCATCGTGCTGCTGATCGGTTCAGCCGGGCCACTGCTGATTGTGGGGTATTATTCATTCCTGACGCCGGGCGAGTATTTTGGCGTGCAACCGCCATACACCATGGACGCGTGGTTCAAAGTCCTGTTTTCCCGCGATATTTTTGACGGAACTGTCAGCTATGCAGATGCGCATCTGCTGATCTTTTGGCGGTCGGTCAAATTGGCGTTCCTGACCACCGTCATCACCTTTGGCCTGGGACTGCCGACCGCCTGGTTTATCGCCACGCGCCCACCCGGCAGTCGGATGATCTGGCTGTTTTTGATTACCATTCCGTTCTGGACCAATCTGTTGATCCGGACTTTTGCGATTCTGGAACTGATCCGCAACGAAGGGCTGATCAATTCGGCACTCGGCGGGATCGGCCTGATTTCGACGCCGATCCAGATGTTATATACTGATTTTGCCACGCTGCTGGGCATGGCTTATGTCTATCTGCCATTCATGGTCTTGCCACTATATGCCGCGATTGACCGCTTTGATCTGCGGCTGGTCGAGGCGGCCTATGATCTGTACGCCAGCCGTGGGGCCGTGTTGCGCCGCGTGATCCTGCCGATCATTCAGCCGGGCATCATTGGTGGCTGCATTCTGGTCTTTGTGCCCGCCCTTGGCGCTTATGTGACGCCGCGCGTGTTGGGCGGGAACAAGAATATGATGATCGGGAATTTTATCGAATTGCAATTCGGTGCCGGCCGGAACTGGCCTTTGGCCAGCGCCCTGTCCATCGTGCTGCTGATCATCGTGATGATCGCCGTGCTGGTCTATGTCCGCGCTTCGGCGCGGGGGACGGTGCGCCATGGCTAAGGAATTCTCTGTCACCCGCCTGACAGGCTTTGCCCCAATTGCGATCGGCACCTTCGTGATGTTGTATCTGCCGATCATTACCTTGGTGTTATATTCGTTCAATGCCAATGAAACGATTAGCAACTGGGGCGGCTTTTCGCTGACCTGGTATGTCAAGGCATGGGAAAATGAGGCCGTGCAAAAGGCCGCGTGGCTGACCCTGCAACTGGCCAGTATTTCTGCCATTTTATCCACGATCATTGCCACTATGGCCGCCCTTGGCACCACGCGCCGCGCCCCGTTTCGCGGTCAGACGGCGGTTTATGTGCTGATCAATCAGCCGATCATGGTGCCTGAAATTGTTGCCGCCGCGGCGCTGTTGATCTTTTTTGCAACGATCAAGGTGGCGACGGGGTATCAGGGGCTGGGGTATCTGATCCTCGCGCATACGGCATTTTGCATTCCTTTTGCCTATCTGCCGATCCGGGCCCGGCTGGAGGGGATGGATGCCGCACTGGAGGTGGCCGCGAGTGATCTGTATGCTAGTCCCTGGCAGACCTTCCGCCACATCACCCTGCCGCTGATGGCCCCCGGCGTGGTCGCAGGCGCGATGTTGGCCTTTGTGATATCCTTGGACGATGTGATCATCACCGAGTTTGTCAAATCGGCGGGACAAGAGACCCTTCCGACTTATATGCTGGGCCAGATAAAGCGTGCCGTAACCCCTGAAATAAATGCCGTCTCGACTGTTTTGCTGGGCTTTACTGTCCTGCTGCTGACAGCCTTCTTTCTGATCACCCGCAAGCGGGACTAACCTTTTTAACCAACGGAGAGCGCGATGAAGACCTTACTGCTGACAACGACGCTGCTGGGACTAAGTGCGATGGCCGCCCAAGCCGAGGGCGTGCTGAACCTGTATAACTGGGGCGACTATACCAGCCCGGAAATGCTGGAAAAATTTACTGCCGAGACCGGGATTGTGGTCACGATCACTGATTATGACAGCAATGATACCGCCTTGGCCAAAATCGCCGCCGGGGGTAGTGGTTTTGATCTGGTGGTCCCGTCTGCCAGCTTTGTGCCGATTTTTGTCGAACAGGGGCTGCTTGCGCCGCTGGATCACAGCCGTCTGTCCAATTTCGGCAATATCGCGCCGGAATGGGTCGATGTGTCCTGGGACATGGGCCGCGCCCATACGATTCCGTGGCTGTGGGGGTCCACCGGTGTTGCAGTCAATACATCAGCCTATAGCGGCGATATCAACACGTCGATGATCTTTCTGGACCCGCCTGAGGAATTGATCGGCAAGGTCAATGTTGTTCCTGAAATGATTGATGTGATCCATCTGGCGATCTTCGCCAATGGCGGCGATGTGTGTTCCGAAGATCTGGATGTGTTGCGCGCCGTGCGTGACCAGCTTGTCGCGGCCAAACCCAGCTGGATCGCGATGGATTACGGCATGGTAGAAAAGTTGTCGGCCAATGATGTGATGGCGGCGGTCAACTGGAACGGGTCGACCTTCCGCGCCCGGCTGAACAACCCGGATGTGGCCTATGGCTATCCGGTTGAAGGCTATCCGCTGTTCATGGATTCAGTTGGATTGTTGACCGATGCGCAGAATGTGGACGAGGCGTATTTGTTCCTTGATTTCATCATGGTCCCGGAAAATGCGGCGCTGATTTCGGCCTATGCCCGCTATGCCAATGGCATTACCGGATCAGAGGCATTCATGCCCGCAGATATGACAACCGCACCCGAAGTGATCGTTCCCGAAGAATTCCGGGCGGCTGGTCATTTTGTGCCGGCCTGCCCGGCATCGGCTATTGAGTTATATACCGCAATCTGGACCGAACTGCAGAACTAGACCGATGTATCTATATCCCGGGGGCCAACCCCGGGGTATTTTCGTTCACTATTTTTAATAAGGAATTCCCGTGTCCCTGACCCAACGCCCTTTTGGCCGCACCGGACGGCAAACTTCAACTATAGGATTTGGGGCCTGGGCTATTGGCGGGTCGTGGGGCGACGTGTCAGAAACCGATGCCCGCGCCACGCTGCATGCAGCCCTTGATGCCGGAATGACCTTTATCGACACGGCGGATGTCTATGGCGATGGCCGGTCCGAGCGGATTATCGGCGACGTGCTGCGCGAACGCGGCGGCGCGCGGCCGTTTGTGGCGACCAAGGCTGGGCGCAGGCTGGATCCGCATGCGGCCGATGGATTTACCTTGGGCAATCTGGAGGGGTTTATTGACCGCAGCCTGACCAATCTGGGGGTTGACCAGCTGGATTTGTTGCAGCTGCATTGCCCGCCAACCGAGGTTTATTACCGGGCCGATGTGTTTGATGCGCTGGACCGATTGGTCGCAAAGGGCAAACTGGCCGCCTATGGCGTGTCGGTGGAAAAGGTCGAAGAGGCGCTGAAAGCCATCGAATTTCCGGGCGTCGTTTCGGTGCAGATTATCTATAATATCTTCCGGCAACGCCCAGCCGGGTTATTCTTTGAACAGGCCCGCAAGAAGAATGTGGCGGTGATTGTCCGGGTGCCGCTGGCCTCGGGTATGCTGACCGGTAAAATGACTGCTGACACGCAATTTGCCGCTGATGACCACCGCGCCTTTAATCGCAATGGCGCGGCGTTTGATATGGGCGAGACGTTTTCGGGCGTGCCTTATGACGTAGCGCTGGCCGCTGTGGAAGAAATCCGGGGCCTTGTGCCGCAAGGGGCGACAATGGCGCAATTCGCTTTGCGCTGGATCCTGATGGCGGATGCGGTTTCGGTTGTGATCCCCGGTGCGAAAACCCCGGTTCAATCCACCGCCAATGCCGGGGCAGATGCGCTGGGGCCCCTGCCGCCTGAAACCATGCAGGCGCTGCGCGACCTGTATGCCCGGATGATCGCGCCGCATGTGCATCACCGCTGGTAACAAGTATTGCCCGCCCAAGGGACGGCCTCGCTGGGCGGTTCTGGGCTGATCCGGAACCGCGCGTTGGGCAATTCGTTCTGGACATTTGGGCGCCATAGCCCAAGTTATCACCTCGTCCCTGAACCGCAGTTGAACGGAGCATGTCATGCAATATCGTCGTCTTGGAAAATCTGGCCTGCAGGTCAGCGAGTTTTCACTGGGGTCTTGGGTGACCTTCGCCAAACAGGTCGATACGACTGATGCAAAATCGTTGATGACCGCCGCCTATGATGCGGGAGTCAACTTTTTCGACAATGCCGAAGGCTACGAAGGTGGCGCATCGGAAATCGTGATGGGGCAGGCCCTGACCGAACTGGGTTGGTCGCGCGACAGCTATGTTGTGTCATCCAAGGTGTTTTGGGGTGGGGAAAAGCCGAACCAGCGGGGGCTCAGCCGCAAACATGTGATAGAGGCGTGTCACAAGGCCCTCAAGCGATTGCAGGTCGATTACCTCGACCTGTATTTCTGCCATCGTCCCGATGTGGACACCCCTATCGTCGAAACTGTCCGCGCCATGCATGACCTGATTGCACAGGGCAAAGTGCTGTATTGGGGCACGTCGGAATGGAACGCCCAACAGATCACTGAGGCGCATCAGGCTGCCCGCGACTGGCACCTGACCCCGCCGACGATGGAACAGCCGCAGTATAACCTGTTCGAGCGGCACAAGGTCGAGGCGGATTATCTGGCGGTTTATGACACTTACGGCCTTGGCACGACCATCTGGTCGCCGCTTGCCTCGGGGCTGTTGACTGGCAAATATAACAACGGCTTACCCGCCGACAGCCGGGCAATGCTGCCGGGCTATGAATGGTTGCGCAAGGATTTTGAATCGCCCGAAGGCCAGGCCAAGCTGGCCAAGGTCAAATCTTTGGCCAAACTCGCCGCCGACGCGGGCCTGCCGATCCATCATCTGGCCCTGCTATGGTGTCTGGCCAACCCGCGCGTATCAACCGTGATTCTGGGGGCGTCCCGGCTGGATCAGCTGACAGATAACCTTGGGGCGCTGGACCGCCGGGCGCTCATGACGCCAGACCTGATCCAAGCCATTGAAGCGATTGTGCAATCAAAGCCCGATGCGCCGCGCCGGTTTTGATCTGGGACAATTTGAACCGGGCTTAAGACAATCTTAGGTCTGATTCCCCTAAACTTGTTTTTGTCGCGGGTGCCTGACTGGCCCCGCAGTTGACCGGAACACTGTAAGGGAAAGCTGGATTATGCAGGACGGATATCATTTTGCGAATGCCCCATGGCTGATCGGCGATGGCCAGCCTGCGCCGGATTCCTGGGATGCACCTGTGGCCGGGGCCATTCGGCGCGGCCAGATGGTGCGCATCGTCAGCCAACCAGTTATGTCGGATGACATTACAGAAACTGACCCGTCCGGTGCCGTGGGGCCGATGGTTTTGGGCGCGGCAAGTCGGCTGGTTGAGACGGTTGTGCCTTTGGTTGCGGCAGAACCGGTTCTGGCTGCCCCAGAGGTTCCGGTAACAACCATTGCTGATCAGGATCGGGCGATTTTGCCCGTGATCACGGCTTTGGCCACCCGGCAAGATACCCAATTCGCCAAGGCGGAACAGGCACTTGATAACAAGTTGGGCCTTTTCGAGCAGCGTCTGCTGGCCGCATTGGCCGATCGGATACAGGTCCCCGCTGATATTTCTTCGGTTCAGACCGGTGATATCCAACGCGATATCGCCGAAATCCGGAGTGGCCTGACAGAATTGCGGGTGCAGCTGCGGCTGATCGAAGTGCAGCTTTTTGGGTTTAACCGGGGCTATGAAGGTGCCGGACAACGTGGCGCGGCGACAGACCCCTTGGTCGCCATGCTGTCAGAGGTTTTGGCATCCCGGCAGGGCAACCCCAGCCTGACATTGGCCAGCTGACAGGTGACTAGCCCAGCCAGAACAGCGCGGGACGCAGTTGTCTGCGTCTGCGCGATGCGGCAAATATTTACTGACTGGCTGGGGCGGTAGGATTCGAACCTACGGTACACGGTACCAAAAACCGATGCCTTACCACTTGGCCACGCCCCAGCAATGGCGGGTGTCTACGCGACAGGCGGGGGCGGATCAAGCCCCGTTTGGCCGAAAAATCCAGTCAGTTTCAGGGTTTTTCGTGGCGACCGGTTAGGCCCAATGTTGGGCCCGATGTAAGGCCAAATGCTAGGCCCAGTGCTAGGCCCGGACCGGATCGGCCTTGGCCAGCCGGTCAAATGCCATCAGGCTGCTGATCAGGGCGGCCATGTCGGACAGTCTGATCATATTGGGGCCGTCAGAGGGCGCGGTGTCCGGGTCCTGATGGGTTTCCAGAAACACGCCCGCGATCCCGATGGACACGGCGGCGCGGGCCAGGACGGGGGCAAACTCGCGCTGGCCACCGGACCGGTCGCCGAGGCCACCCGGCGCGGCCACCGCATGGGTGGCGTCCATGATGACCGGATAGCCGGTGCGCGCCATGATCGGCAGGCTGCGCATATCGGCGACAAGTCCGTTATAGCCAAAGGTGGTGCCGCGTTCGGTCAGCATAATCTTGCTATTACCGGTAGAGGCGATCTTTTGCGCGACATTGGCCATGCCTGCCGGGTCCAGAAACTGGCCCTTTTTCACATTGACCACGGCCCCGGTTTTGCCTGCGGCCAGCAGCAGATCGGTTTGGCGGCACAACAGCGCCGGGATTTGCAACACATCGACCACTGCGGCCACCTCGGCGGCTTGGCCGGGTTCGTGGAAATCAGTCAGCACAGGCATGCCCATGGCCTTGACCGCCTCGAGCATTTTCAAACCTGCGGCCATGCCCAGCCCCCGCATCCCGGACAAAGCGGTGCGGTTGGCTTTGTCATAGCTTGCCTTGAACACATATTGCGCGCCAGCCGCAGCGCAAACCTCGGCCATGTGCCCCGCGATCATCTGCGCGTGATCCAGCGATTCCAACTGGCAGGGGCCTGCGATCACCAGCAATGGCCGGTCATTGCTGACAGTCAGCGACCCGATAGAGACGTCAATCATGATTGCACCTTTCTGCGCCCGGTCAGCCCCCATAGCGGGTTCAGCGCCGGGCGTCACGCGTTCGTCAGGACGTAACCTGTTCGCGCAGGATCGACCCGGTCAGCGAAATCATCAGGTAAATCCCGGCAAAAATTAGAAACGCCAACAGGGTGTTTTCAAAAGCGCGCGGATAGGTCGGCTCGTCCGGCGCAAAAGGTTCGACCCCCAGTGACAGATAACGGACCTGCCGGTTCGCCTCGATCTGGCTGGCTTCCATCTGTTGCAAGGCGGTTTGCACCAGAACGGTCTGGAATGTATAGTTTTCTTCCGCCAGCCGCAGTTCGGTGTTTTTAGAGGCCAACGAACTGCCATTGATCGTGTCATTGGTCATTTCGGACCGTAACTGTGCGATCAGATCTTCGATGCCCGCAATCTGGCTGCGTAATGACGTCACCTGCGCCTCGTTCGGGCGGCGAACGTTCAGCCGGGTTTGCAGTTCCAGCTGCAACTGCTGCCGCTCGGTTTCCAAGGCTGAAATCTGCGCGGTCCGGGCCGAGGTTTCGCCGATCGGGTCAATCTGCTGCACATCCTCCTGGATTGCCAGCCAGATGGCCAGCGCTTCGGCGCGCCGCGCTTCGGCGGCCTCATAATTGGCCTGCGCGCCCGCCATCGAGCTTTCGCGCGGGCGAAGGGTCATCTGATCGACCTGTTCTTCGGCATAGCCGATCAGCGCCTCGGAATATTTCTGACTTGTGGCCGGATCGGCGGCGATCACTTCAAGTTTGATAATGCCTTCGGTCGGATCATAGCTGATAACGACGTGGTCCAGGTAGACGCCGTACATGTCCTCGCTGCTGGCGTCGGGCGCAAGCCGCTGAATAGCGTCGATGCTGGCGGCACTGAAATGGGCGCGGAAATCAAAGTCGGCATCCAATCGCGCCATCGCCGCCCGCGAGGCAAGATAGGATTGGACGGTAATGCTGTCCTGCTGTGTGGCCATCGACGTGCCCTGAAACAGCCCGCCCAGTCCACCCCCTGCCGCCGCTTCGGCCTGCTGAATCACAAATTCAGATTTGGTGGCATACATTGGCGTGGCCATGGCAAAGAAATACCACCCCACCAACAATGTCGGCAGGAACACGAAAATCGCCAGCCGGGTAAACAGCAATGCCACTTTGCGCCGCCGCCTGCGGGCGATATCGCGCTGAATTTGCATGATTTCATTGGCGCGCCGGTCTGCCGGGCTGGCCCGTTCGGTGGAGGGCAGGTTGCGCGGCCCTTGCGGCATGGCTTGTGGCAGTTGGATCCGGCCCTGCGGCATCGGTGGCCCATCCAGCGGCCCCACCCCAAGGTCGTCATTGGGGTTGGTCGGAATTACCAGCTCTAGGATATTCGACCGTTGGAACGGGTCAATCCCTGCGGCCCGCAGCTGCCGGACCGCATCAAAATCCGACGTCACTGCCAGCCCGTGTTTTTGCGCGACCCGCCGGGCCATGCGCAATTGTCGCCCGGTCAGCCCTTCCTGACGGATGGTGTCCATATCGGTGCCAGAGTCTGAACTGTCAGAGGCTGGGCCGGTCGATGGGTCGGTGCGGTTACCGGACAATGCCGCCGCCATAGTATCCGATGTGTCAGTGCCGGTGGCCGTTTTTGCATCGGGCATTTCATATTCGGCAGGTCCGGCCCCAAGCAACCCGGATTCAGGCATTTCGCGCCGCGATCTTTCGGGCGGCCCAAGGCGCAATGCCTGCGGCTGGTGTGCGATGGTCCCCTGCATCAGCGGTGCTGCCCGCCGGATGCGGAATTTACTAACCTTGGGTTTCGTAGTCATACAGTTGTTTCGCTTCTTCCAAGGTGTCGAACATGTGAATGCGCCCATCCAGCAGCACCGCGGCTGATTTGGCAAATCGTTCCAGCGTTGCAGGCTGGTGCGAGACGATGACGACGGTGGTGGTTTCCAACCGCTCACGCAGAATTTCACCGGCTTTGCGATTAAATTCCACATCCGTTGTTTGCGGCATACCTTCGTCGATCAGATACATCTCAAAATCAAGGGCCAGCATGAGCGAAAAGGTGAACCGTGACCGCATGCCCTGACTGTAAACGCCGATAGGCTGATCAAAATATTCCTCGATCCCGCACAACCAGCGGCAAAACGCCTCGACATAGTCGGGGTCAAGACCATAGAGCCGGGCGATATAGCGGCTGTTTTCCCTGGCCGTGTGCCGGTTCACGACCCCACCCATGAATCCCAAGGGGAATGAGATTTTGCAACGGCGGTGAATCCTGCCTTCGTCCGGTTTTTCCAGACCGGCCATCATATTGATGATCGTGGTCTTGCCTGCGCCGTTGCGGGCCAGAATGCCGACAGAATTGCCCAGTTCAATCTTGAATGACGCCTGATCAAGAATGACCTTGCGTTGCGTGCCAGTCCAAAAGGACTTGCTGACATTCTCGAACTCGAGCATTTCGCCCCGACCTTAAACTGCTCTGATCCCGCCTTATCTGACGGGTATAGGTTAACACGTGCTTAGGTCGGATCATTATTCACCATTTGTGGCGGAATGGCGTCCGGAAACGTGATGCAACTGGGATGCGCTGGCGGACATTGCAATCCTGCCGCAGTGGAAAATCAGCCCTGCTGTTTTTCAACGCCGCTGACCCGCCCGGCAATTAGTGCCACTGCCGCTGCCCCAAAGCTGAACAAAGCCCCCATTTTGGCCGCGTCCTGCACTGGAATATCGCCCAGCATCGCAGTGGTTGGAAACGCGACCGAGGCCACGAACAGCGACACGGTAAAGCCGATGGCCGCCACGCAGCCCAGCACGAACAGGTCAACAATCCGCATTCCGTCGGGCAGGCCCAGCCGCATCGGCCCCGCTGCGACCCAGCCAAACAGCAATATCCCCACCGGTTTGCCGATCATCAGCCCCGCCAGCACCAGCCATGTCGGTGACCCGATGGCGCTGAATTCAACGCCGGCATTCAGCAGCCCGAAAAAGAACAGCACCACCTGAACCGGTGGTTTGAGCATGTGTTCGATGTGGTTCAGCAGGTCACGGCTTTGATCTTCGATCTCGGAAAACACCCCAAAATCGCGGTCCGCATGGGGAATGGTGGCGACGATCGGCAGTAACCCGAGGGCCGGGTGAATTCCGGATTGCGCAAAACCGTACCAACTGGCGCAACCGGCCAGCAGATAGGGCCAGAATGACAGCGTTTCGCGCACGAATGTTGACAAAGGTCGCGTCTGACTTGCGCGATCAAGCCAGCGTGGGCCCGCGTTGAACAGGAGGTAAACCATGACGGCTGCTGCCAGCGACAGCAGTAGCCATTCAGGTGCCAATTCTCCGGTTGGATAAAATACCGCCAGAATAATCAGCCCCAGCGCATCATCGGCAATCGCTAATAGCATCAAGAACCGCACTGCCGGATGTCCGGCCCCAAATACCATCCGGCCCACCAGATAGGAAAACGCGATGTCTGTGGCCGTGGGGATCGCCCAGCCTTGGGCCACTGCAGAATAGGTTTCCGACCCCAGCAAGGCGGCCAACCCCAGATACACCGCCACTGGCCCGATCATTCCGCCCAATGTCGCCACCAGTGGCGTGGCCGCCTTTTTGCCGCGCAATGACCCGTCTTTCAGGATGACCGCTTCCCAGACCTCTTTGGCGGCGATGGCGAAAAACAGCGCCATCAGGATGTCATTGACCAGATAGTGCAGGGTCAATGTCCGGTATTCCAACACGCCAGCCGCATCAAAATGCGGGTGCCCGATGGGCGCGTTGTCCCAGATCACCAGATCGACCAGCGCGTGGTAGCTGTCCGCATCCACATTGGCCCAGATCAGGGCAATCAGCGTGCCCGAGATCAGCAAAAGCGAATAGTTCTGAATGACTGACCAGATCCGATGCATCAACGGCGCTATCCTGTTGTTCAACCCCAGCGGACCTAACGCAAATCGGGCGGCGTCGCAACCTGACCGGGTGGTTATGCTTGTCGCGGCACTTTTCAAAGGCTAGCGATGCCTCAGCACTTTGACAGGAAAAATGGGATGGACTTGACAGACCTGGATGCCGCCCATGCCGCGATGGAAGCGTCGCCCGACGACGACGCCTTGCGCCTGCGGTTTCACGAACGGCTGGCGGATTCCGAGCTGTTTTTGCTGCTAACCCGCGACCCCGTTGGCGATGATGTGGACCCAGAGATGTTCTCTGCCGAAGGTCAGCAGTTTGTGCTGGTGTTCGACCGCGAGGCGCGTTTGGCCGAATTCGCGGGCCGGGTCGCCCCGACCGTGACGCTGGCCGGGCGCGGGCTGGTCAAAATGCTGACCGGGCAGGGGATCGGACTGGCGTTAAACTTGGGGGTTGCCCCATCGGCCATGCTGATCCCTGCCGAGGCAGTTGACTGGTTGGCCGAGACTTTGGCGCATGCCCCGGTGACTGTCGCGGCCCGGCCTGTCAGCTTTTCCGCCCCCAAAGGCCTGCCCGAGGCCCTGATCCTGGGGCTGGATCGCAAGCTGGCTACGGCGGGCGGTCTGGCGCAGGTCGCCTGGCTGGTGGGGGTGACTTATGATGATGATACGCGGGGTCATATGCTGGTTTTTATTGGCGCGATGCCCGAGGCAGAGCAGGCTTTGGCCGCTGCGGCAAGCGAGGCATTGACGTTTTCGGGCATTGATGCGGGCGCGATGGATGTGGCGTTTTTGGGCCCGACAGACCGGTCGCTGGTTCAATTGACAAAGGTCGGATTGCGCTTTGACCTGCCGGTGCCCGAAAGTCCAGTTGCGCCATCCGCACCGGGTTTGGACCCGGACCGACCGCCGAATTTGCGCTAATACCCTTTGATCCGGTCTACCAGATACAGCAACGGCTCGCCCGCCTGCCCGCGCCGGACGTTTTCGGCGATGACCCGCGACGCGGTCAGGGGCCGGGTTTCGGCGGCGATATGCGGCGTGACAGTCACGTCGGGATGTCCCCAGAACGGATGATCTACCGGCAAGGGTTCAGTGCGGAACACATCCAGCGTGGCATGACCGATCTGGCCGGTGTCGAGGGCGGCCAGCAATGCTGTATCATCGATCAACGCGCCACGACCGGGGTTGATGATCACAGCTCCGTAGGCTGGCAATGATAGTCGCTCGGCATTCAAAAGATTCGTGGTCGCAGTCGTCAATGGCAGCAAGGTCACCATAATCTGGGCGTCTGCCAGCGCCTGTAACAGCCCTTCAGCGCCTGACAAACACCGCAGACCGGCGATGGTTTTGGGGCTTTGGCTCCACCCTGTCACCGGAAAACCGATATGCGACAGCATCTGACCGCAAGCCTTTCCCAGCGCACCAAGGCCCAGAATGGTTACCGGCCGGTCTTCGGCCAGCGGCGGAGTGGGGGCCCGCCACACGCCGTCTTGCCCCAGAATATGCGCATCCATTCCCAGATGGTGGCGCAAGGCATGGCCGGTCACATATTCGACCATGCCCTGGGTCAGGCCCGGATCGACCATCCGGGCGAGGGGCAGGTGCAAGGTGGGGTTGGTGATAATCTTTTCTACCCCGGCCCACAGGTTCAGCACCGCCCTGGCGCGGGTAAAGGGGGTGAAATCGCTGACCGGGCCCCCCGGGCCGAAGATCAGGTAGTCGACATCAGCCGGCGCATGATCGGGCGACACGTCGACCAACAGCCCAATTTCGGCAAAGGCACGCGGCAGGGCCATGCTGAATGCGGGCCACAGGGCGGCGGGGGCGGCGAATAGCGCGTTGATTGGCATATCAACCGCCTGAGCGCGGTCGGTGGACATGCGCACTTTGGACAATACCAAAGGCGGCCAACAGCACCAGCATCGCCGATCCGCCATAACTGACCAATGGCAAAGGCACACCAACAACCGGGGCCATGCCCATCACCATCGACATATTCACTGCGAACAGCAGGAAAAACGACATGGCTATGCCCAAGGTGACTAATGCGGCAAAGCGGTCTTTGTTGGTTAAGGCGGACATGACGCAAAAGATGATGATCAACGCATAAAGCGTCAAAAGCGTGGCCGCCCCGATAAAACCGAATTCCTCGGATAGGATGGTGAAAATAAAATCGGTGTGTTTCTCGGGCAGAAAATTCAACCGCGATTGCGTGCCCTGCATATAACCGCGCCCAGTCCAGCCGCCCGAACCCAGCGCGATCTTGGCCTGGGTGATGTGATATCCCGTGCCCAAAGGGTCCTGACCGGGGTCCAGAAAGGTGTCAATCCGACTGAACTGATAGTCGCGCAGCAAGGCCCACGATGTACCCCGGCTTTGCAACACAGTGACGACCAGACCGATCCCGGCGGCAATGACCGTGCCAAAATAGGCCCAATGCACCCCGGCCAGAAACATCACCGTGCCACCGCCCAGCAGCAGCAGAATGGCGGTGCCCAGATCCGGCTGGGTCAACACCAGAAAGGTCGGCATCAGGATCAGCAGCACCGGGAACAGGACCCATAATGGATGCGAGGTTTTCTTGATCGGAAGCCAGTCGTAATAGGCCGCCAGAAACATCACCAAACCAATTTTCATCAGCTCTGACGGTTGCAAGTTCATGAAACCCAGATCGATCCAGCGTTGGGCACCCATTGCTTCGGACCCAAAGAACTCGACATAAAACAGCAATACCAGCGATACGGCATAGGCCAGCGCTGCCATGTTTCGCCAAAACCAGATCGGGATCATGGCCGCGATAAACATCAACGTCATACCCATGCCGAACCGTTTTACTTGCGGCTCCATCCAGGGCTCGGCTGATCCGCCAGCCACGGAATATAGCATCAGGAAGCCAAAACAGGCGACTGCAGTCAGCAGGATCACCAAAGGCCAGTTCAGATACAGCAATTTGCGCAGACCCGTCGGGACGGATTTGAGGTTATATTCAAGATAACTCATGCCATGCGCCCCTATGCCCTGCCGCTGGCCACGCTGCCGGGGGCGACGCGGGCTGCGATCCGGGCCTGCTGCGCCGCAATGTCGTCGCGGACGCCAGCGGGATAGGCGTCCAGCGGGGGGGGGCCATCATACAGCGCCTGCAAGGTGATATCCCGCCCGATAGGCGCAGATACCGCCGATCCGCCGCCGCCATGTTCGACGACGACACAGACCGCATAACGCGGGTTGTCATAGGGCGCAAAGCTGACCCACAACGCATGATCGCGCCGTTCCCATGGCAGATCAGCATTTGACGTGACGCCACGGGCGCGTTCTTCGGCGGTGATCCGGCGGACCTGAGAGGTCCCGGTTTTGCCCGCCATCTGCATCCCTTCGGCCACGATCCGCGACCCATAGGCCGTGCCGCGTTGGTGATTGGAAACGTCATACATTCCCGCCCGGACCCGGCGCAGATAGTTTTCGTTCAATCCCAGACTTTCCCCCGCGCCCGACGGTTGTTCAACGCCGTCAATCTTGTGGATCAACCGGGGGGTGACTGACCGCCCTGTGGCCACCCGGGCGGCCATGATTGCCAACTGCATGGGCGAGGCCAGCACATAGCCCTGCCCGATGGACGCATTGACAGTATCGCCGATCCGCCATTCCTCGCCCCGGGTCTCGGTCTTCCATGCTTTGTCAGGGGCAAGACCTGCAGCAACCGCCGACAAGGGCACATCATGCTTGGTGCCCAGCCCCAATTTGCGGGCCATTTCGGCGATCAGGTCGATCCCGACCCGTTGTGAAATGTCGTAGTAATAGCAATCGCAGCTTTGTTTCAGGCTGTCGTTCAGGTTGATATTGCCGTGCCCGCCGCCTTTCCAGCAATGAAATCTTGTGCCGGATATTTCAGCAAAGCCGGGGCAATAGACGGTTTCTTCGGGGTCGACAAAGCCACCTTCGAGGGCAGCAAGGCTGGTGACAAGTTTGAATGTCGAGCCGGGCGGATAGGTCCCTTGCACGGCTTTGGCGGCCAAGGGCCGGGTGATATCTTCGTTCAGGCCGGTCCAATCACCGATTGAAATGCCGCGGACGAACATATTGGGGTCAAATCCGGGGGCCGATGCGACGGCCCGCAGATCGCCTGTCGTGCAGTCGATCACCACGGCGGCGGCGCTTTCACCCTCCAGCCGGGCCTCGCAATAGCTTTGCAACCGGCTGTCGATGGACAGTTGGATATCGGTGCCGGAAATCCCCTCTTGCCGGTCCAGTTCGCGCATCACCCGGCCCACGGCGTTAACTTCGATCCGTTTGGTTCCGGCCGACCCGCGCAGGTTGCTTTCCAGCTTCAGTTCCACCCCGGTCTTGCCGATCTGGAATTTCGGGATTTGCAGCAACGGATCGGGATCCTCAAGCTGGCTGAGGTCATAATCACTGACCGGGCCGACATAGCCCACGACATGGGCCAGATCGGACCCCAGCGGATAGCGGCGCGACAATCCAACTTCGGCGGTAATGCCGGGCAGGGCGGGGGCGTTGACGGTGACACGTGCCACATCTTCCCACGGCACCCGGTCGATTATCGTGACAGGTACAAAGGCAGAGCGGCGCTCTAGCTCTTCTATCGCCCGGGCAATCACATCAGGGGCAATCGGGACCAATTGGGTCAGGCGGGACAACACCTCTTCGACATCGCCCGCATCTTCGCGGACAATGACAATCCGGTAGGTCTGTTCATTCTCGGCGAGGGGCACGCCATTGGCATCAAAGATTAACCCACGGGCGGGCGGGATCAAGCGGATGTTGATCCGGTTTTCATCGGACAGCAGCAAGAACTGATCGGCCTGATCGATCTGCAACGATTGCATCCGGTAGGCGAGTGCGGCGACCATGCTGACCTGAAGCCCGCCCACGACAATCGCGCGGCGGGTCAGTTTGCGGGCACTATCTGCGGTGTCTTTGGTCGGGCGCCTCATGCGCGGCCTCCGAATGTGGTGAATTCGCCTGCCGTGGCACGGCGGATGCCAAGGGTCACAAAGGCCGCAGCAGCAACTACCGGGTAGGCCATAATTGTCAGGACCATCTGCCCCAGAGTCAAGCCCAGCGGGGCCTGTGGCAGCATCACGATCATCAACACAAAGCGATTGGCCAGGGTCACCGCGATGATCCCCATAGCGACGGTGCCCCATTCAAATCCAAAGGCCAGCGACCGGAACCCATCGGTCCGGGCGCGCAGAAACTCGGTCAGGATCAGCACGAGGGTGGCCATCAGCCCGGGTGGGCGCTGCAACAGCAGGTCCACCAAAAAGAACAATCCAGCCACCAAAACAATCGGCACATGGTCTGGTTGGCGTGACACCCAGACCACCGTGATCGTCAAAAGCAGATCAGGGCCGGCCCAGGTTGCAGGCATGGTTTGCAATGGCAATAGCTGCAGAAATATGACCGCAAAGGCCAAGGCCAGAAAAATCGCCCGACCAACCCAGTTGCGCTGTGTGGCGATCTCAGCCATCGGTGCCTGCCGGGTTGGCCAAAGCTGCGGCAGGCAAAGCCGGGCCAAACATTTGCTGCGGGGGGATAATCAAGGTGCCGGGATCCGTAATCGTTTCGGCAGGCGTGCTGCGCAACACCCGCAAAAACTCCAGCCGTTCATAATCGGCGGCCAGCCGCACCCGCAGACGGCGGTCATTGCCCAAAGCCACCTGACCCACCAACAAATCGCCCGGAAACATGCCGCCATCGCCCGATGTTACCACCCTGTCACCGGGGCGGATCAGGTCGGGGTTGTCCAGAAAATCAATCGGCGGGTAAATCGTGTTATCCCCCGCCAATATCGCCCGCTGGCCCGAGGGTTGAATCACCACCGGGATGCGTGACGACGTGTCGGTCAACAACAAAACCCGACTGGTATTTTGGCCGACACCTGAAATCCGGCCAATCAGCCCGATCCCGTCCATTGTCGGCCAGCCGTCCAGAATGCCATCCCGCGCACCTACATTCAGCAGCACCGATTGCCGGAATGGAGAGCCGGAATCGGTTAGCACCACGCCTGTGATAAATGTAAAGTTCGGATCAAGCTGCACATTATTCAGGTCCAACAGTTTGGCGTTTTCCTGTTCCAGCTGCAGCGCCGCCTCGCGCCAGGCCCGCATTTGCTGCAATTCACGGCGCAGATCGCGGTTTTGTTCGGACAGGGCCTGATAACTTTGGAAATCCGCAATCAGATTGGCCATGCTGGTGACTGGTGCCATCGCCCAAGTCAGATTCGGCACAATGCCATCGATGACCGCAGCCCGGACCCGTTCAACGCGCGGGCTGTCGATCCGCCACAGCACAAACACGCCCATCAGCGCCAAAACCAGCAGCCCGACCAGCAATCTGCGGATCGGGCGAACATAGTCTTCGCGGTTTTGGCGGTCTCGGGCCAAGGGCTATCCTCGTGCCTTTTTGGTCGGCGTGATTAACTGTCGTAATCAATAACGTGGCGCAGTTGCTTTTCATACTCCAGCGCTTTGCCGGTGCCCAAAGCCACGCAATTCAGCGACTCGTCCGCGACAGACACAGCAAGGCCGGTCTGTTCGCGCAAGGCAAGGTCAAGCTGGCCCAACAATGCGCCGCCGCCGGTCAACATCACGCCCCGGTCAACGATGTCGGCGGCAAGGTCGGGGGGCGTAGCCTCAAGTGCTGTCATCACCGCTTCGCAGATTTGCTGCACTGGTTCGGCGAGGGCTTCGGCCACTTGGGCCTGGCTGATCTCGGTTTCCTTCGGCACGCCATTCAGCAGATCGCGCCCGCGGATCATCATCGACGTGCCGCGCCCGTCATCGGGCATCCGGGCGGTGCCGATGCTGGTCTTGATCCGCTCGGCGGTGCTTTCGCCCACCAGCAGGTTATGCTGGCGGCGCAGATAGTTGATGATCGCCTCGTCCATCCGGTCGCCACCGACGCGGACCGAGCGGGCATATACAATGTCGCCCAGGGACAATACGGCCACCTCGGTCGTGCCGCCGCCGATGTCCACAACCATGTTGCCAGTGGGATCAGTGATCGGCATGCCGGCACCAATGGCCGCAGCAATCGGTTCGGCAATCAGCCCGGCCTTCCGCGCGCCAGCCCGCAGCACCGACTCGCGGATCGCCCGCTTTTCAACCGGGGTAGCGCCGTAAGGGACGCACACGATGATCTTGGGCTTGGAAAAGGTCGAGCGTTTGTGGACCTTGCGGATGAAATACTTGATCATCTCTTCGGCCACGTCGAAATCGGCAATGACGCCATCGCGCATCGGGCGGATCGCCTCGATACTGCCCGGCGTGCGGCCCAGCATCAGCTTGGCATCCTCACCCACGGCCAACACCTTTTTCACGCCATCCTTGACGTGATAGGCCACGACCGACGGCTCTGACAAAACGATGCCCCGGCCCTTGACATAGACAAGCGTATTCGCTGTCCCGAGGTCAATCGCCATATCTGACGAAAACCAACTTCCCCAAAAAGCCATTCCGCTGTTTTCCCGTTGCCAAATCCGACTTGGTCCGCGACTCTGTTGCGTTCGAACCAAGTGGGCTTATAGGCGCGTCATTGGTGGGGTGAAAGGGCCTGTGACGCCACGCTAAGCGCGAAACTGCTAAGAGAAGTGAAATACGGGTGGGATGGTCGCAGAATGAGCTGCGGGTAGAAGAGGCCAAATATTCGAAAAGTGCAATTTTAGTAGACCTAAATGTCTAATATTCCATTCTCAGATTGACTAAGTGTAATCCTAGAACAATGCGGTCTTGGATGTTGGGAGAATTCAAAAAGACAAAAAGCTGACCAGCCGAAGCCGACTGCAAGCCTGAAGTTCTCTGGTTAGCAACGCGGGGCTGATCCGGGAACCAAGCGGCACTACTGCCAGTTTGGCAGCGATTCCCTTGGTCGTCGGTCGATTTACCGCATTTGAAATGCCAAATGTTTTGACGAATTCAGGCCCGTGATACAAATTCTGCCGCCACGCCTTCCAACTGATCGAACCCCGAGGCGATGCCTTCAAGTATTCCGACGCCAAGATACTCTTCCTTCATCGCCAATGATGCAAACAGCGTGGATACGGTCAGTGTCGTTCCTCCGTCAGCCTCTTCGAAGGTGACGGTCATTACCATCGTGCCGGCATTTTGCAGGTTCATTGACCCGCCGATTCCATCTTCAAAACTATTGTCATAGACGATGCGGCGGTTGAGGATAATTTCCAGATAAGTACCACCAAACGGCGGGCCTTGCACCCCGTCCGGTCCGGTCATCGCCATGCGAAACCGACCACCAACACGGAAGTCCTGTTCGCACATTGTAACCGGATAGCCGACGGGGCCAAACCAGCGCATCAGATGTTCAGGGGCCGCATGGGCGGCGAACAGGTATTTCGCCGGCACGTTCATTTTGCGGCTGATGCTGGCGGTCCGGTCAGCGGCAGTATCAGTCTGATGTTGGGTCGCGGGCATTTTCCATCTCCATTTTTTCGAGGGATTTTGCATAAGTTTCAAGATGTTCCAGACTTTCTGTCCATAACTCCTGATATCGTCCGATCCAAAGATGCGCTTGCGCCAGCGCTGCAGGGTGCAGCCTGACAGGTCGCATATTCGCGTGCCGCCCGCGTGTAACCAGTCCTGCAGCCTCTAGCATCTTGATATGGGACGAGATGGTTGGTTGGCTGAGAGCAAAGGGTTCAGCCAGATCGTTGACCGTCGCCTCGCCCAGTGCAAGTCGGTCCAGCATAGCCCGACGCGTCGGGTTGGCGAGGGCGGTAAAGATCAGGTCGAGCGATGCTTCCATAGGTGATTCTCTATATTGTTAATGATAAATATAGAAGAAAACCTATGCAGCGTCAATTAGCCTGCGTCTTTGTAGCTGACACCCTTGATATCGGCATTCGGCGCAGATTTTTCCCGCCGCACCAGCAACCGGTTGATCGCGTTGACATAGGCCTTGGCGCTGGCCAGGACCGTATCAGTATCGGCCGACTGACCCGTGGCAATGCGCCCCGCCTCTTCCAGCCTCACACTGACGGTGGCTTGCGCATCGGTGCCTTCGGTCACGGCATTGACCTGATACAGTTGCAGGCGGGCGCTGATCGGGAAAAGGGCTTTGACCGCTTTGAAGGTGGCATCGACCGGGCCGTCACCTTGGGCGGTGGTTTTTTGCTCGACCCCATCAATCTCTAGCGTCAGCTCCGCCGTTTGAGGCCCCTCAGTGCCGCAAACTACGCGCAAGTATTTGATTTTCAACCGATCGTCGGCCGCGTCATTTTGGCGGACCAGTGCGATAAGGTCGTCGTCATAGACTTCTTTCTTGCGATCAGCGAGGTCTTTGAACCGCACGAACACATCGTTCAACTGGTTATCTGCCAGTTCGTAGCCGAGTTCCTTAAGCTTTGCCCGCAACGCGGCCCGGCCCGAATGTTTACCCATCACCAGATTGGTTTCGGCCAATCCGACGTCGGTCGGGCGCATGATCTCAAACGTTTCGGCGTTTTTCAGCATGCCATCCTGATGGATGCCGCTTTCGTGGGCAAAGGCGTTCTTGCCGACGATGGCCTTGTTGAACTGCACCGGGAACCCGCTGACCGAGGCCACCCGGCGCGAGATGTTCATGATCTTGGTCGTATCAATCCGCGTGGTCCAGGGCATGATATCGCGGCGGACCTTGATCGCCATGACGACTTCCTCGAGTGCGGTGTTGCCGGCCCGTTCGCCCAAGCCATTGATTGTGCATTCAATTTGCCGCGCCCCCCCGGCCACTGCGGCCAGGGCGTTGGCGGTGGCCATACCCAGATCATTGTGGCAATGCGTGGCGAAAATCACCTCATCCGCGCCGGGGACTTTTTCCAGCAACATCGCAATCAGGGCTGCGGATTCCGCGGGCGCGGTATAGCCTACAGTGTCGGGTATGTTGATCGTCGTGGCCCCGGCGCGAATGGCGATTTCCACAGTGCGGCACAGGTAATCTGCCTCGGTCCGGGTGGCATCCATCGGCGACCATTGCACATTGTCGCACAGGTTGCGGGCATGGGTGACGGTATCGTGGATCCGTTCTGCCATCTGGTCCATATCCAGATTGGGAATGGCGCGGTGCAGTGGCGAGGTGCCGATGAAGGTATGAATGCGCGGGGATTTCGCATGTTTCACCGCCTCCCAGCACCGGTCGATATCCTTGTAATTGGCCCGCGCCAGCCCGCAGATCGTGGCGGATTTAGCCAGTCTGGCGATATCGGACACGGCCCGGAAATCGCCTTCGGAGGCAATCGGAAATCCGGCCTCGATGATATCGACGCCCATATCGTCCAGCATTTCGGCGATTTCGATCTTTTCGGACAGGGTCATGGTCGCACCGGGCGATTGTTCGCCGTCGCGCAGCGTGGTGTCGAAAATCAATACGCGGGATTTATCGGTCATGGTGTGGTCCTACTTTGGGGGGCTTAGCTGATCCGGCGCTGATCCTGATCTGAGCGGCAGCGCCGTATGGCACGCTCAGAAGCGGCTAAGAAGCAGGAGGCCGAGGGCCAAAGAGGGCGAACTGATGATCATGGAAAAAGATTATACCGGTGTTTGGGATAAGGGAAAGGGCTGATTTGCATTATTGCAGCCGGGATATGGGGCGGGGTCGGAGCCTCCGGCGGGGATACTTGAGAACAAAAGAAAGTCGGACTGGACGGGCGCATAACCTGCTTTAGGTAAGCCATTATGAAAAGTGCTTTGATCATCGGCGCGACGGGCGGCATTGGCCAGGCCATCAGCGCGGCCTTGCGCGACAAAGGCGTGGCTGTCACCGGGTTAAGCCGGGCGGATGGGCTGGATGTGACCGATCCGGCTGCGGTCGACCAAGTGCTGGCGGCAGTGAGCGGACCCTATGACCTGATCTTTGTCGCCATCGGGATATTGGCATTGCCCGGTGATGCGCCGGAAAAGACGCTTGGCGCAGTGACGGCTGCGGCGATGGCGGGCGTGTTTGCGGTGAATGCCGTGGGGCCTGCGCTGATTTTGCGGCATGCGGCGCGGTTGCTGCGCCGCGACGGGCGCGGGGTCGTGGCGGTGCTGTCGGCACGGGTGGGGTCGATTGGGGATAATAAAATGGGCGGCTGGTATGCCTACCGTGCGTCCAAGGCGGCGCTGAACCAGATCGTGCATGGCGCGGCGATCGAACTGGGGCGCAGTCATCGGCAGTCTGTGGTCGTGGCGCTGCATCCCGGCACCGTCGCGACTTCGTTTACTGCCAGTTATGCGGGCAAACACCCCACCGTGACACCGGATGTGTCCGCCGGGCATTTGTTGTCTGTTTTGAACGGGTTGACCCCGGCAGACACGGGTGGATTTTTCGATTGGGCCGGGGACACTGTCCCTTGGTAAAGCTGGTTCTGGTACTGGGTGATCAGCTGTCGCCCGGGTTGTCGGCGCTTCGCGCGGCCGATAGAGCGGTTGATATCGTGGTCATGGCCGAAGTGCTGGCCGAGGCGAGTTATGTGCCGCATCATCCCAAAAAGATCGCATTTTGCTTTGCCGCGATGCGTAAATTCGCGATTTGGCTTACGGGGCAAGGCTGGATTGTCGCCTATACCCGGCTCGATGATCCTGACAATACCGGGTCGATTGTCGGTGAATTGATCCGCCGCGCGGCCGGGTTTGGGGCGGCTCAGGTGCTTGCAACCGAACCCGGCGAATTCCGGTTGATCACCGCCTTGCAGGATTGCCCGATCCCGGTGCATCAGGTTGCCGATGACCGCTTTATCGCGTCACATGCGCTGTTCGAGGGCTGGGCCGAGGGCCGTAAACAGCTGCGGATGGAATATTTTTACCGCGACATGCGCCGGTTGACCGGGTTGTTGATGGAGGGCGATCAGCCTGCGGGCGGGCAGTGGAATTATGACCACGATAATCGCAAAAGTGTAAGGGCAATCACGTTTACTGGGCCTTTGCAGTTCGTTCCGGATAAAATTGTGCAAGAGGTGCTAGATCTTGTCGCCAGCCGTTTTGGCGAAAACTTCGGTGATCTGACACCGTTCTGGTTTGCCACGGATGCGGACCAGGCGCAGGCGCAGCTGGACCATTGGCTGATCCACGGACTGCCGCAATATGGCGATTTTCAGGATGCAATGCTGGCCGGCGCGCCGTTCATGTATCATGCGCTGGTCAGTTTCTACATCAACGCGGGGCTGCTGGACCCGCTGGATGTGTGCCGCCGCGCCGAGGCGGAATGGCAGGCGGGCCGCGCCCCGCTGAATGCCGTCGAGGGGTTCATCCGCCAAATCATCGGCTGGCGCGAATACATGCGCGGCATCTATTTTCTGTCCGGCCCCGATTATGTCCACCGCAACGCGCTAGGCCATTCTGCCACTTTGCCTGCGCTGTTCTGGGGCGCGCCGACGAAAATGACCTGTGTCGGCGCAGTTGTGGCGCAGACCCGCGAGCACGCTTATGCCCATCATATTCAACGGCTTATGATAACCGGCAACTTTGCCCTGCTGGCCGGAATTGACCCGTATCAGGTGCATGAATGGTATCTGGCGGTCTATGCCGATGCCTATGAATGGGTCGAGGCCCCTAATGTGATCGGCATGTCACAATTTGCAGATGGCGGGTTACTAGGGTCAAAACCCTATGTCTCCAGCGGCAATTACATCGACAAGATGTCGGATTACTGCAAATCCTGCGCCTATAAGGTCAAGGACAAGACCGGCCCCGATGCATGCCCGTTCAACACATTATACTGGCATTTTCTGGACCGGCACCGCGATCGGTTTGCCGCCAATCCGCGGATGGGGAACATGTATGGGACCTGGGACCGGATGGATTTGGGCAAGCGTGGGGTGATCCTGGCCGAGGCTGGGGCTTGGCTGGTGCGGCTGGAAGCAGGCGAGGCAGTTTGAGAATGATTGCATCGGCCTGTGCGCCCGGTCAGACTGCGGTCTATGAGCGTGATTATTCCTGAGATTACCGGCGCAGCCCGCCCTGGCCTGTGTACCGATTGCGGGGTCAGCCGGATGGCTGATGCCAAGGCATGCGGACGGGCCTGCCAGTTCATTCAACCGGATTATCCGGGCCTTGAAGCCCGCGTGCATGGTCGCGTGACGGACCCTAAACGGGGGGAGGAGGCGTTTTTCGGCGCCTATACCCAGATGCTGCGGGCGCGGATGACTGTGCCTGCGACGGGTGCGCAATGGACCGGGATCACATCAACTCTGGCCGCCAAGTTGTTGGAAACACACGCAGTTGAGGCGGTGCTGACCGTGGCACCCGACCCGGTGGATAAATGGAAACCGCTGCCGGTGATTGTGACCGACCCCGCCGATATGGCGCGTGTCAGGGGCATGCGGATGGGCTATGCGCCGCTGCTGGCGCTGCTGGAACCGGCCCGCGCGGCGGGATACAGGCGTATCGCGCTGGTCGGTATTCCCTGTCAGGTCTATGCGTTGCGGGCGATGGAGGCCGAACTGGGGTTTGAGCGGATTTATGTGATCGGCACGCCTTGTTCCGACAACACGACCACGGCCAATTTTCATGAATTTCTGGCCCTGCTGGACCCCAATCCCGATAGCATCAGCTATCTGGAGTTTCGGGCCGATTACAAAGTCGAATTGCGCTTTGACGATGGGCGCAAGCCCAAGGCAGTGCCATTCCTCAGCTTGCCGATATCCAAACTCCGCCCGGATTTCTTTCCGATGACCTGCAAGACCTGCGTCGATTACACCAACCGGCTGGCCGATATAACCGTGGGTTATATGGGCGGCGATGGTGATCAATGGGTGATCGTGCGCAATGCGCGTGGGGCAGAGTTGTTGGCGCTGCTGGATGGGCAGTTGACGCTTAAACCGCTGACGGACAAGGGTAAACGCCAAAGCGCGGTCAAAGGTTTCATGGAGAACACCCGGCTGGCAGCAGGTGGCCTGCCATTGCGCCGGATGCCGGATTGGTTACGCCCGGTGGTGTCATTCCTGCAACCGCGCATCGGGCCGCGCGGCCTTGAATTTGCCCGCGCCCGGATCGAGATGAAGGCGGTCGAAACCGTCCTGCATCTGCGCCGGGCCTTTCCGGCGCGGATCAAGAATATGGTGCCCGCACATGTTTGGCGGGTCGTAGCACCGTATGGGCTGACCCCGGAAAAGCACGAGCAGCGCGAGGATGTTAGCTGAAGGCGAACATGTCCGCTGTCAGCGTCGTTGTCAGCTGGCCGTACACCATCAGACGGTCGGTGCCGATGTCGATGATCACCCGGTCGCCCGATTGGGTCAGACGGGCGACTGCCATCAAGTCGTCAAAATCACTGATCCCGGCAAAGCCCTGCAGTTCGATCAGATCACCTTGCACCGCGCGGTTAAAATCGCGCGCAAGGAACGTGCCATCGCCTGCCGCAAACAAGAACCGGTCGGCCCCAAGGCCACCCCAGGCGTGATCGACCCCCGTCCCGCCATCTAGCAGGTCATTGCCCCCACCGCCGAACAGTTGGTCATTGCCACCATCGCCGCGCAGGACATCAGCGCCGCTGTTGCCGTAAAGCCGGTCCAGCCCGTCACCGCCGGTCAGGCTGTTGGCGCCTTCACTACCGACCACGAAATTGTCGTTGCTATTACCCTGCACATTCAATGCGCCATTGCCTGACAGATACGTGCGCAGCACGCCGGCGGCCATGGTCAGGTCGCCGCCAACAGCGCCATTTGCCCGGATGTTCAGGCTGTCCACCGTGATCAGGTTGGGTCCGGCAGTCAGGGCGGCCTCGGACAGGATTTCCATCGCCCGGTTCGGGCCAAGGTCTGCCTGCGCAGTTGCAAAATCGCGGTAGCTGTCAAGTGCGGTGGTAAAACCTGCCCCGGTATAGGCCATCACGGTGGGTGCGCGGTCCAGCACAGTCAGGATGACATCGAACGAGGCCCCGTCGAGAAGATAATCATTGGCATAGATGGTCAGCGTATAGGTGCCCGCTGCGACATAATCAGGTTTCAAAACGATCATGTCATCGGCAGTGCCGGTCAGGTAGACGCCCCGGTCATCAAGGTAGCCGTAAAACCACAAGTCATCGCCCTGAGCATCGGTAAAAAAGCCCGACACATCCAACTGAAACTCATCGCCTTCGCTGATCGTGATCGCGGTGGGCGGAGTTGCTGCAGCGGACAATGTGGGCGCAGTGTTGGGCCCCGGATTTTGTTGGGTCAAAAGGGCTGATAGCGCGTTCCAGAATCGGGTGGCCCCATATTCGACCAAGGCCGCGCCGTCGAAATGCACGCCCGATTCGCCAAAAGTGGTCAGTCCGGTCGAACTGACAAAGCCCAACATCGGGTCGGTGTTCATGACTTCGATTGCTTGCAGCGCTGCGTTCTGCACAAAATTGACGCCCGAGCGGGACAGTTCACCGATCAGCATGGCAAGGTCAGGCCCTGCCCAATTCTGACTGCGGACCTGATCAATAAAGGCCAGCATCCGGGCCTGATAATCGGCTACGGGCATCGGATGGTCGGTTTCGCCCTGGTGCCAGATAAAGCTGTCAACCTGGGTCTGCCCGGTCAGCGCCAGCGCCTGATTGATATCGGTTAAAAGGTCCGCCCAATGCGGTCCGTTCGTATCGACAAGCCAACTGTCAATCCGTGATCCGCTGACCGCATGCGTAATGACCAGAACCGGCCTGCCCAATCCTTCGGCAATGGAATTGGCAAAGGGAAAATAAAGGTTGTTGCGTAAAGCCGACCCCGACCGCACCTCAAGTCCGCCCGCGGGCGAGGCGCCGTAATCGGCCAGCACAAGCTGATCGTTGACCCAGTCGAACGCCACAACATTAGGGTTCAGCCGCATATCGCCGCCCTGACCGGCCCCAACCATGTTTGATTGCCCGGCAGCCACGACAATAAAGTAATCAGGCGACCACCAGTTGCCCGCGTTATCCTGATATTTGTAATCCGCGTGCAATGGTTGGGTATCGCGCAGGTGATACAGCGTTTCGCCAATTGTGACGCTGTCCAAGGTCTGATCCAGACCACTGCGCCGGAAATCGGCAAAGCTGGCAAAGATCAGGGACGGTGCGGGTTGGCCGACCTGTATATTTCCCGACGTCAGACTGCTGACTTGGGTATTCTCCAGCCGGACTGTTATGGTGCCGAGCGTGATTGTGACGGCTGCGCCAACTTGCACAACCCGGCCCGCATTGACCATGTCAGCGAAGCTGCTGAATGTGCTATCTTGCAGGTTAACAACATCACCGTCAGCGGCGTTGAAATCATAGATCGTTGTGGTGCTGACGGTATTGGCATCCAGAAGGAACGTATCCGCGCCACTGCCGCCGTATAACTGGTGTCGACCGGACCCGGCCACCAGCACATCATTGCCGGCGCCGCCATAGCTGCGATCCCGGTTGCCGCCACCGACCAGCAGGTCAGTGCCGCCGCCGCCGTACAACAAATCATCCCCGGCCCCGCCAAAGAAACTGTCTGCCGCAGCGCCACCATGCCCGATTTCACGTAAACTATTTCCCCACAGCGTCAGCCCAGCGTCCGATCCATAGACCACCGTATTACGCGCAGCTGTTTCAATAATCGTGGATCCTGTGCCTTGGGCCGTGAACAGGGACACACCCAGCCCAAGGCTGATCTGGGTGTTGTTGGTCGCCGTGGTCACGCTGACCGCGTCTTTGTTGATGGCCAACTGATCGGTTGCATTATGGCTTACCGGCAGCACCAGATTGAAATTTCGCTGAAGTTGGGAAAGGGCGGTGGGCAGGTCTTCGAATTCACCCAAAAGATTGGTGGCCAAAAAATCTTTGTAGATCAGGTAGCTCACGGCTTGGCACTCCCTTTGGACATGAGCCGTTGATAACAGTTTGGTTTCATTTCGATCAACAATGAATAGTTTTGAGATATATTATGTTGCTTATCTGAGACAATGAAAATCCAACGCGAGTTGAATTATGGCATTAATGTGGCGTTAATATGTTTAATGATACGTCTTTGAATGAATTATGGCTGAATTGTGACGGGTTGCCTGAATATAGCCGAATTTCGGCTGGAAATTGGCGTAATTTAATCAGGTATTCTGCAACAGCCGCGCCTCTTGTGCCGCCGTCAGAAGGGTCGCGAGCGGAACATCACGGCGGGTCCGGTCCCAGTCCAGCAGCGGGCCAAGTGTTTTGACCAACGGTCGGGAGCACAGCCCCGCCGGTTGCGCCCGGTCCGTGTTGATTCCAAAGAGGTCCTGATGATCCGGGGTGTCAGGCAGCCATAATGGCAAATTCATCCATGGGCCAATTTTTGCGGCAATCAAAGTCTGATCGGTGACCGGGACAAATTCACAGGATGGGCAGCACAGGTCTTGAATCGTCGCAAGCAGCCGGTGCAGGGCAAAGGGTTGACTGGTGATATCGAAGGTACCCGACGCCCCCAAGCCTGCGGCCGCCCTAAGTGGTTTCTGTCCCCAAAAATCCAGTGCCACCAAAGATCAGTGACCGGGTCACGGCTATTCGCCGGGCGGTGGTGTTGTCCCGTCAATTGCGGGCAGGGGGTCGCCTTGGGGCACGGGCGCGACGTCTGTCGGGGCCAATTCGGTTGGCGTCGAACTGGTCAGCGCCCCATCGGTCCAGTCCCCGGCGGCGGTTTCCCCGCTGGCATAGCGCATGGTCCCTTGGCCCTGACGGCGGCCATTCTGGAACAGCCCTTCATAGATGTCGCCATTGGTATAGGTCGCAACGCCTGTGCCGCTGATTTCGCCGTCAGCCCAAGAGCCGTCGTAGATAAACCCGTCTGGCATGGTGATTTTGCCCCTGCCATGCCGCTGGCCGTTCAGGAACCCACCGACATAGGCCGTGCCATCGGCATAGGTTGCAGTGCCCTGGCCATTGCGCTGTCCGTCCGCCCATAGGCCGTCATAGATATATCCATCGGGATAGGTCATCCGCCCCTGGCCGTGGTTTTTGGCATTCAGGAATGCACCGACATAAACCAGCCCGTTGGCATAGGTCGCGGTGCCGGTGCCGTTGATAACCCCGGCGGTCCATCCTCCGTCATAAGTGGACCCATCCGGATAGGTGATCTTGCCCTGTCCATCGGCCAGATCGGCGGTGAATGTGCCCACATAAACCGACCCGTCCGGATACGTCACTTGGCCCCGCCCCTCGATCTGCCCGCTGACCCAGGCACCGACATAGCGGTAGCCATCGGTGCCGGTGAATGACCCCTGCCCATGCCGCTGATCTTCGGCAAAACCACCCTGATATATGTCGCCGTTGGAGTAGGTCACCGTGCCGGTGCCCTGCCGCCGCCCGGCCACCAAGGCGCCTTCGTAGATGTCGCCATTGGGCTGGATCAGCTTGCCCTGACCCTCGATCTGGCCATCGACCCATGTGCCGATATAGGTCAGCCCGTCAGACAGGGTCAGGGTGCCCGCCCCTTCGCGTTCGCCACCGACCAGCATTCCATCATAGGCCGACCCATCTGCATAGGTAACTTTGCCGATGCCTTCCTTGACGCCATTGACCCATGCGCCGTCGTAGACATAGCCATCCGGGCTGCGCATCACGCCTTGGCCGTGATGCATGGCATTGCGGAACTCGCCCTCATAAATCACGCCATTGGCATAGGTGGCTTGGCCGCGCCCGGTGATTTTACCGTCCAGCCAATCACCCTGATAGGTGCCGCCATCGGCAAAAGTAATCTGGCCGGTCCCTTCGGGTTTGCCCAAGGCGAAAGTACCGATATAAACCGATCCGTTGGGAAATGTGGCGGTACCCTGACCCCGGATTTCACCCTCGAACCATTCGCCGGAATAGCTGTAGCCGTTGGGCAGGGTATAGGTCCCTTGGCCATGCTGTTTGCCGTTCAGGAAAGACCCCTCATAGACCCCGCCGTCATCATATTGCTTGGTCTCGACCGTTTGGGCGATGACCGGATCGGTCAGCCCAAGGGCCAGCAGCAGGGCGGAGACCTGCCAGATTGCGCGGCGTATTGTCATGTCGTACCCACCCCGTTTGCTGTTTTGCAACAGACTCGGGGCAGACTACGGCACAGGGGCCGGGCTGACAACGGGGGCTTGCATCACAAGTGTCGCGGCGCAATCGGCTTCCCCTTGCCATTTGTTCTGCTACATCAAGGGCACATCCCGCACGAGGCCCCTGCATGTCCGACCATTTCCGCCTGACCATGGCCCAACTGAACCCGACTGTGGGCGATCTGGCAGGCAATGCTGCCAAAGCGCGTGATGCTTGGGCCCAGTCCAAGGCCGCTGGCGCGCAAATGCTGGCCCTGCCCGAAATGTTCATTGCGGGGTATCAGACCCAGGATCTGGTGATGAAGCCCGCGTTTTACCGCGATGCCATGGCCCAGATTGAGGCAGTGGCGCTGGCCTGCGCCGATGGACCGATCATCGGGATTGGCGGGCCGTATTTCGAGGACGGGCATTTGTATAATGCCTATCACATCCTGCGCGGTGGGCGGGTTATTGCCCGGACCCTGAAACACGAATTGCCCAACTATAACGTGTTCGACGAGGTCCGGCATTTCACCCAAGGCCCGATCCAAGGGCCGTTCGACGCAGGCCCCCTGCGCATCGGCACCCCGATTTGTGAAGATGCCTGGTTTCCCGACGTGGCCGAAGCGATGGCCGAAAGCGGCGCTGAAATGCTGCTGGTCGCCAATGGCAGCCCGTATTTCCGCGAGAAATTCGGCATTCGGATGAACCAGATGGTCGCCCGTGTCACCGAGAATGCCTTGCCGCTGGTTTATCTGAATATGGTCGGGGGCCAGGACGATCAGGTGTTCGACGGCGGGTCATTCGTGCTGAACCGGGGGGGGCGGCTGGCGGTGCAACTGCCAGTGTTTGACGAGGCCGTGGTACATGTCGATTTCCGCATTGGCGCGCAGGGGTGGGAGGCGGTCGAGGGCGCGCGGGCGATTGCACCGGCGTCGATCGAACAGGATTACCGGGCGATGGTGGTGTCGTTGCGGGATTATCTGGGCAAGACCGGATTCAAGAAGGTGCTGCTGGGCCTGTCAGGGGGCATCGATTCTGCAATTGTCGCCACGATTGCCGCCGATGCGCTGGGCGCTGCGAATGTGCGCTGCGTCATGCTGCCATCGGAATACACCTCGCCCGAGTCTTTGGAGGATGCAGCCGAGGTTGCGGCCAATCTGGGGGTGCATCTGGACAGCGTCAGCATTGCCGGGCCGCGCGCGGCAGTGTCGGATGCGCTGGCTGATTTGTTCGCGGGTTGCGCACCCGACTTGACCGAAGAAAACATCCAGTCCCGTTTGCGTGGCCTGTTGCTGATGGCGCAATCTAACAAATTTGGTGAAATGCTGCTGACCACGGGCAATAAATCCGAGGTCGCGGTGGGCTATGCCACGATTTACGGCGATATGTCGGGCGGCTATAACCCGATCAAGGATCTGTACAAGACCCGGGTGTTTGCAATCTGTCGCTGGCGCAACGACGTGCATCGGGACTGGATGGCAGGACCACCTGGTATGGTGATCCCGTCGCGCGTGATCGACAAGCCCCCCAGTGCCGAACTGCGCCCCGATCAGCGCGATGACGACAGCCTGCCGCCCTATGACATTCTGGATGGTATTCTGGAACTGCTGGTCGATGGCGATGCGTCGGTCGCGGACTGTGTGTTGGCCGGATATGACCGGGCCACGGTGAAAAAAGTCGAACATCTTATCTATGTTTCCGAGCATAAACGGTTTCAGTCCGCCCCCGGGACAAGGCTGACGCGCCGGGCCTTTTGGCTCGACCGGCGGTATCCGATCGCAAACCGGTGGCGCGACCCTTCGTAGGAGGGTGCAATGGCCGAGACTAGGACCGAACCGACCGATACCAGCGTGGCCGCCTTTCTGGCCGCCGCTGACCCCAACAAGCGCGCCGATGCGCTGGTGCTGGACGCGCTGTTCCGGCGGATCACCGGGTTCACCCCCCGGATGTGGGGGCCGACGATGGTGGGCTATGGGCGCTATGATTATGTCTATGCCAGCGGCCACAGCGGGTCATCCATGGCCACCGGATTTTCACCGCGCAAGGCGGAACATTCGATGTATATTCTGTCCGGCTATGCTGATCCGGGAGATATGCTGGCGCGGCTGGGCAAGCACCGGATCGGCAAATCCTGCCTGTATGTCAAACGGTTAAGTGATATCGATTTGGATGTGCTTGAAGAGTTGATTGTTGCCGGACTGGCTGATCTTGGCACACAATGGGCGGTTTATCCCGACTAATCCGCAAGTGCCATTAGGATTGATAGGGCAGATCGCCGGCCCCAACTGCTAAGGAAAATGGCTGATATTTATCCGCAGCGAATTCCTGATATTGCCAAAAATGTCGCGCCCGCGCAGAACGGCGCAAGATAATTTCAGGTATGTAAAATATTAATGTTTCTTAATTTTGAACACAATTGCAACCAAAAGTTGACAATAAGTGATGCATCTATGGTCCTTGCAACCCAAGGAGGACTAACATGACCGTCCTGAACACCAATACGTTCGCATCGCTTAGCTTTGATCATCATACCCAGTTCGACTTTGAGTCTTTGGTGGCCGAGTTTCAGCAAGCCCTTGAAAGTGGTGTATCCGCCCCAGCCCGCATGAAGCGGACTGGAGAGCAGTTGGCGAGTTTCGATATCGGACCGGCCCGGATCAGCCTGGCCTATTCCAACGAAACCTTTGACCGCGACAGTTACTCGAACCAGAAAGCCAGCCTTGCAGTTTTCGTTGGCACGGCTGCGGATGCGTTACAGCCTTTGACCCAAGACGACCGCGCCGCAATCTGCAAAGGAGTTCTGGACCGGGTCGAGGCTGTTCACCCCTGCGATCACCGCGTTTGGGGCGAAACTGACCGTGACATTAGCGGTATCGCCCTCGAAGATGGGCAAACCGACGACGCGCCGATCAGCACTATAGCGCCAAAGCGGGTCCGCAAGCTTGACACGGCAAGCCGTAGCCTTCGCCCCTATAATGTGGACGTCGGCGACGCCTTTGATGAGATGCAAATCATGGCCCCTGCACTGGTTCCAGAGGTAATCCGGCCAACCCATCCGGCGCGTCATGCTGACCGGGTTGGTGGCAGCGCTGCACGGGCATTGCCGCGGATGGTAGCAATCGGTGCAAATCAGACGACGGCCCGTGATCAGATGATTGTGCGCAACGCATTCCGCGCAGACGCGGACGAAGATGACATTCAGGCGATTGACCGGCCCGTGGCGCACCGCGTTGCGATTTATACGCTGAATACGTCGCTTGTTGTGATCTGCCTGCCGGTTGGGGCGGCGATGTTCAGCTATTGCGCGCTGGGCCGCGAAAACCTGAATGCCGTAGGCCGCGCGATGGCCTTGACTGGTATCGCGCTGGGTTTGGCCCGGAACTTTGACCTCGGCGGATTGCTACCAATGATCGGATGAAACAGATGACTGGCCCCGTGCGCAGCGCAGGGGGCCAGTTAAATCACATGGCTGGGGCAAAGGTCAAACAGCCGGTCAGCATCCTCACGCCGACACAGCAACGTGCCTTCGGTCATGACGGCCGCACTTGCAGCGGATACGCCGCGCTGCAGTGCAACCGACAGATCGTCGCCGCGTGCCAGACCAAAGGTGAACCCGCCGACAAAGCTGTCGCCAGCGCCGACCTTGCTGCGCACCGGCACATTGGCCGCGCGCGAATGCAGCCGTTCCGTGGCGCTGGCCAGAATGGACCCTTCGGGGCCACGGGCGATAATCACGATCTTTGCCGCCCCCCGCGCCACAAGTGCCGAGGCGAAATCAGCGCTTTCCTGCAAGTCCTTCAGGTGGTGGCCTGCAATATCATCCGCCTCGACATTATTCATTCGCAGGACAAATGGTGCCGGACCATGGGCTGCGGCCAACTGATGCAGGGCTGGGCCTGAGGTATCGGCAATCGCGTCTGCCCCGGATTCAGTTATCTGGCGGCATAATTCGGGGATCAGCGATGGTGGCACACCGGGCGGCAGACTGCCGGAAATCACCACCAGACCACCGGGTTTGACGGCATCATGGATCGCCAGCGTCGCGGACATACTGTCAGTGGCGGTCCAATCCGGGCCGGGCAGCATGAACCGGTATTGATCGCCGGTGCGATGGTCGATCACGGCAAGGCTGGACCGGGTTTCGCCGGGGCCGGGATGGGCAATAAAGTCGATCCCGGCCTTGGTCAACAATTCAGCCAGCCGGTCGCCGGTCCCACCGCCAAGGGCCACAAAGCAGCGCGACGTCCCGCCCAACAGGGCTACCGCCCGACTGACATTGATCCCACCACCGCCGGGATCGATATGCACTGGATCGCAGCGCAGTTTCACCCCCGGATAGACCGACGGTGCGCCGGTGGACAAATCCAGCGCGGGGTTCAGGGTCACGGTCAGAATATCGCGCATCGGGCTCTCTTTGGTTGGGCCAAGCGCAGAGTGCATGGCGGGCCGTCCGATGCAATGGCCTAATTGCCTGTTCTGGACATTTTGACCAGCGCGTGAAACAGCCTACAGCAACAGGAGACGCCCATGACCACAACCCGCTTTGCCCCGTCGCCGACTGGCTGGATTCATATCGGTAATCTGCGCGCTGCGCTGATGAACTATGCCATTGCCCGCCAGAATGGTGGCAAGTTCATTCTGCGTATCGACGATACTGACCCTGAGCGGTCGAAGGAAGAATATGTCGAAGGGTTGAAGGCCGACCTGCGCTGGCTGGGGCTGGAATGGGACCATACCGAAAGGCAATCCTTGCGACTTCCGCAGTATATGGCAGCCAAGGTGCTACTGGTTGCCATGGGCCGGGTGTATGAATGTTTCGAGACGCCGGTTGAACTGGACCTGAAGCGCAAGAAGCAGCTGAACATGGGCAAGCCGCCGGTCTATGACAGGGCCGCGCTTTTGCTCCCCGAGTCCGAAAAAGACAAGTTGCGCGCTGAACGCGGGTCGCATTGGCGGTTCAAGCTGGATCAGGAACGCATCGAATGGGACGATGGCATTTTGGGACCGTTGTCGATTGACGCCGCATCGTTGAGTGATCCGGTGCTGATCAAGGGCGATGGGCAGATCCTGTATACCTTTGCCTCGGTCGTCGATGACGTGGAAATGGCCGTCACCGACATTGTGCGCGGCGCGGATCATGTGACCAATACCGCCACACAAATTCAGATTATCAAGGCGCTGGGTGGCACCCCGCCGCGCTTTGCGCATCATTCCCTGTTGACCGGGCCGCAAGGCGAGGCGTTATCCAAGCGGCTGGGCACATTGGCATTGCGCGATCTGCGGGCCAATGGGATTGAACCCATGGCGGTGCTGTCGCTGATGGCGCGGCTGGGGTCGTCGGACCCGGTGGAGTTGCGTGGATCGGTGGCTGAAATTGTGGCCGGGTTCGATTTGTCCAAGTTCGGGTCGTCCCCGACCAAATTCGATGCCGATGATCTGGGCCCGCTGACAGCACGGGTTTTGGCGGCGATGCCTTATGCGCAAGTCGCGGAACATATTCGCGCGGCGGGGGTGCCCGATGCACTGGCGGCGCAATTCTGGGCCGTGGTGCATGACAATATCGGCACTTTGGCCGATCTGCGCGGCTGGTGGGAGATGTTTTCAACCGGCGCCACAGGGCTGGTTGACCCAGAGGACAGCGATTTCATTGCACAATCCTTGGCCCTGTTGCCCGAACCGCCCTACGGTTCTGGCACGTGGTCCGCATGGACCGACGCGGTGAAACAGGCGACGGGCCGCAAGGGCAAACCGCTGTTCATGCCGCTGCGCCGTGCCGTTACGGGGCGCGACCGCGGGCCGGAAATGCAGGATGTCATGGCCCTGATGCAGGTCAAACCCAAAGGATAGGCCGATGGCGGACCAGCGGGCCAAATTTCTGACCGGCAGCCTGTTTCGCCATATCACGGTGATGTCGCTGACCTCCTCGGTCGGCCTGATGGCCGTGTTTGCGGTCGATTTCATCAATTTGATCTTCATCTCGATGCTGGGCCGGGCCGAACTTGCCGCGGCAATAGGCTATGCGGGTGCGATCCTGTTTTTCACCTCGTCTGTCGGGATCGGCATGGCGATTTCGGCGGGGTCGCTGGTGGCGCGCGCTTTGGGGGCAGGGGACCGGCCGCTGGCGCAACGGCGGGCCACCAACAGCCTGATTTATGGGGTGATTGTCGGGGCGGTGTTCGCGGCGGTGGTCTGGGTTTACCTGCGGCCATTGGCAGCGCTTTTAGGCGCCACGGGGGCAACACTTGACCTGACGGTCAGTTATCTGAGCATTGTTATTCCGTCGCTGCCATTGCTGCTGATCGGCATGGTAGGTGGTGCGATTTTGCGCGCGCACGGCGATGCGGCCCGGTCGATGTGGGCCACGATTGGCGGGGCGATTGTCAATGCGGTCCTCGACCCGATCCTGATTTTTGGGCTGGACTGGGAATTGACAGGGGCCGCAGTGGCGACGGTTGCGGCGCGGTTTGCGATTGCGGGCATCGCCCTTGTGCCACTAATCCGGGTTTATGGCGGGTTCGGGCGGCCAACAATTGCATCGGTCCGGCTGGACCTGAGGCCGGTCATGGGGATTGCTGTGCCTGCGGTGCTGACCCAATTGGCCACCCCGGTGGGTCATGCCTTTGTGACCCGGGCAATGTCGGAATATGGGCAAGATGCAGTGGCGGGAATGGCGATTATCAGCCGGATGACGCCCGTGGCCTTTGGGGTGATTTTTGCCCTGTCGGGGGCGGTCGGGCCGATCATGGGGCAGAACTTTGGGGCGGGGCTGTTTGACCGGGGGCGCCGTGCCTTCCGCGACGGGCTGGTGTTTACGGCGATTGTCGCGGCTGTGGTCTCGCTTGCACTTTTCCTGCTTCGCGGGCCGTTAGAGATGCTGTTCAATCTGCAAGGCGAGGCGCGAACACTGGTGTTTTTGTTCGCGGGCCCCCTGAGCCTGTTGTGGTTTTTCAACGGCGTGATCTTTGTCGGCAATGCGGCCTATAATAATCTGGGGAAACCATTCTATTCCACCTCGGTCAACTGGGGGCGGCATACTTTGGGCACGATCCCGTTTATCATGTTGGGGTCGGCGTGGTTTGGCGCGTCAGGCGTGTTGATCGGCCAATCGGTGGGCGGCGTTATTTTCGGGTTGTTTTCGTGGTGGCTGGCGCTGCGGGTGATGGCAGCGGCCCAAGGCAAAGTGGCGGAACCGATTGAAAATGAACTGCGGGTGCATCGGTTGATGAACAACCGGCCGTAGGATTTATTCCCGCGCCCGCAGCACCTGCGCCGGTTTGGCAGCCAGAGGACGCCATGCAAAGGCGACGCCCGCCAGCAATGTGGCCCCGATCCCGCCCGCGATAATCGCGCCCGCATTGGTCCAGATGATCTGATAATCATCCTCCATGATAAAGGTCGACACCGCCCAGCCCCCAGTGATCCCGGCAGCTAGGGCGACGATCCCGGCAGCAGCCCCGAGCAGGGCGGCCCGCAGTGCGAAACTCCACAGGATACGGCCCCGTGTGGCCCCGATGGTTTTCAGCACGGCGGCCTCGTAGGTGCGTGCCCGTTCGCCTGCGGCGGCAGCACCGATCAGCACCAGAAATCCGGTCAGTAGCGTCGCCCCGGCGCCATAACGGGTGGCCGCAGAGATGCCTTCGATCACTGACGCCACCTGATCAATCGCGTCGCGGATGCGGATCGCAGTGATATTGGGATAGGCCCCGGCCAGATCGCGCAATATCGCGGCCTCGGCCTCGGGCGTGCAATAGACCGTGGAAATCCAGCTATGTGGGGCACCCTGTAGAGCCGCCGGGTTCATCGACATGACAAAGCCGATACCTGCGGTTTCGAAATTGACCTGTCGAAAGCTGGCGATTGTCGCCGTGATCTCGCGGCCCAGAATATTGACCGTGATCGTATCGCCCAGTTTCAGGCCAATCTCAGTCGCCTCTTCGGCGGAAAAGCTGATCAGCGGCGGGCCCGCGTAACCAGCGGGCCACCATTCCCCGGCCGTCAGGGTGACATTTTCAGGCAGATTTTCGGAATACGTCAGCCCCCGGTCGCCCTGAATAACCCAATGGTCGGTGACTTCGGCGGCGGGCTGCCCGTTGATCTGGGTGATCACGCCACGCAGCATCGGGGCGGCCTCGACCTTGCTCACCGCGGGATCGCCGTCCAGCCTGGCGCGAAAGCCGTCGATCTGATCGGGTTGGATATCGACAAAGAAGTAACTGGGGGCAATGGCGGGCAATTCGCCGGTGATCGACCGGCGCAGGTTGCCGTCGATCTGGCCAACGGCGGCCAACACGGCAAGGCCGAGGCCCAGTGACAGCACCACCGATGTCGTCTCGCCCCCGCGTGCCCCGATGGACCCCAGCGCCAACCGCAATGCGGGCCGTCCGCGTGCCGCAGTTTTCGACTGTCGGGCCAGCCAGCGGGCACCGGCGGCGGCAAGGGTCAGCATCACCAACGCCCCGGCGATGCCACCTGCGGTCCACAACGTCAGGAACATCGTGCCGGAAAACAGCACAGCCGCCCCGACAAGGGCCGCGACCAGAACGGCAGTCACCACAAGCCATGGCCATGATGGCAGCCGTTTACCAGCGGCAAACGCATCGCGGAACAGGGTGGCCGCGCGAATTTCTTCGGTCCGGGCGAGGGGCCAGAGGGTAAAGATCAGGGCCGACAGCAGGCCATAAAGCGCTGCCTCGGCCAGCGGCATTAGATAGATGCCGAATTCGGCAGGGATTGGGAGATTGGCACTGATCAACGGCGCAAAGGCCATCGGCAGCGCTGCCCCAAGAATCAGACCAAGGGTGACGCCCAGCAGCGTCAGCACTGCAATTTGCAGGAAATAGGTGAGAAAGATGATTTTTCGCGTCGCCCCAAGGGTTTTTAGCGTCGCAATTACCCCGGTTTTGCCCGACAGATAAGCGTTGACGGCCGCCGACACGCCGACCCCGCCAACAGCCAGCCCGGACAGGCCGATCAGCACCAGAAACGACCCCAGCCGGTCAATAAACCGCTCGGCCCCGCTGGCCCCTTGGCGCGCGTCCCGCCAGCGGGCCCCGGATTGCGCCAGTCGGGCATCTGCGCTATCTTCAAGCGTTTGCAGATTGGCGTCGGCGGGCAGGTCAAGCCGGTACATCGTGGAAAACAGCGTGCCCTCGGCGATCAGGCCAGAGGCGGCAAGGTCTTTGGTCAGCACCAATGTGTGCGGTCCAAGGCCGAAGCCGCCGGAGCTGTTATCCGGATAGGCCGCCAGAATGGCCGACAGGATGAAATCCTGCTCGCCCAGTCGGAATATATCGCCGGTGGTTAAGGCCAGACGGTCGGCCAGCAACCGCTCCATCACTGCGCCGGGCAGGCCATTGTCACCGGCAAAAGCAGTGGCCAACGGCATCGCCGGGTCCAAAGTGACTGCGCCGATCAACGGATAGGCCGTATCGACGGCACGGACTTGGGTCAGGGCGCGTTCAGCCTCGGCCCCCCGGTCTACCACCACCATGGACCGGAAATCGACGGTTTCGGATACAGTGCTGGCAATGCTATTCAGCCAGCCCAGTTCATCATCGCGGGCGAAACGGTAGGTAAATTCGACCTCGGCATCGCCACCCAGCAGACGCGCCCCTTCGCGGGCAAGGCCTGCCTCGATGGACGCGCGGACCGTGCCGACAGCGGCAATGGCGGCGACGCCCAATGCCAGACAGGCCAGAAAGATGCGAAACCCGTGCAGGCCGCCGCGCAATTCACGGCGGGCAAAGCGGCTGGCAATCGCAAAACTCATTCGGCGGCCTGCTGTTGCGCTGAGGTTTCAATCCGGCCATCGCGCAGGCGGATCACCCGGTCGCAGCGGCGGGCGAGGTCACCCGAATGGGTGACAAGGATCAGCGTGGCCCCGTGTTTGTCGCGTAGATTGAACAGCAGGTCGATAATCGCCTGCCCATTAACCCCATCCAGATTGCCCGTCGGTTCATCTGCCAGCAAAATCTTGGGGCGCGGGGCCGACGCGCGGGCCAGCGCCACGCGTTGTTGTTCGCCACCCGACATCTGCGCGGGGTAATGGTCGGCGCGTGCGCCCAGCCCCACTGCCTCCAATTCCGCCCGCGCCCGGGTAAAGGCATCGTGAGCGCCCGCAAGTTCAAGCGGGGTTGCAACATTTTCCAAGGCAGTCATGGTCGGGATCAGGTGGAAAGACTGGAACACGACGCCCATATTGTCACGCCGGAACAAGGCCAACTGATCTTCGGTCATGGCCGTCAGGTCTGACCCCAATGCCGATACTCGCCCCGACGTGGCCTGTTCCAGCCCACCCATAAGCATAAGGAGAGATGACTTGCCCGACCCGCTAGGCCCGACCAACCCCAATGTTTCACCCTTTTGGACATCCAGCGAGATGCCGCGTAAAATTTCGACACGGCCTGCATTGCCCATCAGGGACAGGGTCGCATCGGTCAGGGACATCACGGGTGTGGTCATTCAGGCGGCCTTCAAGCGGTTGTTTCACATTGGATATGGCGCAAAACGGGGAATGCGCAACCTCGGCTTGTGCTTGATTTTGACGGCAACCGGGGCGCAGGCAGAAACCATTGTGATCGCGGCGCTGGGCGACAGTCTGACCCAAGGATATGGGCTGTTGCCGCAGGACGGGTTTGTGCCGCAGCTTGAGGGGTGGTTGCGCGCCCAGGGGGCGGATGTGACGCTGATCAATGCGGGTGTGTCGGGCGATACGACGGCCGGCGGGTTAAGCCGCGTGGCGTGGACCCTGACTCCGGATGTGGACGCGATGATCGTGGCCTTGGGCGGCAATGACATGCTGCGCGGAATTGATCCGGCCAACAGTCGGGCCAATCTGCGCGGGATACTGGAGGCAGCACAGGCACAAGGGGTTAGGGTGCTGCTGGTCGGATTGCAGGCGCCGGGGAATTACGGGCCAGATTTCAAAGCGGAATTTGACAGCATGTATGCTGATCTTGGGGCGGAGTTCGGGGTTGCGGTGTTTCCGTCATTCTTTCAGGGAATGTTGGCCGGGGGGGACACCGGCGATACGCGGGCGTCCTATATGCAAGCTGACGGGATTCATCCGAACCCAGAAGGCGTCAAGCTGATCGTCGAAGCGATCGGGCCTGCCGTACGCGAACTGATGAACTAAGCGGTTGCGCGGCTTTGACTGTCAGGCGGGATCAGCCTATCGTCGAATAGGTTGTACATAAAGGGAGGCCACCATGTCTGTTGCCAAGGTCACTGAAATCATCTCGTCCTCGTCCGTTTCATTTGATGATGCGGTCAAAAAGGGCATCAAGCGGGCGTCCAAGACGCTCAAAGGTATCACCGGGGCTTGGGTGTCAGAGCAAAAGCTGACCATCGTTGATGGCAAGATTGACCAATACCGCGTGGCGATGCGTCTGACATTTGTGCTTGAAGACAAGTAATTCGACCCCGGATCAGGACCGTTCATGTTGCTGCAAGGCAGCGTAGGAATAGCTGGTCCTGATCCGGCCAATTTCGTCGGGCTGATAATTTGGGTCCATTGGCAGACAGCCGACACCGCAAAGTTCGCGCACGACCATCGTATCGCTGTCGACGTGCCATAGCCGCCCGCCGGGGGTCGAAATATAGCCATCGATAGTGGCGGCGCGGTCGCTGTCCATATCGGTCGTGGTTGGGAATTCGCTATCATATTCAGGGCTGTAGGTGCCATGCGTGTGATACGAGGCCAGCAGGGTCATGTTGGCGGGCGGGACGGGCAAAATGCACTCCGCCTCGCGGCCCGGCGCATTTTCGGTGGTGAACAGGTTGCCGTTTTGATCACGCCCCAGATAGCCGCAGATTTCGGTATTGCGGGCAAAGGACGTGCGATTGAGGCCCGCCAGCAGGCTGCTGATAAACGCCAGTTCGGCACCGGAGGGTTGCGATTCCGCGACCGGATTGGGCCAGGGGTCATAGCCCAGAGCGGCATTGGGTTGTGCAATCTGCGTGGGCTTACCCGACGGCCCGGACGGCAATATTTGCCCGGGACGCCCCGATGCATCGGTAACGCGCGACCCATCGGTACCAGCGGCACAGGCCGACAATGCGCCCAGTATCGCAAGGCTGACCAATGATTTCATGGGTGTAAGGAACCCAACGCCCATGAGGGATTTCAATGCTTTAGCTGGCCAAAGTCAGGTTGATTGCCGACTCGCGGCCGTCACGGCCGGCTTCGATGTCGAAATTGACCTTTTGATTGTCTTTCAGCCCGGTCAACCCCGACCGTTCGACAGCAGAGATATGCACAAACACATCTTTCTTGCCACCATCAGGTGCAATAAAACCGAAACCTTTGGTGGTGTTAAACCATTTCACGGTGCCAGTGGCCATCGTCGTAACTCCTTTGTTTTTCCGCCTGCGGGACTGCAGCGGATCGGCTCGTCAGTGCTGATCGAAGTGACTGGGCCGTAGAGGAGTCAGTGGTCGATAGAATAACGTCGCCACCGGTATTTGAAACCGGACGCCAGAAAATTTCAAGACGATTCGCGTTTAACGTTGGAAGGGCTGAATGCGCCTGACAAACGACAGGCTGGCCACCCGACATGCGGTAGGGGGAATGTGAAACGCGCGAGGCATTGCCCCGCGCGTTCCGGAATCTTTTGAACCGACTTAAGCCAGTTGCAGATTGATCGCCGACTCGCGGCCATCACGGCCTGCTTCGATGTCGAAAGTGACCTTCTGGTCATCCTTGAGGCCAGTCAGGCCCGAACGCTCGACCGCAGAGATGTGAACGAACACATCTTTTTTGCCGCCATCGGGAGCGATAAAGCCGAAGCCTTTGGTGGTGTTGAACCATTTCACGGTGCCAGTGGCCATCGTGATGTCTCCTATAGTGCGCTGTCCGCGAAAGTGCGACAGCCCGGCTCAGTCAGTGTCACATCGAGGAACTGTGGCCGATGAAGGAGAACAGTGGGTCGAGATCGAATAACGTCTGCAACAGCGCATATGGGCGCGTATCCCCGCGATTGCAAGAGAAATCGCCGGGTTCAGGCAACCTTGGCGAGAATTGGCCCATTGTCAGACCCTGCGGCCGAGAAAGTGGAAACGGCAATTACCATAAGAACTGACGTCGGTCCTGCTGCTATCCAGATGCCCAGCGACATCCACATTGTCGCGTCAAATCCAAAAAATGCAGTTACCGCGCTCAGAAATCCCAGCATGCAGCCCATCAGGATAGTGATTATCGCCATGTTGTCCTCCACTCACTCTACTAGAGCAGGTAAAGCTAAACACTTGGGCAAGAATGTGACCCGGATTGGCCCGTTTATGATCAATTTGTTGCGCGGGTGTCACAAATTTTACGGGTCGGACCGGCCGAACGATCTCTAGTCTGGCCTGCTATGGCCTTCGACAAGGCTGGTCTTGGCGATAATGACGCCAGATTTGTTCAGCGGATTGGCCAGAACTTCGAGCGGATAGGCCCGAAGTATATCCAATCCTGCAGTGCGCATGACTGGTAATAGTGTGCGCTGCTGGTCGCCAAACAACGCATAGAGTTTTTGCGCCCGATTGGCATATTCCCAAACGGGCTCGACGCAAATCACCAGATTTCTAGAAACCCGGTCCATTGATCGCACGCAAGCCAGCGTGTCATAGGGTAATTGTTCAAGGCAATGTATCGAAAAAACGACGTCAAACGCGTCATCGGGCAACGTGTTCAGGCTGATGGCGCTGTCGATTTGGATGTCAATTCCGGCCAGCCGCGCGCCCCAGTATTGATGGCCCTGCGCGATCCGCTGCGCAGATATCTCGATCCCGCTGAAAACGATTTCTGTTGGAAAGGCCGCTTTGAGCAGCATCAGATTGGTGCCATTTCCGGACCCGACCTCGAGCACGCGCAGGGGGCCGATATGGTCTTGCGCAAGCAACCCCTTTATCTGATCCACAATTGGCGCGAGGCTTGCTGCCCTGATCACACGAAAGCTCACACGCTCCATGCGTCCGTGATTGAACGTATAAGTGCTGCCAGCCTCAAACGCCCGCATTTCCCAGTCATCATAGGTTTGGTATTCGTCATGGCTGAGTGCTGTGTGCCGGCGGATTTCCTTGCCGCGGCGCAATTTACCCAGCGTCGAGAATAGCAACTCCCACGTCTTGAACCAATAAAACAGCTTAGGGCTACGTATGGTAAATGGCCGCGCGGGCGGGGTGATGTATTTGGCGGCTTTGTCCCGGACCTGCGCCACGCCTGCAGCTACCGCAGGAATTTCTTGAACTTCACCCGCTTCGGCTCCATCGCGTCCACCCCAAGCCTGCGCTTCTTGTCGTCTTCATAGTCCTGAAAATTCCCCTCGAACCACTCAACATGCGCATCGCCCTCGAAGGCCAGCATATGGGTGCAAATCCGGTCCAGAAAGAAACGGTCGTGGCTGATGACTACAGCGCAACCGGCGAAATCGACCAGCGCGTCTTCCAGCGCCCGCAATGTTTCCACGTCCAGATCGTTGGTCGGCTCGTCAAGCAGCAGGACATTACCCCCCGATTTCAGCAGCTTGGCCATGTGGACGCGGTTGCGTTCGCCCCCCGACAGGATGCCGACCTTTTTCTGCTGGTCGCCGCCTTTGAAATTGAAGGCACCGCAATAGGCGCGGGAATTCATCTGTGCCTCGCCCAGCACGATGACCTCGGCCCCGCCGCTGATTTCCTCCCAGACGGTCGCATTCGGATCGAGCGAATCGCGGGACTGGTCGACATAGGCCAGCTTGACGGTGTCGCCATAGGTCACCGTCCCGGCGTCGGGTTGCTCTTGTCCGGTCAACACCCTGAACAGCGTCGATTTACCCGCGCCGTTTGGGCCGATCACGCCCACGATCCCACCGGGCGGCAGCGAGAAGGTCAGATCTTCGACCAACAGCTTGTCGCCCATGGCCTTTTTCAGCCCCTCGACCACGATCACCTTGCCGCCCAGACGCGGGCCGTGCGGGATGATGATCTGGGCTTTGCCCATTTTCTCGCGCTCGGATTGGTTCACCAGATCATTATAGGATGAAATCCGCGCCTTGGACTTGGCCTGCCGCGCCTTGGCCCCCTGCCGCATCCATTCCAGTTCCCGCTCCAATGTTTTCTGCTTGGAGCGGTCTTCGCGGGCGTCCTGATCCAGCCGTTTAACCTTTTGTTCCAGCCAGTTGGAATAATTCCCTTCGTAGGGGAACGACTGGCCCCGGTCGAGTTCAAGGATCCACCCCGTAATGTCATCGAGGAAATAGCGGTCGTGGGTGACGATCAGGATCGTGCCCTTGTAGGCAATCAGGTGGTCCTGCAACCAGGCGACGGTTTCGGCGTCGAGGTGGTTGGTTGGCTCGTCCAGCAGCAACATATCCGGTGCTTCAAGCAGCAGTTTGCACAGGGCGACACGCCGCGCCTCGCCGCCGGACAGGGTGGAGACATCGGCATCATCGGGCGGGCAGCGCAGCGCCTCCATCGAAATGTCGATCTGCGCATCAAGGTCCCACAGGTTCTGCGCGTCAATTTCGTCCTGCAAGGCGGCCATTTCATCGGCGGTTTCGTCGGAATAGTTCATCGCCAGTTCATTATAGCGGTCGAGGATTGCCTGTTTCGCGGCTACACCCAGCATGACGTTACCGCGCACCGTCAGGGTCGGGTCGAGCCACGGTTCCTGCGGCAGATAGCCAACGCGCGCGCCCTCCGCGGCCCAGGCCTCGCCGGTGAAATCCTTGTCGGTGCCCGCCATGATCCGCAAAAGCGATGATTTGCCTGAGCCGTTGACACCGACAACCCCGATCTTGACCCCGGGCAGAAAGTTCAGCCGGATGTTTTCGAACACCTTTTTGCCGCCGGCATAGGCTTTGGACACGCCGTCCATGAAGTAGACATATTGGTAGGCGGCCATGGGATGCTCCTGTCGCTGGTTGCGCCTTTCAATAGCGAGGGGGCGGGGCGGGGGCAAGCCGGGGGTATGATCCAACGGAGCGGCTGTCGCCGCGCGGGTTTTGTGAAGAAAGTGGTTGGGGCGCTGCCCCAAACCCCGAGGTATTTTTGCAACTCCGAAAGCCGGAGGGAAGGTTTGACTCTTTGCGGTGGCGGTGCGTTCTATCGGTCTTGCAACGACGCAAAGAAGGAACCCGTCATGACCTATGTGCCTGCTGAAAACCGCTATGAGCGGATGGTCTATCGCCGCTGTGGCGGGTCGGGCGTGATGCTGCCGGCCATTTCGCTGGGTCTGTGGCACAATTTTGGCCATGATACGCCGCATGGCGTTAAGCAGGCGATTTGCCGGACTGCGTTTGATCTGGGGATCACGCATTTCGATCTGGCAAATAACTATGGGCCCCCGGCAGGCAGTGCCGAAGAGGCGTTTGGGGAAATTCTGGCGAATGATTTCCGTGGCTTGCGGGATGAGTTGTTCATTTCGTCCAAGGCAGGATATCACATGTGGAACGGCCCGCATGGCGAATGGGGCAGCCGGAAATATCTGGTGGCGTCCTGTGACCAGTCGCTGAAACGCATGGGGCTGGACTATGTTGATGTATTCTATTCGCACCGCTTTGACCCTGATACCCCGCTGGAAGAGACGATGGGTGCGCTGGATTACATCGTGCGGTCGGGCCGGGCGCAATATGTCGGGCTGTCGTCTTATAATTCCGAGCGGACCCGCGAAGCGGTGGCGATTTTGAAGGCACTGGGCACCCCCTGCCTGATCCACCAGCCATCGTATAATATGATCAACCGCTGGGTTGAGCGGGATGGGCTAAAAGACACTTTGCGCGAACTTGGCGTGGGGTCGATTGCCTTTATTCCACTGGCCCAGGGGATGCTGACCAATAAATATCTGGGCGGCATTCCAGTGGGTAGTCGGGCAACTCAGGGCAAATCGCTGGATCCCGATATGATCTCGCCGCGGATTATTGCGAACCTGCACAAGTTGAATGATATGGCCGCAGGCCGGGGCCAGACGCTTGCGCAGATGGCGCTGGCTTGGGTGTTGCGCGGGGGTGGCATAACCTCGGCGTTGATTGGCGCGTCAAAACCGGAGCAAGTGGTGGATTGTGCTGGCGCGATCGGAAATCTGGAGTTTTCCGCCGCCGAACTGGCCCTGATCGATGAATATGCCGATGAGGAGAAGGTGAACTTGTGGGCTAAATCGTCGGAGACTGAGGGGTGATTCAGAACCCGGTTCTGAAAGGCTTCAATCCCGATCCGTCATTTTGCCGGGTGGGCGAGGATTACTACCTCGCCACATCCACCTTTGAATGGTTTCCTGGCGTCCAGATTTTTCATTCCCGCGATCTGGTGAATTGGAAGCTGGTGGCCCGGCCGCTGAACCGGGCTGCCCTGCTGGATATGCGCGGTAATCCAGACAGTTGTGGCATCTGGGCGCCGTGCCTGTCCCATGCCGACGGGCGGTTCTGGCTGGTCTACACTAATGTCCGCCGCTTTGACGGGGCTTTCAAGGATGCGCCAAATTACATCACTACCTGTACGATCATCGACGGCGACTGGTCCGACCCGTGGTTTGTTAACTCCAGCGGGTTTGATCCGTCGCTTTTTCATGATGACGATGGCCGCAAATGGTTTGTGCAGATGCGCTGGAATCATCGGGGGCCGGGCACGGGCTGCAATTCGGCCCATGATGCGTTTGACGGGATTATTTTGCAGGAATGGTCGCCCGGGGCAGGGTTGACGGGCCCTTGCTTCAATATCTACGCGGGCACGGATCGCGGCCTGACCGAGGCTCCGCATCTGTTCAAACGCCACGGGTATTATTACCTGACCACTGCCGAGGGTGGTACAGGTTATGACCATGCCGTCACGCTGGCCCGGTCCCGCCAAATTGCGGGGCCGTATGAGACGCATCCGGACAAGTTTGTGCTGTCCGCCGCCGGGACCAACGGCCCAATCCAGCGCACCGGCCATGGCCAGTATGTCGAAACGCATTGGGGCGATTGCTACCATTCCTTCCTGCTGGGCCGCCCAATTGCCGGACCCGATGGCACGGGCCGCTATTGCCCGCTGGGCCGCGAAACCGGACTGGAGCGGGTCGTCTGGCGCGATGACTGGCTGTATCTGGAACAGGGCGGTCTGGTGGTCCGTGCAGATGTGCCCGCGCCCACAAACGCCAAGCCTGTGCCGGATATAGCGGTTGAACGGGTGTTCGGCGCAGTGCTGCCGGCCGAGTTTCAATGGTTGCGCACCCCCTACCCTGACCGCATTTTCCGGACCGAACCTGATGCCTTGGTGCTGATTGGCCGCGAATCCGTGGGCAGTTGGTTCGAGCAGGCATTGGTCGCCCGCAGGCAGGAACATCACAGCTATAGCGCAGAAACCGCGCTGGAATTTGATCCCTTGACCTATCAGCAGGCCGCCGGGCTGACCACGTATTACAACCGGTTCAAGTTTCATGCCGTGGTCCTGAGCCATGAAGTTGGCAAAGGCCGCGTGTTGCGCGTGATGTGTTGCCCGGGGAATTGGCCCGGCGGTGAACTGGTTTATCCGGCGGGGCAGGTTGTGTTGAATGACGGTCCGGTCGCGCTGCGGGTTGTTGTCGATCATGCTCATCAGCAGTTTTATTGGCGGCAGGTCGGCGACTGGCAGCCGATCGGCCCGGTGCTGGATGCGTCGGTCATCTCGGACGAAGGCGGGGTGGGTGAGCACGGGTCGTTTACCGGCGCGTTTGTCGGAATGCTGGCCTATGATCTGACCGGCCAAGGGCGCGAGGCGCGGTTTGCCCGATTTGACTATCGTCCTGCGATGATAGGTTGAAAACTGTCGGGTACATCGTGGCGTAAGGTGGGTTTTAACCCACCCTTTGGGATGAAACATGCAAAGTGAACTTTGTATTTTTGAACTGGCAACCGGACGCACCCAGTTTTTGCTGCGCCATGACGGGCATATCGAGGCGCCGAACTGGCATCCGGATGGCTATCTGATCGTCAATGGCGGCGGCTTGATCTACCGGGTTCCTATCGCCGCCCCGGCCTTGCAACTGATCGACACCAGCTTTGCGGCAGGATGCAACAATGACCATGGCCTGTCACCGGATGGGCTGACACTCGCCCTGTCGGACAAGACCGAGACCGGGCAATCCTGCATTTACACCATGCCCTTGTCGGGTGGGCCGCCGACACGGGTCACGGACCTTGTGCCCAGTTGGTGGCACGGCTGGTCCCCGGATGGGGCGCGCCTGACCTATGTCGGGGTGCGCCGGGCTGGCGGGCCAGTATCCCTGTATTCCTGCGCGCTGGACGGTTCGGACGAGCGCTGTATCTGTGACAGCTTCGACCATATCGACGGACCCGACTATACCCCCGATGGCGAATGGATATGGTTTAATGGCGAACGGACCGGGGCTGTCGATCTGTTTCGCATTCGCCCGGATGGGTCAGGTCTGGAACAGATGACCAACGACACCGCTGTCAATTGGTTTCCGCACCCCAGCCCGGATGGGCAACATGTGGTTTATCTGGCCTATGCGTCGGGTACCAAAGGTCATCCGGGCGATCTGGATGTCGCCTTGCGGATCATGCCTGCGGCGGGTGGTCCGACGCGGGAGCTGGTCCGGCTGCATGGCGGGCAAGGCACGATCAACGTGCCATCCTGGGCACCGGACAGTCGGCGTTTTGCCTTTATGCGCTTTTCTGACTGATATTGGCGGGCAAGCTATTCAGCCAAACCTCTAGCAGACCAGATTTTGCATAGGTTTCAAGCCGGGTGAAATCGCGCACCGCGATGGAGGTGCCGGGATTTTGCGCATACAGCGTTTCGGCCAGCAGGATAGCTGCGGCATTATCTTCGGCCCGAAAAAACCGCACTTCGTTTTCGGTTGGCCCGCTGAGGACCTGTTCGCCGCCCAAAATGCCGTCCGACATAACCCAGCCCATTTCGGTCAATGTCGTCGTCAGGGCAATCGTTTCTGCACGGGTGACGTTGCCGGTAAACTGCAGCACGACTGTCAGATCTGTGGGCGGCGGCGTCACGTGACTTTCGATTGTCCACAGCCGGTCAGGGCCGGTAAACGGGCCCAGCGGCGGCAATGGCCCGACCTGCGCCTCGCCCCCGATCCGCTCGGTTGTCGATAATCGCGCCTCGCAAACCTCGGGCAGTTCTACGGGCAGACGGATGTAACACGGCATCGGCGGCAGGCTGTCCGGAATATCCAGCGCCGATCCGAATAGCCCCGCCACCCAGCCGCCAAAGGCGACAATCGCGATCCAGCTAAGGGTTGTCCGCATGGTTTCCTGCCGCGAGATGAAGGTCAGAACTGTCACCGCCAGCGCAAAGACCATGATATAGACCGCCAACACAATGGCATCGTCGATATTGGACCCGAACGCGAGCGCCATGGCCGCTGCCGCCAACAGGGCCATGCCGGTCAGGATGAACGTGCCGGTCTTGGGATCGACCTGAAGTAGCCGGGAGAGAGTTTGGAGAGGAGTCATTGACAAGCCTCGCGCTGAATGGGTTGATGAATAGACACGTAAAAAACAACTTCTAGGGTATCAGACCGCAGTGCTAAAATCAATCGTTTCGCACGCCGCACAGGTTGGCCCGTGTCCCGAACGCTGAGCCTGCCCCAGGCGCATCCCGGGGCCGTCATCGGTCTGCTGGGCGGGTCGTTTGATCCGGCCCATGCGGGGCACGTGCAGATCACCACGGCGGCATTGCAACGGTTCGGTCTTGACAGGGTCTGGTGGTTGGTCAGTCCGGGCAATCCGCTGAAAGACCACGGTCCCGCCCCGTTGGACGACCGTATGCAGGCCGCAAAGGCGCTGATGCGGCATCCGCGGGTCGACATTACCGATGTCGAAGTGCGATTGCGCACCCGGTACACAGCGCAGACCTTGCGTGCCTTGCAGTTAGCCCGGCCTGAAGTGCGGTTTGTCTGGCTGATGGGGGCCGATAATCTGGCGCAGTTCCATCTATGGCAGGATTGGGAAGACATCATGCATATGGTCCCGGTGGGCATTCTGGCCCGTCCCGGGCAACAACTGGCCGGGCGCATGTCCAAGGCCGCGCGGGTTTTTCGCGCGGCGCAATTACCGGCCCGCAACGCGCGGTTGCTGGGTCTCCAAGCGGCCCCAGCATGGTGCTTTGTAAACCTGCCGTTAAGCGAAGAATCGTCCAGCGCCATCCGGTCGCGGGGTGAATGGAGCTGAACGCGCCCCGTATTTGGCGTGAAAGTGACCAGTGCGAGTATTGAATCCGCCATATTCATCGGTCTAGAACACTGCCATGACTGATTTTTTTAGCCGCCGCGCAATTTTGCTGGGGGCCGCATCGGCACTGGCTGATGCGGCACTGACCCCTGCTGCAATGGCCGATGCACCGCAGACTGCCTTGCGCCCGGTGGCCCGCCCCGCCCCGTCAGTCCGTCCCGCTATGGCTGACCTGATTGCTGCTGCGAATTTGGGAGGAATTGTCGGGTGTGTGGTGGCGGATGCCCGGACCGGGATGATCCTTGAGCAAAGCAACGGTGCTGCAATCCTTCCCCCCGCCAGCGTGGCCAAGGCTGTTACGGCTTTGTATGCGCTTGACCTGCTTGGCCCCGGATATCGTTTTTCCACCCGGCTGATCGGCACTGGCCCGGTGGTTAACGGTGTGCTTGAGGGCGATCTGGTTTTGGCCGGGGGTGGCGATCCAGTCCTGAGCACAGATCATCTTGCGACCATGGCCGAGCGGTTGAAACAGGCTGGTATCCAGTCTGTGCGCGGCGCGTTTCAGGTTTGGGGCGGGGCGCTACCTTATGTCCAATCGATTGACAGCCAGCAACAAGAGCATCTGGGCTATAATCCGGCGGTGTCCGGGCTGAACCTGAACTTTAACCGGGTCTATTTCGAATGGGCCCGGTCCAGCGCAACCTATATTGTCACCATGGATGCCCGGACGGACAAATTGCGCCCCGTGGTCACAACTGCGCGGATGACAGTCGTGGACCGCGATTTACCGGTTTATACTTATACCGATGCAGATGGGGTGGATGACTGGACTGTGGCCCGCACAGCGCTGGGCGATGGTGGATCGCGCTGGCTGCCGGTCCGCAGGCCCGCCCTATATGCAGGCGATGTGTTCCGGTCGATGGTGCGCGCCCAAGGCATCGACCTGCCTGCAGCAACCGAGGCTGACAGCCTGCCTGCCGGGGCCGAACTGGTGCGTCTTTTGTCCGATCCACTGGATGTGCTGATCCGCGATATGCTGAAATATTCAACCAACCTGACAGCCGAGGCAATCGGCCTGACCGCCACGGCAGCCCGCGGGGTTCACGTGCGGAACCTGACTCAATCTGCCCGGTCTATGGCCCAGTGGGCGCGACGGACGATGGGGGTTGGGGCGGTGTTTGTTGACCATTCCGGGCTGGGCGATGCATCGGATATGTCGGCGTCCGAAATGGTCCGCGTTCTTGTTGCTGCGGTTCCCGCAGGCCAGTTACACGGGATGATGAAGGATATCGTGCTGGTAGATTCCCAAGGTGAAGCTTTGCCCGAGCCGCCTGCCATGGTTGTGGCCAAAACCGGAACCCTGAACTTTGTCAGTGCGTTGGCGGGGTATATTCGCACCCCTGGCGGGGCAGATATGGCCTTTGCAATCTTTAGCGCAGACCCGTCCAGCAGAACTTTGGCACGGCAATCCCAGGAAGAAGTGCCCAATGGGGCCCGCGACTGGAACCAACGGGCCAAAGGGTTGCAGCAGGAATTGTTGCAGCGCTGGGCGGTGGTTTATGCGGGGTGATCAGGCCGCGCGGGCGGCCTCGACCAAGGTATCGGCGATGTAATCGCATTCTGACAACGTTAGCCGCGCAGGCAGGCGCACGTCGCAGGCGGCCATCAGCATGGACCGGGTTTGCGGTAAATCCGGCATCTGCCCCAGAAATTGCCAGTTCCAGAATGCGCGTGCATTGTCTTTTGTCTGTCCGAATACCTGCACTTTTACACCCCGCGCTGCCGCGTTTTCAACGAACCGCAAAGTGCGGTCCGAGCAAAAGCCGTTCAGATTGAACTGGATGGAATCCGGAGCGCGTTCTTCGCCTGCCAAAGGATCGGGAACATAAATGCTATTGGACTTGTTCAGCCGTTCGGCCACATGATCATGGTTGCGCCGCCCATCGGCGACGCGGCGGGCCAGTTCGGGCAGTTGGGGCCGGATGATCGCAGCCGACAGGGTGTTCATCCGCAGATTATACAGCGGCAACTGGTTTTGCACTTTGGCAAAAGCGTCTTGAAGGACAGCATGCTTTTTCCAGTTATGCTCATACGCGCCCGACATGATCACCGCACGGGCAATCAGGTCAGGATCATCACTGACCATGATCCCGCCTTCGCCTGCATTGATCAGCTTGTAGGACTGGAACGAAAAACAGCCGATTTTGCCGATGGTCCCGATATTCCGCCCGCCCCAGGTGGTGCCCAGCGAATGCGCCGCATCTTCGACCACCGGAATGCCTGCCGCATCACATAGCGCCATGATTGCATCCATATCGGACGTATGCCCGCGCATGTGGCTGATCATCACCGCTTGAACGGTTGGCAATTTCGCGGCGAAATCAGCCAGGTCAATCCGGTAATTATCGCCGCATTCGCATAGAACCGGGATACATTCCGCATGCAGCACGGATGACGGCACGGCGGCAAATGTAAAGGCCGGGATCATCACCCGGGCATCACGCGGCAGGTTCAGCGACTTAAGCGACAGGAACAATGCGGCCGAACAGGATGACACCGCCAGCGCGTATTTCGCCCCGAGCAGGTTGGCGAATTCTTGCTCCAGCAGGGTCACGGGCGAGTTGTCTGACGTGTAGCGGAAAAGGTCTCCGCTGGTCAGGATCCGCGCCACTTCGGCCATTGCCGCTGCCGGGATCGGTTCGGCGTCATAGACATTGGGTGGGGTTACAGGGGCATCTAACGACATGGCTTCGGCTTTCCTGAATTCTTCTTTCGGGAAACATAAACGCTTTGTCATGACAAAGCCATGACAATTTCCGCCATGGGTGGCGCGGTCTGGTTACGCTGCCACAAGATTTAGATACCCAGCCGGTCCCGCAACGAAAACCATGTCATCGCAAGCGTCAAAAGTGGTGTGCGAAACGCCGCCCCGCCCGGAAACGCCGGCACTGGCAGGGTAGACATGATATCCAGCCGCCCGGCCTGACCGGCAATCGCTTCGGCCATGACCCGGCCCGCCATGCCCGACAGCGCCACGCCATGCCCGGAATAGCCCGCACCCGACATGATATTGGGCGCAATCCGTGCGACATGCGGCAGCCGGTGCGTGGTAACTGCCAGCGATCCACCCCAGGCATAGTCAATACGGACGTCTTTAAGTTGCGGAAACAGGCTGACCATGCGGGTATGCAGGGCCGGGGCGATATCTTTGGGAAAGCCCAGTGAATAGTTTTCCCGACCCCCGAACAGAAACCGGCCATCTTCGGACAGCCGGTAGTAATTCACCACGAACTTGCTGTCGGCCACTGCGATGTCGCGGGCCAGCACGGTGGCGGCCCTGTCACCCAAAGGTTCGGTCGCGGCGATGAAAGAATTGATCGGCATCACTCGGGCAGACACGACAGGATGCAGGTCGGGCAAGTAGCCGTTGCCTGCAAGGATCACGTGATCAGCGGTCACATTTCCTTGGGCCGTGCGCACCACGGCAGGCTGGCCCTTATCGATCCGGGTGACCGCAGTGCCTTCATAAATGACGGCACCAACCGCCTCTGCCGCGCGGGCCAACGCCAACGCATAGCGCAACGGATGGAGATGCCCGGCCCCCAGATCCAACGTACCGCCCTGATAACGTTTGGTTTTCACCAGATCCTGCATCGCCTCGCGGTCCAGCACCCGGATATGTTTATAGCCATAGGCCAGCGCCAGATGGTCGACATCGGCCTGTGCGTCTGCCGCCTCGCCCCGCGAATATTCACCATGCGCCACGCCCGGCAGATACCGCGCTTCGGGCGCGTGATCGCGGCAAAAGTCGCGGAGCTGCTTTTTGCCCGCCTCGGCGATGTCCCATAGCGCGTGGGATTTCATCGGCCCCAGCCGCTTTTCCAGCCAAAGCTGGCTTTTGTTATAGCCCGACCCAACTTGCCCGCCATTGCGGCCCGACGCGCCAAAACCGGCGCGGTGGGCCTCAAGCACAACGACCTTCAGCCCTTTTTGCGCCAGCGTCAGTGCGGCCCATAGCCCGGTATAGCCCGCGCCGACGATGCAAACGTCACAGCGGGTATCCCCCCCCAAAGTGGGACGCTGGGGGGGGATGTCGGCGGTTGCGGCATACCAGCTGGGCGGCATGACGCCCGGTTTATCGTTGCGGAACAGCGCACTCATGTGGGGAACCCATAGACCGACACATGCATCCGGCTGGTCGCAGTAAAGGGACCGCGCTGCCAGTCACCCCAGCGGTCTGTCAGGTTCAACCCGACGAGCCGCGCTATCAGGTCCAATTCTGCGGGATAGGCGTACCGCAGCACCAATGGCGACAGCGCCGCCACGCCGTCTTCAACCCTGACCCGCTGATGGGTCAGGGTTTGGGCCACCGGATCATGCAACACCGCTTCGAACCGCAGGGACTGCATGTCCATTGTGCGGACCTTCATGCGTTGATTTTCGTGAAACCCCGAAAAATCCGGGACAAAGGTTTCAACCAGAAAACTGCCGCCGGGGGCAAGATGTTCGCGCACATTGGCGAACAGCCGGATTTGTGCGGCTTGCGTGGTCAGGTTGAACAGGGTGTTGAACACCAGAAAAATATGGTTGAAGCGCCCCTCGACCGGCACATCCGCCATGTCACCAATGACCACTGGAATGCCCGCACCGCCGGGTTTCGCCCGTAATTTCGCGACCATTGCGGGTGATCCTTCGACCCCCGCAATGTCGTGACCCCGTGCGGCGAGGGGCAGGGCCATGCGCCCGGTGCCGATCGCAAGCTCCAGTATCCGGCCGTTGCCCGCCAACGCCGAAATTAGCGCCACACTTTCATCCGTGGTGCCGGGATTGTGCCGCGCGTCATATTCATCGGCATAAAGTGTACCAAAGGTGTCGGGGGCGAACTCCATCGCTTTAAACGTTCAGCAAAAGATGCTCACGTTCCCACGGGCTAATCACCTGCAAGAACTCGTTATATTCGGCGCGTTTGACGATCGAATACACGCGGGCGAATTCGGGGCCGAGAATCTGGTGCATTTCCTTGGCCTCGTCAAACAGATCGAGTGCATCCGACAGACCCTGCGGAATGGCTTCTTCGGCCTGATAAGCGTCGCCTTGGAACCGCTTGTCAGCCCAGATTTCGTTCTTCATTCCCAGATAACCACAAGCGAGCGAGGCGGCGATGCACAGATACGGGTTGCAATCCATACCAGCCAGCCGGTTTTCGATCCGCCGTGCAGAGGGGTCGCTGATTGGCACGCGCAGGCCGGTGGTGCGGTTATCACGGCCCCATTCAAGGTTAATGGGTGCCGAATGGTTACGCACATACCGCCGATAGCTATTCACATAGGGCGCGATCACCGCGATGACCGAAGGCATATGTTCCTGCAAACCTCCGATGAAGTGGAAAAACGCATCGGTTTCGCCGCCCTGCGGGCCGTTGAAAATATTGCGGCCTTTGTCATCAATCACCGAATGGTGAATATGCATGGCGCTGCCGGGTTCGCCTTCGATCGGTTTGGCCATAAAGGTGGCGAAACAATCGTTTTTCAATGCGGCTTCGCGGATCAGGCGTTTGAAGTAGAACACTTCGTCGGCCAGTTTGACCGGATCGCCATGGCGCAGGTTGATCTCAAGCTGGCCAGCGCCGCCTTCCTGCGTAATCCCGTCAATCTCGATCCCCTGAATCTCGGCGAATTCATAGATATCATCGATCACCGGACCGTATTCATCGACGGCTGACATCGAATAGGCCTGCCGCGCGGCAGCGGGCCTGCCAGTCCGGCCCAACATCGGTTCAATCGCTTTGGCCGGATCGTTCTGCCGGGCGACCAGATAAAACTCCATCTCGGGCGCAACAACCGGGGTCCACCCTTCGGCCCGATATAAATCGCAGACCCGTTTCAGCACGTTGCGCGGCGAGGTTTCAATCGGATTGCCCTTTTGGTCAAAGGCGTCGTGGATCACCTGTAACGTGCCGTCGATGGCCCAAGGGGCGGCGCTGGCAGTGGACAGGTCGGGGCGCAGGGTCATGTCGGGCTCTAGGAAACCTTCCTCACCTGCCGCATCGGCCCAATCGCCGGTGATGGTCTGCATGAAAATCGAATTGGGCAGGTGGAAATACTTCTGCCGCTCCCATTTCGAGGCAGGAACTGCTTTGCCACGGCTGATGCCGGGCAGGTCGGGAACGATACATTCCACCTCGTCCAGACGATTTTTCTCAAGGTACAATTTGGCGGCGTCGGGTATTTGGTCGATCCAGTTGCTCATGATACGAGCTCTCTTTGCTTGAAGAAGGCCGCGATCTGGCGTGCCAGACGGGCGTTGTCTATGGGGTCTTTGACGGCGTCTGCGGCGTGGTCCAGCAGGGGGTCGGGCACCATGCCGCGCCCGCGCTTTTCGACCATGTCGGCCACAAATGCCGGACTGAACTCGGGGTGCGCCTGCACTGTGAACATGCGGTCGCCGTAGACTAGTGCGGCGTTTTCGCAGAACTCACTGCTGGCGCAGACAGCGGCACTATCGGGTTTAAGTGTCACCTGATCCTGATGCCATGCGTTCAGCGCCAGTGTTTCGCCGCCAAAGTCATATTCGGTGCGCCCGACCGACCAGCCTTTGGCAAATTTCTCGACTTTGCCACCCATGGCTTGGGCAATGATCTGATGGCCAAAGCAGACCCCGACCATTGGCACAGCGGCGGCATAGCAATCGCGGATGAACGCCTCAAGCGGCGGGATGAAGGCGTGATCTTCGTATGCGCCATGCCGGGATCCGGTGATCAACCAGCCGTCGCAATCGGCAATCGAGTCTGGAAACTCCATATCCACAACGCGGTAGGTTTTAAAGGTAAGCCCTTGACCGTCCAGCAGTTTCGCGAACAAGTCAGGGTAGTCCCCGTGCGTGACGCGCAACGCGTCCGCCGCGTAGCCCGTCTGCAGGATGCCGATTTTCATAAGAACACCAATGGTTTCTGATAGATCACAGATAGCCTGAGAAAGGCTGTAGGGCAAGTCGCGGCAGGTTTACATCCCCGGCCAGCTCATCGGATAACCGTGGGTCGATACTTGATCCGGGTCCGCCGCTCCTGTGGCAGGTGCCGGTTCAGCCGTGCGTTCACCAGCGCAAACAGCCCGATCACTGTCAGGGTCAGCAGGATGAAAAACCCCGCCAATATCGGGTACGGCACGAACGGATTGAACGTCTTGTCGGCGAAATAAGCGGCATAATACAGCGCGTCACCCCGCTGTTGAACCGCCGGAAAGCCACTGAAAAACACCAGCGTGGTGGCGTGAAACAGGAATATCGCCTCGTTCGTATAAGCGGGCCATGCCAGCCGCAGCATCGTGGGCCAGATCACCCGGCGGAACCTTGCCCAACCGGACAGGCCGTAGGCATCGGCGGCGTCGGTGTCGCCCTTGGGGATCGATCGTAGCGCGCCGTAAAATATCTCAGCCGAATAGGCGGCGGTATTCAGAAACAGCACCACAAGTGCGCCCAGCCACGCGGCAGTTAACGCCCCCAAGGCGGGGGAAGTTTGTTTGACGCTGAGAAACAGGAAATAGGCGAAAAAGAACTGGATGAACAACGGCGAGCCGCGGAACAGAAAGATGAACCATTCGCAGGGCTTGCGCAGCCAGATGTACCGCGAGCCTTTGCCGACTGCCACCGCGGTGGCCAGCACAAACCCGGTAATCAGCGCCAGAATGCCGAAATACAGGTTCCAGATCATCCCCGACCCGATCAACGTGACCTGCTGGCACAGCGTAAAATCGGTGGCCGGCAGCAGCTTTTCCCCGAACCCAAGCGAGCGCAGCCAGTAGGCGGAGATGGTTTCCCAACAGGTCATGCCGCCGCCTTTCGCTGGGCTTCGCCGCCAGCTGTGGCCTGGCCTTTGGTCAGTCGCAACATCAGCCGTTCCAGCACGATCTCTGATACTTTGGTGAAGCATAGATAAAAGATCAGCAGAAACAGGAAATACCAGACCCGCCAGTCGCCATGCGGGTAATCGGTGAATTGCGGGGTCTTGGTGCCGCCCAGTTCGCGGGACCAATACACAATATCCTCGACCCCCAGCAGGAACAGCAGGGGCGTCGATTTGATCAATACCATCCACAGGTTGGACAATCCGGGCAGGGCAAAGACCCACATTTGCGGCACGAGGATGCGCCAGAAGGTCTGGCTGCGCGACATGCCATAGGCTTCGGCGGTTTCCAGCTGTGGCCGGGGCACAGCCCGCATCGCGCCATACATCACATTGGCAGCAAACGCCCCGAACACGATGGAAAAGGTCAGGACGGCCAGCGAAAATCCATAAACCTCGTGGACCCATTGTGCGGCATTGCCCAAGGGCAATTTTGCCGGATCACAGACGATAAAGTCGCTGCCCTGCCGGATCGGCTGATCCCAGTCAGGGCATTTGATCTTGTGTCGTAGCCATTCAAATCCCTGGTCCAGGGCGATGACGAAAAACAGGAAAAACGCGATATCCGGCACGCCGCGCACGATGCTGACATAGGCCTTGCCGAACCACTGCACTGGCCAGATCCGGCTGCGGGCGGCCATCGCCCCGCCAAAGCCAAAGGCAAGGGCAGCGGGGGCGGTAATCGCCAGTAGGGTCAGCACGGTGCCAAAGGAATAATACAACGACATATGCTTGGCCGTGGTCAGATAGCACAGCAGCCAGCTGATGCTGGGCAGGGTATCCGGGGTTGCGCACATGCTGAACATTTTGGGGTGGGGCAGCCTGCGTCTGGCTGCCCCGTCCTTTGGATCAGTAGGTGGTTACGGCATCGCCGAACCATTTGACGAGCAAGGTGTTCAACGACCCATCAGCTTTCATCGCGGTGATGGCAGCATCCAGCGACGCCTTCAGGTCTGTATCCGTTTCGCGCAGACCCATGCCAACGCCGCCGCCCAAGGGAACAGGCTCGCCCACAAACATCAACTCGCCAGCCGAAGCCTCGACCAGAGGCGCCAGAAAGTCGTAGTCGGCCAACACGGCAATTGCCTCGCCACTGCGCACAGCGGCAATGGTTTCATCGGGGGTTGCAAACTCAATCAGGGTCGCGCCGGAGGAGGCCACATAGCCTGCCTGAATAGTCGATACTTGGGCTGCAACCATGCCGCCCATGATATCGGCGTCAGCCGCCAAAGCGACATAGGCCGAGGCGGTTGGCGGGTAGTAGTCTTGGGTGAAATCAATGACTTCATCGCGTTCGGCGGTGATGCTCATGCCCGCGATGATTACATCATAATTGCCCGACACGAGGTTCGGAATGATGCTGTCCCATTCATTGGTAACCCATTCGCAGGTCAGTGCGGCGCGCAGACACAGTTCATCGCCCAGTTCCCGTTCGAAGCCGTCAACTTCGCCAGCATCATTGATGAAATTATAGGGAGGATACGCGCCTTCGGTGCCCATGCGGACGGTGTCTTGGGCCAGTGCCATACCTGCGGTGAGGGCAAGAACGGCGGTCGTTACGATCAGGTTTTTCAAGAGTCTCTCCAATCTTGAGGTGGGAATTGCGTGAATCCGGTCAAACGTCATCTTCGACCGGAAACCATTTAGCGGCGAGTTGGTCAATCGTGCCATCCTCGCGCATGGCTGTCAGCACGGCATCCAGCCGGGCCCGCAGCGCATCGTTGTGCTGACCAAGGGCAATCGCCGCCCCGGTCACTTCGGTATCAATCTGTCCCAGAATGCGCAGATCGCGGTGGCTGGACAGGGTGGCGTGCTGCATGAAGGCATCAGCGCCAAAGGCAAGATCGGCAGCCCCGGAAATGACAGCATCCAAAGCCGCTTGGTTCGACGGATAGCCCATGCAATTCAGCCCCTGCGCCAGCAGATAGCTTTCCTGCAACGTCCCGGCCTGCACGGCAATCCGGGCGGTTGATGCATCCGCTGCGCCGGGGTGGCCGACGTAAAAATTGGTGGTTCCGCCGCCCAGATAAACCGAGGTGAAATCAACAAACTGCCGCCGTTCGGGGGTGTCAGTCAGCCCGGCGATGACCAGATCGAACTGCCCGGCGGCCAGCCCCGGGATCAATTGGTCAAAACCGACCGCTACCCAGGTACAGTCAAACCGGGCCCGAAGGCATAATTCGTCCCCCATATCACGGTCAAAGCCAGTGATCTGCCCGGCTGCATTGGTAAAGATATAAGGGGCAAAGCCGGGTTCGGTGCCAATCGTGATCGATTGCAACCTTTGTGAAGAAACTTGGGTCGGGGTTTCCGCCAGCGCTGGCGTAGCGAATAGCAAGGTGATTGCGAACCGGATCGCGCCCGAATGGATCATGCAGGCACCGTCGCGGACAGGAACCCGCGCAGCCGTTCGGATTTGGGATTGCCAAACAATTCGGCCGGCGGGCCCTGTTCTTCGATCAGGCCCTTGTGCAGAAAAACCGTATGGTCCGACACATCAGCCGCCAGCCGCATGTCGTGCGTGACAAGAATCATCGTGCGCCCCTCTTCGGCCAAGGCTTTGATCACGCGGACCACTTCCTGCTCCAGCTCCGGGTCCAATGCGGATGTCGGCTCGTCAAACAGCAGGGCCTGCGGTTCCATGCACAAGGCACGGGCGATGGCGGCGCGCTGCTGCTGCCCACCCGACAACATGGCCGGATAGGCATCGCATTTCTCGCCGATCCCGACTTTTGCCAGATAGCCACGCGCGGCGGCCTCAACCTCGGCCTTGTCGCGTTTCAGCACGGTCAGAGGGGCCTCCATGACGTTTTGCAGAATCGTCATATGGGCCCACAGATTGAACTGCTGGAACACCATCGACAGATTGGTGCGGATGCGGATCATCTGGGCATGGTCGGCAGGTCGGCGGTTGGCGCCAGCACCCTTCCATTTCACGGCCTCGCCCTGAAACAGAATGTCGCCTTGCTGGCTGTCCTCGAGCAGGTTGGCGCAACGCAGCAGGGTGGACTTGCCCGACCCGGATGAGCCAATCATCGCTACCACATGACCTGCCGGGGCCACGATATCCACGCCTTTCAACACCTCCAGCGAACCAAAGGATTTATGCAGATTGCGAATTTCGATCACCGGCGTTGCGGTGTCTTTGCTAGGCGTCGTGTTTTTCACGATATGGATTACCCCGTTGTGACAGGATTACGTCGCGATTCTTGGCACCTTTGCAATGTTCAATCTGAGTGACCCTAGGGAAAATAGGCCCAAACGAGCAAATCGGCTGCTCAGACCGGAAAGTTTGCCGGATACGGTGGCAGTGGGATGTCATAGGCTGCATCAGGCAGGGCGATGATCCCACGCAAATTCAGCAGTTCCCGGTCAGCGGTTTCAAGGGACGCAATCGCGTCAGATATCGCTGCAAAATACGGCACGGGGTCTTGTCGTGCGGCGGTTACAAAGGTCATGCCGGGGGTGGCGTGGGTATGTCCGATCACCTTGGCCCGCGCGGCCAGCGGTTCCCAGCGCTGCATATTGAGCCAGGTGATGCCATCCAAAGCCGCAAGGTCAGCTCGCCCCTCGACCACCGCGCGCAGACTTTCGCGGTGCGCGCCGGTGCGCAATACGGCGTTCAGCGACAAACCTTGGGACAGCGCGTATTGCTGTGGCATGCCCCAGCCGGAATTTGACAAGGGTTCGTTGATCGCCATGGGATAGGCGGATGCTTCGGCCAGACTTGCCGCCGGATCGTCGGCCCGCACTACAAACACCGAATGGTAATAGCCGGGCGCGACCCCGGCCAGCGCATAGTCGCCGGCGCCAATCAGCGTGACCTTGCCCCGGAATTGTGCACGGTAAGGCAAGTTGCAGATCATGCTCAGGACCTGATCGGGCCGCGCCCAGCCGTCCATGTGATTGGTTATATAATCAAGGCTATCGGGGGCGGCGATGCCTCGCCCGCGCAACCCGTCGCGGATCAGCGCCCACAGCCGGTCATGTGCCGCAATATTGGCAGGCCACAGATACATCGGCAAATTGGCAATCATACGATATTCAGCCGGGCTTCGACGCGTTTGCGGATAATCGCGCTGTCCTGATCCTCGACCCCCAGCAGCGGCGCAATCATCCGCAACAAGGTGTCCTCTTCGGCGTCGCGGATGCCATCGGCCAACACAATTTCCCACAAAGCCTCGATCACTGACGAGCGATCTTCGTAAGGCACCGCGTCTTTGATCGCGCGGGTGAAGCGGACCGTATCGGGGGCTTCGTGTTCAACTGCCTCACACGTGGCGCGCAGTTTGGCCGCATCGACGGTGTTCAGCCCATAGCGCAGCCCAAGGATGCGGTCGATCCGGGCGATTTCCAGATAGACATAGGTATGATCGGCCTTGGCCACTCGCACCAGAAGGGCCCCAAGGGCCAATCTTGCGTCAAGTGGCGGCAGCGGGTGATGGGCGGGGGCGGTCAGCCGTTTGAAAAAATCTGTGAACATGAGGGGGATATAGGCCCATAAATGCTGATCGAACAGAGAAAGCTTAGCCGGGTTGTGACTGCGCCAGCCGCAGACCAGTGACCGCGTTCAAAGCCACCGCTGACAAAACCACGGCACCGCCGACAAAAGTCATCTGACTGGCGCTTTCGCCCAGCAGCAGCCAGACCCAGACCGGGCCAAGGATGATCTCAAGCATGGTCAGCAATGTCGCCTCGGCGGCGGGCACCACCCGGCTGCCCAAGGTAAACAGGGCGAGACCAACGCCCAGAATAACCGCGCCCGCCAATGTGATAATCCCGATATCCATGGATGATGGTGCCAAAGACCGGCCTTGAACCCCCAAAGCCACAGCGGCCAGAGCCATGGAAAACAATCCGCCCAGTATGACCGCAGGCAGCATATCGGCCAGCTTGCCCCAACGCGCCATAACAGCGAACACGGCAAAGCCAAAGGCCGATGCGATGGCCGCCAGATTTCCGGACATGTCACCCCTACTGACCCCTTCGCGCACCATAATGGCCATGCCCAGCACGGCGATTGCTATTGCGACCCATGTCGCCGGGCGGACTTTTTCGCGCAAAAGAACCCAGCCCAGAACGGCTGAAAAGAACGGCGTGGCGGAAAACAGGAATACGGCATTGGCAATGGTCGTGGACTGGATCGCATAAACTGCCCCGCCAAAGGCCAGGACCAGCCCCAGCCCGGCAACCACCCCGGCCCGACCGATCTGGAACATCGGGCCTATCAGACCACCGTGCCGCCACCAGACATAACCAGCCAGAACCGGGATCATGCCCACAGGCCGCCAAAACAAAACCTGCCATGTGGTAGCGCTGTCGAGCAGCCGGATCGTCAGCCCCATCAGCGACCACAGGATGCCTGCACTGATCACCAAGATGACCCCGGTCTTGTATTGCATCTGGCCCTCCGCTGTTGCGGGCAGGATCAGGACTGGCACAGGTGCGGTCTATCCCGATCCCGACACGGTCTGGCGAGAATCCGATTTCGGGGGCAGCAGCCGGCTGGTCGGTTCGGCCCCGTCAAACGCGACCGCATCCAGGGCGATGCCTTCGGGGTCTTGATTGCTGATCGCCAACCCGGCGATATCAGCCAGATCACCTTGGCGGGCGAATCCGACCTGTTGCCCGCCCAACGGGCCAAGGCGCAGACTTTCGGCAGCGACAACGCAAATCGGCCGGTCGCAGCCCGGTATTAGGCGAAGCAGCAGGCAGAACAGCACGGGCCGGGCGCGGCGCATGTGGTCAGCGTAACATAAACACGCGGGCAGAGGCTGATTATGTGCCGCTTATGCGGGCGGGGACAGCTGGCCCATAGATATCTGTACTGCCGATCCGGCGATGCGCACCGCAGTCAGGGCTGCGGCTGTAGCCTCGACAGTCAGACCAATCTCGCTGGAGCGGCCCATTTCGACGCCTTGACGCAATCGAAACCGGGTGGTGCCGGGGCCGATCCGCCCGGCGGCCTGCAATTGCGCGGCAAGGATGGCGCTGGCCGATCCGGTGGCCGGGTCTTCGGGTATGCCAGAACCGGGGGCAAACATGCGGGCCTGAAAATCAACATCCGTGCCGGTTGTCTAAAGGTAAACGCCGATTTGCGGGTCAAAGGCGGTCAGCGCAGACCACGCCGGTTCCTGAACACGGGCGCGGGCCAAAGCGGGCAGTCCGGACACCGGGACATAAATGAACGCTGGCCCGCCGGCCCAGATGCCCGGCCTGTGATTGTCAAAACCGATGTCGGCTTCAGCCAGTCCAAGGGCGGCGGCCATCACCACTACGGGGGCAATTGTCTGGTCGGGACAGGCATGCGGAATGACCGGCGCGGTCAGTTCGGCGGTGGTTATTCCGGCCCGGCGGATGACCGAAACCGGAACCAGCCCGGCCTGTTCCTCAAGCGTGATCAGACATTCCCAATCACCGGGGCCATTGGCCATTTCGGCCAAAAGCACAGCGCAACCAATCGTTGGATGTCCGGCAAAAGGGATCTCACCTGTTGGAAAGAAAATCCGCACTTCGGCGGTATGTGCGGGGTGCAGCGCCGGGCGGACAAAAATCGTCTCGGACAGGTTGAACTCGGCGGCAATGGTTTGCATTTGTGCTGTGGTCAAACTGCCTGCGCCTAGGACCACAGCCAGCGGATTGCCTGCATATGGCGTCGTTGTGAACACATCCGACGTGTGAAACGGCAACATCACGGCTGCACCGCCAAAGTCGCATAAAGCGCCGTCAGCCGGGCGGCTTCGGCATGAAATCCATAAGGCGGGTTCAGGATGAACAGCCCCGAGCCTGTCATGCGGTGGCCGGGCCGGGCGGGCGGAAAGTGAACCTCGTGGCGGACCGCATCGGGCAGCATTTCGGTCAGCAATTTCAGCATGGGCCGGTGTGGCGTATCGGTCAGGACCGGATACCACAGCACAATCACGCCGACCGGCCATTTCTTGTGCAGGCGGCGGATCAGACTGGGGATGGTCTTGTAATCGTCTTTGATCTCGTAGCTTGGATCAATCAGCATCAGGCCGCGTTTGGGGTCGGGTGGGCATAGCGCAAGGGCCATTTCAGCGCCGTCGCGCTGGTACACGCGGGCGGGGTAGGGGGACATGGTATTGTCCAAAGCGGCCACTTCCTGCGGGTGCAATTCGGCCAGATGCAGTTTGTCGCCGGGTCGCAGTGACAGGGCCGCAATCAGGGGCGACCCGGGATAGGCCAGCGGACCATGCAGGGCGCGGACCTGCGTCAGACAGCGGGCATAGGGATGGTCAGTTATAAACCAGCCCGCGACCCTTGCGATCCCCGCCGCCGCCTCGCCGGTTTTGACCGCCTCGGGGGCGTCCAGCTGATACAGACCCCGGCCGGCATGGGTTTCCAGATAGGTCAGGGGTTTGTCCTTGGCCGTCAGATAGGCCAGCATCCATGCGAGCAGCGCATGTTTGTGGACATCAGCCAGATTTCCGGCGTGATAAATATGTTGGTAGGACAGCATAAGATTTGCCTAGACCGGATAGCAGTGTGGTTCAAGCCTGCGGGAATAGGCGTTGAAACTTAAAGGCCACCGCAATAGTTAGTCACCGAGTTTAGCCAGATAGGGTTGTCGCGCAATGATGGAAATCTTTACCCCCGAGGGCTTTTCCGCCCTGCTTCAGGTTATCGGGATCGATCTTGTGCTGGCGGGCGACAATGCGATTGTGATCGGGCTGGCGGCCGCGGGCCTGCCCAAGGATCAGCGCAACAAGGCGATTCTGGTGGGGATCATTGCCGCCACCGTGATGCGGATCGGCTTTGCCCTGATCACCTCGTGGCTGTTGGCGATTGTGGGCCTGTTGCTGGCGGGCGGCATTCTGCTGGCTTGGGTTTGCTGGAAAATGTGGCGCGAATTGCGGGCAGGCGGCCATAATCAGGACGCCGAAGAGGCTTTGGCCGACCAGGATCTTGATGCAGATGGCAGCGTGGCGGGGGGAACGACCCGCAAGACTTTTGGCCAGGCCGCCTTGCAGATCATCATCGCAGATGTGTCGATGTCATTGGATAATGTACTGGCTGTGGCCGGGGCCGCCCGCGACCATCCGTCGGTTCTGATCATCGGGCTGGTGCTGTCCATCGCGCTGATGGGTCTGGCCGCCACATTCATCGCCCGCCTGCTGACCAAACACCGCTGGATCGCCTATGTCGGCCTTGCGATCATCGTCTATGTCGCGGGCAAGATGATCCTTGAGGGGTGGCATGAAGTGCAGCCGTTTGTGATGGCCTATCTGGGGTAAGGGATAGTCCATGGCATTGAAAAGGGCGCTTCGGATCGGGGCGCTCTTTTTGTTTGGGGGTTGACGTTTAGTTAGCTTATAGCTACGTATAATGATGAAGCAGATCACCTATCGCGCCGCTGCCCGCAAAGCGCTGCGCCGGATGCCTGCAAATATGGCGTTGCGCATCCTGTCCAAGATCGAAGATTTCGCGCGTGACCCTGCGGCACAGGCAAATAATATCAAGGCGTTGCAGGGGCGCGAGGGGATCAGGCTGCGCGTCGGCGATTGGCGGGTGATCATGTTGGACGGCGAGGTTCTGGATGTGTTGACCATCGCCGCGCGAGGCAGCATTTATTACTAAGGGGCGGCAAACATGGCTGAAATGATCACGATCCCACTGGCCGAATATGACCAGCTTGTCGCGGCGGCAGAACAACTGGCCGATATTGCGGCCTTTGACCGGGCCATTGCACTGGACGACGAAAGCATGCCGCACGAGGTGTTGCGCCGCATCATCGACGGCGAAAACCCGGTCCGGGTGATCCGCGACTGGCGCGGGCTGTCGGCAGCAGCACTGGCCCGGCTGTCCGGCGTGAACCGGGTGCAGGTGCATGAGATCGAGACGGGGAAAAAGCAGGGGTCGGTGGCGACTGTTCACAAGCTGGCGGTCGCGCTGGGGGTGGGGATGGAGGAGTTGGTGTGAGGGGGGCGTAGGTGTCGCCCTCGGTCGAGACCTTGCGGCGGTATGCGGCGTTAGTGGAAAAGCGGTTAAGGGTGGAGATGGTGTAGGGCGGGGTTCACCCCGCCGTGGTGCGGCGGCGGGGTGAACCCCGCCCTACGGCTTGCTTAGAGCTTGCGTCGAGCGATTATTGAACTATTTCAATTCGTTGTATGGGAGAACCTCGCAGATTTGGCACCCGACAATAATAGAGTGGAGCGCCCAAATTTGCCATGAAGTCGATCTCAACGTAAATAAAGCGGTGATCTTCATTTGTATTTGTGAATAGCGCAAAGCGCGCATCAGAATATGGTTGCACCGCCCTTTTTGCAGAGTAAATGTCGAGCACCAACGTTTCATCTGTGGTATCCGAAGCGAATAACTCAAGTCGACCAAGCACATACTCTCGCACAGATGAAGCAGCCAAGGCTGCCTTGAAAAATACCCATCCAATTCCGCAAGTTATTTTCCAAAGCATCCTTGCGAAGTTGTCGATTTTGATACCACCAGTTGTGAATGAGACCGAGTGCGCGTGGTGCTTTGAAAGGATTGCGTTTGTACGAGCATTTGAAATTGTCTCATTCGCCGAGGTCGCAACAAGATTTACTCGCGAACGCAATTTTTCATTTTCATTGTTGACCGCTTGGAAATGAGGGAGGATAAAATTGATCGGCGCATCGTCAATTGGTACTTTTATATTTTTTTCGGGACCATATGGACCAAACTGAATTGTCGCGTCTAGAAATGCGCGACGGTTCTTCGGCCGACGTGTCGGCATTCGATATGCAGATCTAGGATCACCCATGCAGTCCTTTGCAAAAAGCTCCAAAAAAGAAGTTACTTTTTCGCACTCCAAACATGATGCGCTTGGGATAATATAATTGCCCCCTAGGCTAAGGGCAATTATATGTTCTTCCTTAAGTTTACCGACCTTCGAACCGCAATAAATGCATTCACCGGCGGGCGAGAATACCTTGCGCATTGAAACTCCCTTTCACACCAACCTGCTCGTCACCACCGCCGCCCGTACAAAATCCCGAAACAGCGGATGCGGCGCAAATGGCTTCGACTTAAGCTCCGGATGAAACTGCACCCCGATGAACCACGGGTGGTCCTGCCATTCGACGATCTCGGGCAGCTTTCCGTCCGGCGACATCCCTGAAAACACCAGCCCGCAAGCCTCCAGCCGCGCCCGATAGGCGATATCCACCTCATACCGGTGCCGGTGCCGCTCCTCGATGCTCAGCGTCTCATAGACCCCGGCCACCTTGGACCCCGCCGTCAGCGTGGCGGAATAGGCCCCCAGCCGCATCGTGCCGCCTTTGTCGTCACCGACCTTCCGGCTGACCGAATGGTTGCCCTGCACCCATTCTTTCAGGTGATAGACCACGGGTTCAAAGCGTTTTACCCCGGCCTCGTGGTCAAACTCCTCTGACCCGGCATTGACCAGCCCGGCGACATTGCGCGCCGCCTCGATCACCGCCATTTGCATGCCCAGACAAATCCCCAGATAGGGGATGTGCCGTGTGCGGGCGAATTCGGCGGCCTTGATCTTGCCTTCGGTGCCGCGTTCGCCAAAGCCGCCGGGGACCAGAATGGCGTGGAACCCTTCCAGATGCGGGGCGGGATCCTCGCGTTCGAACAATTCCGCATCGACCCATTCAATCCGGACCTTGACACGATTGGCCATGCCGCCATGGGTCAGCGCCTCGGCAATGCTCTTATAGGCATCCTCAAGCTGGGTGTATTTGCCGACAATGGCGACTTTCACCTCGCCCTCCGGATTATGAATCCGATCGGACACATCGCGCCAGATGGTCAGATCGGGTTTGGGCGCGGGGGAGATATTGAACGCATCCAAGACCGCCTGATCCAGACCCTGTTCGTGATAGGCCAAGGGGGCGTCATAAATCGTGGATAGGTCATAAGCAGCAATGACCGATTCTTTGCGGACATTACAGAACAGCGCAATCTTTTCCCTCTCTCGTTCCGGAATGGGATGTTCGGAACGGCAGACCAATATATCCGGGGCGAGACCGATGCTCTGCAATTCCTTGACTGAATGCTGGGTCGGTTTGGTTTTCAATTCACCCGATGCGGCCAGATAGGGTAGCAATGTCAGGTGCATCAGAATGGATTGGCCGCGCTGGCGTTCGTGGATGAACTGGCGGATGCTCTCGAAAAACGGCAGGCCTTCAATATCGCCAACAGTGCCGCCGATTTCGCACAGCATGAAATCAACCTCGTCCTGCCCGATGCGCAGGAACTCTTTGATTTCATTGGTGACATGCGGGATCACCTGAATGGTTTTGCCCAGATAATCGCCGCGCCGTTCCTTTTCCAATACATTGGAATATATCCGCCCCGACGAAATGGAATCCGTCTTGCGGGCCGACACGCCGGTAAAGCGTTCGTAATGGCCAAGGTCGAGGTCGGTTTCTGCGCCATCGTCGGTCACGAATACCTCGCCATGTTCAAACGGCGACATCGTGCCGGGATCGACGTTCAGATAGGGGTCCAGTTTGCGCAGCCGCACGGTATAGCCCCGGGCCTGCAACAGCGCCCCAAGGGCCGCCGAGGCCAGCCCCTTGCCAAGTGAGGATACCACGCCGCCAGTGATGAAAATATAGCGTGCCATTGGTTGGCATCCCCCGTGAATGAAGTGCGATATGCGAAAAAAGCGCGGGTTCACCACGCATATTCACGGGATTTGAGTATAGGCGGATTCGGGGGCAATTGGCAACAGTGGACGCAAGATCATGTTGGCACAGCGACCATTTCAACAATCGCTGGTGCGCTGTGCCCGGTCCGGTTGTTAGTCAGCCAAAGGCACAAGGGGTGCCTCGGTGCCGCTGCCCGGCGGCAACAGATCGGTGCCAAGGTCGGGCGTTGTCGCTGCCTCTGGTGCGGTTTCAACGGCTTCGCCTGCGGTATCAATCACTGACGCGCCGCCCGCATTTTCGGCGGCAATGATCGTCAATGCAATGGATGTGACGATGAACGCTGCCGCCAACCCCCATGTTACCTTGCCCAAGGCCGTGGCCGCCGCGCGCCCGGTCATTGCCCCGCCGCCGCCCATACCCAGACCACCGCCTTCAGAACGTTGCAGCAGCACCACCCCGATCAGGCTGAGGGCAAGGATCAGATGGACGATCAGAACGACGTTTTCCATGAGGCGGCCTTTGGTGGTGCAGTACCATACTGCGACTGGGCGTATCTAGAAGGACAGCGCCTGTCCTGCAAGCCCCTGATCCGACTTGGCCGCGCTATTGCGCAAAACCGGCCAGGCCGGCAATCCGACGATCTAGCTATCCGTCTCGTCCACATCAATCTGGCCGGTCAGTTTGCGACTGACAATGCTCCAGGTCATGCCGATACCCAAAATGGCCGACAAAACGATCAACCCCAGCCATGTATTGATGCTGGCATTTTCCAGTGACAGCCAGCCCCTGTCCCACAGGAACCACAACAAGGCGCCGACCACTGCCAGTGACAGCAACATCCCGAACAGCCCGATCGAGCGCAGTGTGGCATTGACGTAGATCACGTAGCCCACGATCAGGATCAGCCCGAATAGCAAAGCCAGCGGCAACTGGCTGCTGTAATTGGCACTGGCCCAGCTGATGTAATTCCAGCTGGTCGGATTATAGGTGGCCGCAACCAGAACAAAGGCGAACAACCAGCGCAGAATAAAGCCCATCTGGAAACTCCGGTTTCTCAAATCTGGTCGCAGGATGACCCCGGGCGCGGCGCATGTCCAGTCCCGGGTGCCTGCCAAGTCGAAATTGCGGTTTCGGACAGCGCAAGGGGGCGCTATAGGGGAGCGAAAACTGGTCTTGGGGCCGGGCGAATGGGGAAATCTGCGGATGGCGAACGTGGTGGTGGTCGGCGCCCAATGGGGTGACGAAGGCAAAGGCAAGATTGTCGATTGGTTGTCCGAACGGGCCGATGTCATCGCCCGGTTTCAGGGCGGCCACAATGCCGGGCACACGCTGGTCATCGACGGGGTGGTGTTCAAACTGTCGCTGCTGCCCAGCGGTATCGTGCGCGGCGGCAAGCTGTCGGTTATCGGCAATGGGGTCGTCCTCGACCCGTGGCATCTGGTCAAAGAGATTGCCGAACTGCGCGGCAAAGGCGTGACTATTACCCCCGAAACGCTGATGATCGCCGAGAATACGCCGCTGATCCTGCCGATCCATGGCGAATTGGATCGCGCCCGGGAACAGGGCAATGCGGTGGCCAAGATCGGCACCACCGGTCGGGGCATTGGTCCGGCCTATGAGGATAAGGTCGGTCGCCGTGCCATTCGCGTCGCCGATCTGGCCGACCGCGCGACGCTGGAAACCCGGCTCGACCGGGCGCTAGCGCATCACGACGCCTTGCGCCGGGGGCTGGGTATGCCGGAAGTGGACCGCGCACAGTTGCTGGCTGATCTGCTGGAGATCGCGCCGCATGTGCTGGAATATGCCGGTCCCGTCTGGAAGGTGCTGAATGACAAGCGCAAGGCCGGCAAACGCATCCTGTTCGAAGGGGCACAGGGGGCGCTGCTGGATATCGACTTTGGCACCTATCCGTTTGTGACCTCGTCCAATGTCATCGCCGGGCAAGCCGCCACCGGCACCGGGATCGGGCCGGGGGCGATTGATTTCGTGCTGGGGATTGTCAAAGCCTATACCACCCGGGTGGGCGAAGGGCCGTTTACCGCCGAATTGTTTGATGCGGATGGGGCGCGGCTGGGCGAACGAGGCCGCGAATTTGGCACCGTCACCGGCCGCAAACGCCGCTGCGGCTGGTTTGACGCGGTGCTGGTGCGGCAGACTTGTGCCACCTCCGGGGTCAACGGGATTGCGTTCACCAAATTGGACGTTCTGGACGGATTTGAAACTTTACGGATATGCGTCGCTTATGAGTTGGACGGTGTCCGGATCGATCATCTGCCGATGGCCGCCGCCCATCAGGCCCGTTGCACGCCGATCTATGAGGAAATGCCGGGATGGTCGGAATCCACCGAAGGCGCGCGGTCATGGAATGATCTGCCTGCAAATGCGATCAAATACGTGCGCCGGGTGGAAGAACTGATCGGCTGCCCTGTGGCCATGCTGTCGACCTCGCCCGAGCGCGAAGACACAATCCTTGTCACCGATCCGTTTGCCGACTGATGACACAGGGGAAATCAGGGTTGTCGTATAAATCCCGCCGCCGTCTGGCGTTAGTGCTGCTGATCGTTGGCCTGCCTGCCTATATCATTGCGGCCGTGACGATCATGAATCTGATCGACCGGCCCAATATCTGGATCGAACTGGCAGTTTATATCGGGTTGGGTGTCCTTTGGGTGCTGCCGTTCAGGGCAGTGTTCCGGGGGATCGGGCAGGCGGACCCGGATGCTCCAAAGGACGAATGATCTTTCATGGGCCTGAAGTGGTCATGAACAAACGAAAACGGCAGAGGTTGCCCCCTGCCGTTTTCGTTTTTACTTCAAGGTACTTAGCCCGCGCGGCGTTCCGGATTGAACCGGGATTCTTCGCTGACCTGAAACCGGCCATTGCGGGTTTTCATGATCCGGCCCTGGCGTAGCAAGGTCCCAAACGACCGCAGCCCATCTTCGCGGCTGAATTCCTCGGGCACCATATCTCGCACTTTGTTCATCAGTTGCGGGCGCGAGAAATCTTCGACCCCTTCGACAAAGGACGTATAGGCCGCCGCAGCTTCGAGCAGGTCAGGCAGTTGTTTGGCCCCCATGCTTTCGGCAAATTCGGCGAAAGAACCAGCCTTACGACGGGCCATTGCAACATCAGGCGCAGCCGCAACCTGATCCGGATCAACCGAGACGCGGCGTGGGCGCACCGGCATTGCGCCTATGGGCGCAGGACGTGGTGCCGGGATGTCGATCCGTTGGGACGCCACCAGTTTCAGTGGGGCCGGCTTTGGTCGTTCGCTGCGCAAATCGGCAGCTGCTTCGGCCACCGGCCGACGCGGACGCACAACCTGCTTAAGATCGTCGCGGAATGCGTTTTCTACTTCGTCCGTGACTTCGACAGTATCGACATCGCCCAGTCTGCGCGCCGCTTCGGTGGCTGCAACCGCCGCTTTCAGCTGCGAAATTGCTTCGCGGCGACGGCTTGTGTCCGGGTCGTTTAATTCGGCATCAGTCTGCGATAGAATACGCTCCATCGCAGCCTCGTCCGCCTCGGGTTCGCGCCCGAGCAAGGCCCGGCCCGGACGGGCCAGCGACGGGGCGACAGTTGCATCGCTGTCTGCAGCCGCGTTTTCATCAGCTATTTCTGCAAAATCAATATCAGCATCGTCGTAGACGCCAGATGTTTCAAATAGCGCCTCCATATCCTGATCGTCCGATGGCGCGGTTTCGGTCGCCGCTGCCGCCGCCGCTAGTATTCCGCTCAGGTCCAAAGCGAGGCTTTCGTCCTTTGGGGCGTCAAGATCAGAACTGACGGCATCATCAGAAGTCAAATTTGCGGAAGTTTCGCGTTCGACTTCAGCCAGTTCGCGCAACAGTTCAGCTTCGTCTTCATCTGATAAAGTGCCGAATGCTTCGCCAGCTTCATTTTCAAAGTGGCCATCAAACGCAGCCAGATCTTCGAGATCCTGCAGGTCGTCGAGCCCCGTCGCTTCGTCAGCCATTTCGGCGGGGCTGTCGATATCCTGCAAGGCCCCATCGCTGATGGCCTGATCAAATTCAGCGCGGCGCATCCGGATCACCCGGGCCCGGACGGGCGACACCAAAACCGGTTCGGCGTCTGGGTCCGACGTATCTTTGGCCAGTGCAGCCGAAACCGCGTTCATGTCGAATGCCGGGGAGTCGGGCATTGTCGGTTCGGGTGCGTTGGCGTCATCAACATTGTCAGGGAAGGCCAAATCTTCAGACCAGTCGTCGGCAGCCTTGATGGTGTCGCGGGCTTCGTTTGCGTCCAATTCAGACCAAACGCTATCAGCAGATGAGTCAGCCATGGCTGGCATTGCGCTTTCGGTCGTTGTGCCTGTGTCAGCCAAATCCTCGGCAAATTCCTGTGCTGCAAGACCGATCGTCCCGCGGCCAACCACGGCGCGAATACGCTGCAATTTGGCTGCGACAGAATCGGCATCAGGATGTGCCGGGACCACCGCAGGCATGGTTACAACGGACGGCGCCGCAGCACGGACTGGAACAGGCCGGATGACCTGAACCGGGGCCAAGACAACGGGTGGCATGACCGGGGCTTTTGCCGCGACCGGCACTGGCGCTTTGGCCATCACCGGGTCTGAGGCCGCGAGCAGCGCAGAAGTATCGTCACCGAATACCTCAGCCTCGGACCCGGCAATGTCACCATCCACTACTGCCGTCGCAGCAAGCGGGGTGGTCTGGAGATGGGAAATGTCCTGGACCTGAATTGCAGGGGCAGGCTGCGGCATTGCAGCCGCGACTTGCTCGGGCAGAGCTTCACCTGTGCGCAGGGTGATCCCGGATGCGTCCATCCGCGCCTCGACCCGCCGTTCAACCTCGCGTTCGGCGATTCGCGCCAACATCTGGACATCAGGAACCGGGGGTTCCGCGCCAAAATAGCGGTCGTCAGCAGCCAGATCGCGGAAATATTCTGCAATCGCTTTCATCGTTCCGAATGAATCCTCGAACCCTTCAAGGGTGCAGGAAAATGTCCCATAGGAAACGGTGAGAATCTTGTTAGACCCAACCATATGTTTGCTCGCTTTCTTCCAATCCCAGCAACAATCTGTTTACCATCAATTGGATCGCAATCGGGCGCAGGAACGGGTTGTTGGCGGGATTATTTCGTGACCCTTTTGGGGCGCGTTTCCAATCCAAGGGGTAATCCATCAAGATGACGATCATTGTCCACAGTTCCGATGCAGTCACTCTGGTGGGTGGCGGCCAGCTTAGGGTGCAGGACCTTACTATAGCCTTAAGTCTGGCCCCGAGTCTCGTGGCGGCTGATGGCGGTGCTGATCATCTTTTGACGGCAAATTTACAACCACAGGCTGTAATTGGTGACATGGACAGCATCAGCGCCGCCGCCGCCGCCGCCTTTGCCGGGGTGCTGCATCCGGTCACAGAACAACTGACGACTGATTTTGACAAGGCTTTGCGCCATATCGCGGCCCCGCTGATCATCGCGGTGGGGGTTACCGGCGGGCGGTTTGACCATGAACTGGCGGTTTTGCATACATTGTTGCGGCACCCGGACCGGCTGTGCGTTGTGCTTGGGCCGGATAGTCTGCTTTTCCTGTGCCCTCCCGACCTGACCCTGAATCTGCCATTGGGCCTGCCATTTTCGCTGTTTCCGCTGGGGCTGGTTCGCTGCGCTTCGGCAGGGCTGCGATGGCCGACAGACCAGTTACTGTTTTCCCCCGTTGCACTAATCGGCACGTCGAACGAGGTCACAGGGCCGGTCAATGTGCGGCCAGACGCGCCGGCAATGCTGGTTATTCTGCCTGCAGCGACCCTAACCGAAGTGGTCAAGGCACTGCGGGCACTGCCCGCGACATGGCCCGCTCGCGCAGGATAATATACAAACCTGCGCAAATGGTGATGCAAATGCCGAAGGCGGCCAGTCCATTGGGCAGATCGCGCCAGATAAGCCAGCCGATCAGGGTGCCGATTGGTATTTCCAGATATTGCATCGGCGCGAGGGTGGCCGAAGGGGCATAGCGCAAAGACCAGCTCATGAGAAAATGGCCCAGTGTACCAACCAGCCCCAGCGCCAACAGCAGGGCAGTCGTGGGCAAATCGGGCGTGACCAGCGATAGAACTGGCAGTGGGGCCCAGATCATCAGCGGCACCAACAGGACGCAGGCCTGCAAGCCCGAGACTGTTTGCAGGGCCTTTGGGTCAATCTGTTTGGCGACAGCCCGGGTCAGCAACATGAAAACCGCAAAAACTACGGCGACCCCAACGGGCAGCAAGGCTATGGCCCCAACCGAAATGAAATTCGGCTGGATCACGCAAAGCGTACCAATGAAGCCCACGGCACAGGCAGACAAGCGATGTGGGCCAACCTGTTCGCCCAGATAAAACCAGCCCAGCAGCAGCATGATGAAAGGAAAAACAAACGCGATAGCCACTGCATCGGCCAATGGCAGATAGCGCACAGCCGTAAACATCAGACCGATCCCTACAATATGCAAGGCGGTGCGCGACGCTGTTAAAACCCACAACCTGCGGGTCAGCCGCATGCTGTTCCCCGCAACCAATGTCAGCGGGCCCATGATGATAACCTGCACCGCAAAGCGCACAAGGATCAGCATGCCCAGCGGGGCAACGCCGCCCAACAGTTTGGCCAGCGCATCGCCCAACGGGGCGAGCACGCAAAAGCCGCACATCAATGCAATGCCCAGCAGCGGGCGGTCAGGCTGGGTCACGGGCCGGGGCTTTCCGGAGGCAGGGCCGTGGCCACGGGTTTGCCCAGCCTTGCGGCAAGCCGTTCACGCCAGATGATATACAGGCCCGAGGCCGCAATGATCCCGATCCCCGTCCAGGTCAGCGCATTGGGGAAATCGCCGAACACGTAATAGGCCATGACCGAGGCGCTGATGATTTCAAGATAATGCAAGGGCGCGAGCGTGGCCGAGGGGGCAAAGCGCAGCGCGAAAGTCATCAGCATATGCGACACGGCGGACGAGGCCCCGACGCCGAACAGCCAGAGCCATTCATAGGATTGCGGCCAGACCGGATCAAGGCTGGCTATGCCCGACCCATTGGCCAGCAGCATCACCGGCAGGCACAGGACCGTGGCCACGGTTGCGGTATGGTATTGCATCGGCACTGGGTGCATCTGGCCGGACAGGCTGCGGGTGACCAGCATATAGGCCGCGAAAAATACTGCCGTGCCGAGTGGCCACAACGCCACCAGCCCAAACACCGCGAAACTGGGCTGGATCACCAAAAGTGAGCCACAAAACCCGACCAGACAGGCGCAAATCCGGTGCGATCCGACTTGATCATTGAAAATGAAATAGCCAAGCAGCAGCAGGATGAACGGCTCGACAAAGGCGATGGCCAGTGCATCGGCAATCGGCATGTACTGGACGGCGGCGACAAAGCTGTAGGTGGACAAGACCAGGAATAACGCCCGCAGGGTGAGGCGGCCCAACACGCCCCGCCCCATCCGCAGACCGAAGCCCAAAGCCAGACACACCGGCAGCATCAACGCGGCCTGCACCACAAACCGGGCGGTGGTGATCTGGCCCACGGGTATTGTGCTTGCAGCCAGCTTGGACGCGACATCGATGACCGGCGCAGTCAGGCAAAAGCCCAGCATGAGGGCGACACCGGTCAGGATGCGGTCGGGGTGCATATCGGTTTCCATGGGGGGTGGGTTGAAACCCACCTTACGAAAGATTGGCTAACAGGTCGCAGGGTGGGTTGAAACCCACCTTACGGGGGTTTGGATGTGGTTGTGGGGTGGGGCGGTGGTGGCCCGGTCGCACGAAATTAACACCGCGAAAAGCCGGAAGTCGGCAATGCAGGGTGCGTGATTTCACGGACCAGTCCATAGAAGAAGGTGCGTGAGATCACGCACCCTACGCAGTCCCGCGATACGAAATCACCGTCGTCCCGCCGGCGATCCCGGTGACGCCGGAGCCGATGGTGTAGGCGGCGGCGTAGAAGCTGGCGGCTTGGGCCGTGCCACTCGTTGAAGGCGTCGTCTCGGAGTCGGTTGAAAGTGTGGCGTTTCCGATGCCAGAACCCAACCCGCCCAAATTGGCTATGCCTGGGTTGTAGCTACGATTGTATGCATCCATCGAAAGGATTGAGAGAAAGAGGTCTCTGGACATCGTCATCGTATTTGCTCCATCTTTAGGACTTTCCAAGTCAAGTAATTCAAAGGTTCAGGTTTGGTCGGGTCGTAAAACTGCAAGCCCGAAAATGTTATTTGCTGGCGCAGTATTGGCCAGAATGGAAACGCCTCCACCCGCCCCTCGGTCACATTTGCATCCGTGATCTCCAGCGTCACCCCGGCCAGACTGACCCCCGGCCCAAAGCTGGCGGACAGGTTGGTGGGGTCGACCAGATGGACGGTGGTGGGGTCGGTGATGTCGTCAAAGGTGACCAGCAGCGGCATCGCCTGCGGCGGCAGGGGGATCGGGGTGTCGCGGGGTTCATCGAATAAGGTCTTTGTGACCTGAAACGAGGTCATCGACCCTTGGGCAATGCGGTTGGTCAGATCAAATGCCGTATAGGCCCATGCCCCGGCATCACCCATTGGGCGGGTGTCCTCGCTGGTCAGCAATGCGAACAGAAACCGACCCGGCAACACCTCGACGACGGCCGCCTCGCCGTTGACATAGGTGTGCAAACCCTGCGCCAGGGTAAGGACTCCGACAATCTGCACGACCCGCACTTCGGTCACCGCAGCACCCTGCACTTGCCCGGCGGGAGTGTCGACGATCACGGTCAGCCGCTGGTGCCATGTATAGCTAGTCGAGCCGAACAGGGCGAAGAAGATGCCGTAGCCGACGATGCCGATGGCGGCGAGGGTGAGGAGGAGACGGGTCATGGGTGGCACATTTGCAACGTGGTAATCCCCGGTATTGACGCCAACATTTGCTCTCCCATTCCCCCCGACCAACCAAGGTTACCACACCAGCCCCTGCATATGCCTGTCAATCGCCCTGTGCTGGGCTGTGTCATTGCCTCGCGGTGGGGCTCGCCGAAAAACCGCCCTTACACCGGCCCGCCATGCTCCAGCCATTGGGCGCAATCGGGGCCAAGTTCGGCCTGCGCTTTGGCCTCGTAGGCGGCGATTTCGGCGGGTGTCAGCGTATCCCGCCAGCGCCCGGTCTGGCCTTTGTTGTTGAAGGTCTCGGCCCCGCCCTGCCATGACGCGCCACCGCGTGGGGCCATCTGGCCTGCGTGGGCCTTCATGTAGTCGAATGTGCAGTGGCTGGTGATCAGGGCGAGCCGGTCGGCGGGCAGGTCGATTTCGAGGAAAGCGGCGACGGATTTTATGGTGCCCGGCAGGTTGGATTTCAGGTCGTTGTAGTGGACGAATTTGACGTTCGGCTGAGCCCGCAACGCCCACCATGTCCGGTTATGGTCCCAGAACGACCACATCGGGTGGCCGTCGCTGGTTAGCCAGTTTTGGTAGAATTCATGCACATTGGCAGTGCCCCGGGTCAATGGCGGCAAGTGTTCGACCTCGGCATTGTACCGCTCAAAATAGGCGTCGGTGGCGTTGTAATGGTGGTTGTGAAGCGACCAGGCCGTATCGCGGCCGACGTGGATGTATTTGGCATTGTTGGACATTTTAACGGCGTCGGCGGGCAGGTGGGTTTTAAGGAACCGGCGGTGCGGTTGGTGGTGGAGCGCGGCACGGGTTTCGGGCGGCAGAGTCCGCAGATCGACCCAGGGGGAAAGGGCTTGCAGGTCCAGCCCCTCGGCCCCGTCAAAGAGCAGTTGGGACACGATCTGCTGCATCCAGGTGGTGCCGGACTTCATGTAGGTGGCGATGATGATGTCATCATCGCGGAACGGGAAGTCGTCCCAGACGGTGGAGGTCATGAAGTGGTTGTGCAGGCGGCGGGGCATGGGGTGGTCCTCGAAGGGTCATTTGGACTGTCCACCATTCCGGGAAGCAAAGGAATAGAAACCGTAGGGCGGGGTTCACCCCGCCGTGGGTTGTGGCGGGGTGAACCCTGCCATATGAGGGTCTCAATGATCATACTTTCTGATATGGCATGCCTGTCGGCCCCCTCTGCGGCTGGCCAAAAGTTTACATTTTTTCTCGATTGACCTATTTCACATATGGCTGGATCGCGTCATCGATGGCAATCAAGTCATCAAGGGAAATGCTAAAAATCTCGCTATCACTTGAAGTATAAACCCTACGCAACTTTTCCAGAAAGGAATAATTTCTTGGAAGTTCACCGATCCCATTTGCGCGTGCGAAATGAACTAGCTTTTTCCAATCCTCGGATATTGGATCATGGCTGATTGAAAATAGACTATCACTGAAACTTGCGCGTTGAAACACACGGTGATTGCGACGAATTTTTAGTTTTACGGCTCGATTTAGCTTTGAAACTGTAACGTAAACTTCTACTCCAGACTCAAGAGACATATAACTTTTTTTGTGACCTCTGCGTCTGGCGATCGTTTCCTCGATTGGATCAAAAAGCTGTTCTACCTTGCCCATAGCCACAACAATACTTTCATGAATTCCGCCTAATTCAGCGCCAACCCTCTTGAGCAATGTCCACATGCAACTGCCTCTTGTTATCGCTGCCCAAAGCAACTCTACTAAATACGATCACCACAAACCCCTAGTTTCAAGGGTGACCCCCCCCTCAACAATTCGGCACATTCACCGCCAGCCCGCCCAAAGCCGTCTCTTTATACTCCTCGCTCATATCCGCCCCGGTCTGGCGCATCGTTTCGATGCAGACATCCAGCGGAGTCTCGGCGGGACACAAACTGCATGCTCTTCGATCTTGCCATTGATTTCCAGCCCCTTTTCCTCTATTTTTCCCGACATGAACAAACCCGCCGCACCGCTCCCTTCTCCCTTCTGGACCGCAGCCGATGCCACTCCGGCACCGGGTTATGGGGCTTGGCTTGCCACAGAGTTGGCCGCAGGCACCGCCGATCTTGACGCCGGAAAGCCCACCCCGTTGACCGACATCCGCAAGGAATTCGGGCTCGAGTGAAGGTCGTTTTCTCCGACCTTTCCCGTCGGCGACTGCATGAAATCCAAAGCTACATCGCCCTTCACAACATCCGGGCTGCGGCGAAAGTGGTGGACCGGATCATCTATGCCACTGAAATGCTTGGGGATCACCCAAAGTTGGGGGCGGAATGGCAAGGCGGTCCCACCCGCGCCCTTGTCGTGTCCGGATTGCCCTACCGGGTTCACTACCGCCTGAACGAGGACCGGGTCGAGATCATCACTGTTGCCCATAGCAACCAGTTGCCGCCCAAGATCGGCTAACCCTCAACAATTCGGCACATTTACCGCCAGCCCGCCCAAGGCCGTCTCTTTATACTTCTCGCTCATATCCGCCCCGGTCTGGCGCATGGTCTCGATACAGGCGTCCAGCGGGACCAGATGGACGCCGTCGCCGCGCAGGGACAGAGACGCCGCCGATACCGCCTTGATCGCCCCCAAGCCGTTGCGTTCGATGCAGGGCACTTGCACCAACCCCCGGATCGGGTCGCAGGTCATCCCCAGATGGTGCTCCAAGGCAATCTCGGCGGCGTTTTCCACCTGTTCGGGGGTGCCGCCTAGCACGGCGGCCAATCCGGCGGCGGCCATGGCAGCGGCTGACCCAACTTCGGCCTGACAGCCGCATTCCGCGCCTGATATGGACGCATTCACCTTGATCAGCCCGCCCACGGCGGCGGCGGTCAGCAGGAAATCCCCGACACGCCCTACCGACGCCCCCGGCACATGGTCCAGATAATAGCGGAGCGTCGCGGGAACCACGCCTGCCGCGCCGTTGGTGGGCGCAGTCACGACTTGCCCCCCGGCGGCGTTTTCCTCGTTCACCGCCATTGCATACATGCTCATCCAGTCGTTGATCGTATGCGGGGCGGGCTGGTTCAGCCCGCGTTCCGCGAGCAGGGCGTCATGGATGCCCTTGGCGCGGCGGCGCACTTTCAAGCCACCGGGCAGGATCCCATCCACCGCCATGCCCCGGTCGATGCATGCACTCATCACTTCCCAGATCCGGGCCAGCCCCTTGTCCAGATCAGCCGCTGAGCGGCGGGACAATTCGTTGGTCCGCTTCATCTGCGCGATCGACAGGCCGGATTCAGCCGCCATGTCCAGCATTTCGACAGCAGTGCGAAAGCCGAACGGCACCGCAGGCCCATCATCAGCCCCCTTGCCAGCGGCCAGCTCAGCCGCCGTCAGCACGAAGCCCCCACCAATGGAGTAATAGACGACTTCCGTCACCACATCGCCCTGCGCGTCAAGGCCCCGCAGGATCATCCCGTTGGCATGGCCGGGCAAAGCGGGGCCGTAGTCGAATATCAGGTCGGTCCTCGGGTCGAAGCGGAGTTCGGGCAGGCCAGTGGGGGCCACGAAACAGTCGGCCTTGATTCGGGCCAGTTCAGCCTCGGCTTTCGCGGCGTCATAGTCATCGGCGCGAAATCCCCCCAGCCCAAGGATCACCGCCCGGTCGGTTGCATGGCCGACCCCGGTAAAGGCAAGCGACCCATGCAGTGACGCGCGCACTCCCGCCACCCGGAACGGCTGGGCGCGCAGATGGTCCAGAAACCGGGCGGCGGCGACCATGGGGCCGATGGTATGGGAGGATGACGGGCCGATCCCCACCTTGAACATGTCGAAGACGGAGAGGAACATTCATAGGCCTTTCAGGCGGCAATATTGGTGTAGATTGTCGGGCCGAGGTTTTCGGCCACCGCGGCTTTGAGTACGGCGGGGCGGGATTCCAGTGCGGTCAGCACGGCTTCCAGAGCGGGGTATGTGGCGAGGTTAATCGCATGGTCCGGGTGGGCCGGAAAGGCCACGACCCAGCGGACCAACATCCCCAGATAATGCGACAGGACCGAGGGTTGGGCGCTGGACAGCCACAGCGGTTTTTCGGTGGCAATCATCGTATCGATGGCGGCCAGATGGTTTTGCATCTGGGTATGGGCGGTTTGGGCGACCGCCACGGCAGAAAAGTCCCCCGCGGGTCGCTCTGGATGCAGCAGCAGGACGGCGGTGCTGTGGACGGATGTGTTCACAAACACGAACCATTTCAGAAATGCCGCCCGTTCCGCTGACAATGGTGCCGGGGCCAGCCCGTGCCGTTCGGACAACCACAGCAGGATGGCCCCGGTTTCGAACATCGGCCCATCGGGGGTTTCCAACGCGGGAAGCAGGCCGAAAGGGTTGATCGCCCGGAAGGTCGGGCTGTTCAGCGTCCCCGCGTCGTAGTCGTGCAGGTGCAGGGTGAAGGGCACGTCCATTTCGACCAGTGCGACGTGGATGCAGAGCGAGGCCCAGTCGGAGACGGAATGGAGGACATACACGGCAAACGGTCCTTTGCAGATTTAGCGCAGTTAAGCATGCGACGTAGCGGTGATGCCATTGCGAAAGCGACGCTTAGGGATCGTTTGGCCCTATCCCCATGGGATTCAGGGCTTGCGGCGCAGAAAATGGGGTATGGCCCAAGCCCTCGGCCCGTGTTGCCGTCACGGCGGCGGGGCGTTGTTCGAACCTGTGTGCAAAAGTCAGGAGCCGGGGCCAGTGCGATAAGTCGAGCCAGCCCGGTTCATCGCCGTAGAACACCGGCCACCGCAAGAGGGGTGCAAGATAGCAGGCGAGCGCGCTGGGCGCATTGGCGTCCAACCATGGGGCGTCAGAAGTCTGGGCTAGGATAGTGAATTGTGCGGCCAGCCTGATTTTGGTCTGGGCCAGCAAGGCCTGCTCCATCGCGGGACCACCGGCGGTATGTTGGGCCGGATAGAACAGCATTCGTTCTGTCGCATGCAGCGTGTTGGACAGCCAGAACAGCCATTTCAGCGCGGCACCCCGGCCCGGGTCGGTTATGGCGGGCATCAGACGGCCATGCCGGTCGGCCAGCCACAGCAGGATCGCCCCGGTTTCATACAGCGGCCCATCGGGCGTTTCCAACACCGGGATCAGCCCGTTGGGGTTTAACGCCAGATAGGCTGCTGATTTTTGCGCCCGGGCCGGACGGTCCACCAGAACCGTTGTATAAGGCAGGTGCAATTCCTCCAGCGCCAGCCGGATGCAGAGCGAGGCATTGTCGGGGGCATAGTGCAGGCGCAGAATGGATGTCATGAGTTAACTTTAGCGCCGTGGTCGCAGACAGCCCGACAGAATGCGACTGATCAGCAGATGAAACCGCATCGGCCCCGGGCAGGTGGCGTTTCAAAAAATCCCACTGGAGCGGGCTTGCCAATAGCCATTTCATACGGCACACAGCCATGAACATATGGTGAACAATGGCCTTTCCTATTCATGAATTTGCGGCCCTTGGGACGGCGACCTGCTGGGCAATCACCGGGCTGATTTCGGCGGATGCAGTGCGCGTTTTGGGGGCGTTTCACTTTAACCTGATCCGGCAGGGATTGGTGACGGTGCTGCTGGGCCTGATCGTTGTGGCGACCGGAGCATGGGCCGGGCAGACATGGACAACTATAGCGGTGCTTGCGGCCTCGGGCATCATCGGGATTCTGATTGGTGACACGCTGAACTTTGCCGCTGTGGGCCGGATCGGGCCGCGCCGGGCGGGGGCAGTGTTTGCGCTGAATGCGCCGATGGCGGCCCTGTTGGGCTGGGTGGTGCTGGGCGAAGCTTTGTCGCTGCAGGCGGTGGCCGGGATTTGCATGACCGCAGGCGGCGTGGCCGTGGCCATACTGGGCCGCCCGCGCGCTGATGCGCACCGGCTGGAAACCGTGCAGGGCCTGCTGCTGACCGGACTGTTGTTTGGCCTTGGGGCGGCTTTTGGACAGGCTGCCGGGTCATTGATCGCACGGCCAATCATGCACGGCGGGATGGACCCCTATCTGGCCTCATTGTTCCGGGTCGGGGCCTCGGGCCTGACCATGGGCCTGCTCAGCGCCACTGCCTTTGCCCCAGCCCGCCCGACAGTTATCACCCAGAATGCTTTGATCCTGACTGCAGCCACTGCAATCATCGGGCTGCTGATCGGGATGACCCTGTTTTTATACGCGCTGCAGGGGTCGCAAACCGGGATCATCGCCACGCTGTCGGCCACCTCACCGGTGATCATCCTGCCCTTGCTGTGGCTGCGGACCGGGCAAAGGCCGACCCTGCTCAGCTTTGTCGGGGCGGCGATGGCGGTGGTTGGGCTGGGACTTATCTTTTTGCGGTAGGGCTTGCACTAAAGCACGAAATCCCACAGCAGTTTCAGATTAAGCACTACAATGACCGTTGCAATCAGAGCGGCAAACAGGCCCAGCCACAGCGGCGCCACCATCGCCCCCATCTTGCGCTTGTCTGTGGTGAACATGACCAGCGGGACCACGGCAAATGACAATTGCAGCGACAACACCACCTGCGTCAGGATCAGCAATTGCCCGGTTTGGGCCGAGCCATAGAAAATCGTCACACCTGCCGCCGGGATGATGGCAATGGCGCGGGTGATCAGACGGCGGGACCATGGCGGGATGCGCAGGTTCAGGAACCCTTCCATCACGGCCTGACCGGCCAATGTGGCAGTCACGGTCGAATTCAGGCCGCAGCCCAGCAAAGCGATGGCGAACAGGCTGGGAGCCAAGGCTGATCCCAGAACCGGCCCCAATAACTGATGCGCATCCCCGAGTTCGGCCACATCAGTGCGCCCGGTGCCGTAAAAGGCCGAGGCCGCAAGGATCAGGATCGACGCATTGATCAGCAGCGCGAAACACAAAGCCACGGTGCTGTCGATGGTTGCCCATTTCAAAGCAAACCGCTTTTCCGGCAGGCTGTCGCCATAATCGCGGGTCTGCACAATGGCCGAATGCAGATACAGGTTATGTGGCATAACTGTAGCGCCCAGAATACTAAGCGCCAGATACAACATTTCGGGGTTGGTCACGATATCCACGGTCGGGGCAAAGCCAAGGATGACCTGCCCCCAGTCGGGGTCGGCCATGGCGATCTGGATGCCAAAGCTGACCGCGATGATGGCCAGAACCGCGATAATAAACGCCTCAAGCCAGCGGAACCCTTTGGTTTGCAGCCACAGGATCAGGAACACGTCCAGCGCGGTAATCACAACGCCGATTTCCAGCGGGATGCCGAACAGCAGGTTCAGGCCGATGGCGGTGCCGATCACCTCTGCAATATCGGTCGCAATAATCGCAAGTTCCGCCATGAACCACAACGGAATGGCAACCCAGCGCGGGAACGCATCGCGGCAGGCCTGGGCCAGATCGCGCCCCGATGCGATGGCCAGCCGGGCGCACAGCGATTGCAGCACGATGGCCATGATATTGGACACCAGCGCCACAACCAGCAGCGCGTAGCCAAACTTTGACCCGCCCGCCAGCGATGTGGCCCAGTTGCCCGGGTCCATATAGCCCACCGCGACCATATAGCCGGGGCCGAAAAATGCCGCCGCCCGCCGCCATGTGCCTACGGGCACCCGGATGCTGCGATGCACGTCGGACAAGGCCGGATCGCCCCGGTTTTGCCGCCAGTCGCCATGTTTGTTGCGGGTGGCCCGCAGGCCGCTCAGGCTGAAGTTATCGGACATCGGTCAACTGTGCTAATGCGAATTACTCGCAATATTTTCATGACGTTTTCCGACTGTCAAGCCGCCAGCGGGCGTCGGGTGTAGCGTAACAGTCGATCTTGCAGTGAATTACAGTCGATGTTGCGGCAGAGCGGTTTTGGAGCGCTGCGGCGTGGCGTGGCAGATAGGTCCAAGTCTGGGCACCACCCCGTTACCGGTTGTAGAGGATCGGTCCATCCGGTGGGTCGCCCATGGCAGAACGCGTGAAGGTGGAATGTGTCGGTCTAAGTGAATTGCATGAAGGGTAAGAGTCTCGCGGCGGGCAAGGACAGCTTCTCGGGAACAACAACCCGACAAAAACCTGCTGCTCGTGAGTCCATTTGTATATCGACTTGAAATCGAAACTCCTTTTGAGCCTCATCCCGTTTATCTTTCAAGAACGGTGAGAAGGTTCTGACCATCCGGTTTATCCGCCGCACCTCAGGGTATCTCAGCTCAGAACCGCTTTTGCGAGTGTATTCCACCTTCCGGGTGGTGAGGCCCACAATCCAACTGAAACTCATTACGTCGTCCCACGACCTGACCCTCTCGATCCAAGGCTCTGGATTGGCCACGAGTTCCTGATACACAAGCTCGCCTAGAGTTTGCGCAAACTCGCTCTCCTTGCCTTCTTCGATCCACCAGTGAACTGTGCCGCCAGAGACGTCCCAATCGATGTCGCCATTGTCGACAGACATGCAAAATAACAAGACGTCATGGTGAACAAACGAAAAACCCATTGTGCCCTTGAAATGAAGGTCGCCGTTAGCCAGAAATTTGAATCGGCTGTTGCCTGAAAGGGTTGTAGTTCCGGGCGGCCCCCAGTTTTGGGACCTTGACCAATCGTCGGCGACAATAATACCGCCGTGGATTGTGTGATAAACTTCTTTCTGGATGGTCCATGTACGACCGCGAGTATCAACATGAAAGCTTGTCATGCCCTCTTCGGGGTCGCGTCGGTCATTGGACTCGATCCGACGATAGTATGCCATCGACCCTAGCTGAATTGTGCCGCGAATCCTTGGATCGCAATCCTTCGGTACCGATTTTCGGAGTCTGGTCATTCGCGTCCCGGCTAAATTTGCTGTTCCCAAGCAACCTATCACCGCTCCGTCTCGTTTCGGAAACGGCTCCGGCAACTATTTTCGAAAACTCATTGTCTGGCGCCCCAACACCTCCTCAACCACCCCCACCTTCGCGCTGCAGCAATTGGTCGCGTGATTGGCCCCACGGAACGCGGTCACCCGGCAAGGGGCAGCGTTTTGGGGCCACACCCGCAACTGACTTGCACATTTCGCACTCGCGCCCCCGCCGGTTGTTTCCTATAACAAACCAACCCACAGGTCGGAGCCATCCATGAGCGGAGAATTGTCCCCCATCGACAAGGCGAAATTCGCCGCCGCCAAGCGGGCGACATTGTATGTCGAAAACGGTATGCGTGTTGGCCTCGGCACGGGGTCCACCGCCGCTTGGCTGGTCCGCTGTCTGGGCGAGATGGTCCGCGATCAGGGGCTGCGGATTAAAGGCGTGCCCACATCCGCCCGCACCGCCAAATTGGCCCGCGATGTGGGTATCGAAGTGATTTCACTGGACGAGGCCCGTTGGCTGGACCTGACCATTGACGGGGCGGATGAATATGACGGCAATCTGAACCTGATCAAAGGCGGTGGCGGGGCGCTGTTGCAGGAAAAGATCGTGGCGACAGCCAGCGACCAGATGATTGTCATCGCCGATATTGGCAAGCAGGTCGAAACGCTGGGCGCGTTTCCCCTGCCGGTCGAGGTGATCCCGTTTGGCTGGCAGACCACCAAGACGTTGATCGAGGAAACCCTGATCGGCATCGACGTATTGGGCCGCAGCACCACCCTGCGGATGAACGGTGACCGGCCTTTTGTGACCGACGAAGGCAATCATATTATCGACTTGCACCTGAACCGGATCGGCCATGCCCGCCAATTGTCACTGGTGCTGAACCAGATCCCCGGCGTGGTGGAAAACGGGCTATTCATCGACATCTGTGATGTGGTCGTCATCGGTTACGGCGACGGCCGGGTCGAAGTGCGCGATATCAACAAGGGGTCAGTCGAAGAAAGCCGGTTCGAGTTTGAAGAGAATGAGAATTTGTTCAGGGATATGGCGGAATAGTCAGCGCCCCGCTCCGCTATGCATCTTGGCGGACCCCATCGGGCCTGCCAGCTAGTGCCGCCGACAGATTGTCCGACCCGCCCCAAGGTGGGCGCTTCGCAACCCGCCGGGTCGGGTGCTGGCCTCTGTTCGAATTACACAACCAGTCCCACAGTCAACCGCTCCCTTGTGTGAGCGGGGCCACAGGTCCACTGGAGCCTCGGCTGATCCCGCTGTGGCAGCCACTCCTCTGGCTATCTGCGAAACAGTGTGGGATACCGCCCGCAGGAATATGGATACCACAACATGAGCGATATGGCCTTTGATGTAGACCTGTTCGTCATTGGCGGCGGGTCCGGGGGCGTCCGCGCGGCACGGATGGCTGCAGCGACTGGGGCGACCGTGGCTTTGGCCGAAGAAAGCCGGTTGGGTGGCACCTGCGTCATCCGGGGCTGTGTGCCGAAAAAGCTGATGGTATTCGCATCCAGCTTTCGTGAAATGCCTGCGCAAGCCCGCGCTTATGGCTGGGACATTGCGGACGGATCGTTTGACTGGCCCCGCTTTCAAACCCACCTGCATGCCGAACTGGCCCGGCTTGAGGCGGCTTATCGCAAGATGCTGGATACGGCGGGGGTCACCATCCATGACAGCCGCGCCGTACTGGTGGATGCGCATACGGTCCGGCTGGACAGCGGCGATACCGTCAGTGCGCGGCATATTCTGGTGGCCACCGGCGGGCATCCCGAAAAGCCGGACATGCCGGGGGCCGACCTGGGCCTGACGTCGAACGATATCTTTGACCTGCCAGTTTTGCCCAAGTCGATCCTGATCGTCGGCGGTGGCTATATTGCCAGCGAATTTGCCTGCATCCTGAATGGGCTGGGGGTTGAAGTGACCCAATTTTATCGCGGTGCGCAAATCCTGCGCGGGTTTGATGACGAAGCGCGCGGGGCCGTGGCCGAGGCGATGAAGGGTCAGGGGATTGATCTGCATTGCGGCACCAATATTCTGGCCATGGGTCGCGCTGAAACTGACCTTGGCCCGGTGACGGGCGCGATGATGGGCCTGCCAGCGGTCGAAATTCCGGTCAGCCCGGCGCATCACGGCAAAGCCGGGCCCGTGCGGGTCAAGGCCAGCAACGGGTCCGACCGGACCTATGATGCTGTGCTGTTTGCCACGGGGCGCGCGCCCAATGCGAAAAACATCGGTCTGGAGCAGACCGGCGTCCAGATCGGCAGGCGCGGCGAAATTACCGTTGACCAGTATTCCCAAACCGCTACCCCGTCGATCTTTGCCATTGGCGATGTCACAGGCCGGGTCAACCTGACGCCAGTGGCGATCCGCGAAGGCATGGCCTTTGTGGAAACGGTTTTCAAGGGCATCCCCACCCCGGTCGATCACGACCTGATCCCGTCCGCTGTGTTTACCCAGCCCGAACTGGGGTCAGTCGGTTTGTCCGAAGAAGCCGCGCGGGAAAAAGAACCGATCGAGGTTTACAGCACATCATTCCGACCGATGCGATCCGCTTTTGCCGGAACCACTGACCGGGTCATGATGAAACTGATCATCAGCCGGGCCACGCGCCGCGTGCTGGGTTGTCATATCGTCGCACCCGAGGCCGGCGAAATGATCCAGCTTGCGGCCATCGCGGTCAAGATGGGGGCCACGAAAGAAGATTTCGACCGGACGTGTGCGGTGCATCCGACCATGTCCGAAGAACTGGTGACGATGCGCAATCCGGTAAGGACGGCTTGAATTACGCGTCAAAACCCACAATTAAGCACATAGCAGTCCCGTCGGGACGATAAGTAGGAAAGCACAGGCTTTATGGCTGGAAATAACGGCGGCCCCTGGGGCGGCGGCGGAAATCGCGGCGGGGATGACGAAGACAAGGGCAAGCGGCCGACAGGTGGGCGCAGGCCGGGCGAAGGCCCGCAAATCCCCGAGATTGACGAGCTGATGAACAAAGGCCGCGAACAGCTGCGCGTCCTGATGGGCGGCGGCAACCGTGGCGGCGCTGGTGGTGGCGGCACCGGCGAGCCGTTCAAGATTACGCGCGGCATGGTTGGCCTTGGCGCAGTCGGCGTTGTCCTGCTCTGGGCGTTCATGTCGTTCTACACCGTCCGGCCCGAAGAAAAGTCAGTCGAACTCCTGCTGGGTGCGCGCTATCAGACCGGGGAGCCTGGCCTGAACTTTGCCCCGTGGCCGCTTGTTACCTATCAGGTGATCAACGTCACTTCGGAAAACACTGAATCCATCGGCGGATCGGGCACCACAAATGACGGGTCCGGCCTGATGCTGACCACCGATGCCAATATCGTCGATATCGGTTTTCAGGTGGTCTGGAACATCAATGACCCTGAAAAGGTGCTGTTCAATATCAGCGACCCGCAGCTGACCGTCAGGGCCGTGTCGGAATCGGTGATGCGCGAAATTATCGCCGCTTCAAACCTTGCCCCGATTTTGAACCGGGATCGCGGGATTATTGCCGATACAGTGATGACCAATGTGCAGGCGACGCTGGACGAATATGACAGCGGCATTTCCATCGTTCGGGTTAACCTTGAACGCGCCGATCCGCCGGCCGAAGTTATCGACAGCTATAAAGAAGTCCAGGCTGCCGAACAGGAACGCGACCGGTTGCAGCGGCAGGCCGATGCCTATGCCAACACTGTGCTGGCCGATGCCCGTGGCCGTGCCGCCGGGATTATCGAAACCGCCGAAGGCTACCGCGCTCAGACCGTCAACGATGCCCTGGGTCAGGCCAGCCGGTTTACCGCCGTGCTGACCGAATATCAAAAAGCCGAAGAAGTCACGCGTGAACGGATTTATCTGGAAACCATGGAGCGAGTCTTGTCCCATGTCTCCAAAATCATCCTTGATCCGGCGATTGCAGGCGGGCAGGGCGGCAATGGCGTGGTGCCATTCCTGCCGCTGAACGACCTTATCCGGGGCACCACACCCGCCGCAGCTGCGGCTGCTACAGCCGAGGGGAACTGATCATGCGCAAGACAGCTTATCTTTTGCCCATCGTGGCCGTGGTCGTCGTCGGGTTCTTTTCGTCGATTTATGTGGTGGACGAGCGTGAAAAAGCGCTTGTGATGCAGTTTGGCCAGATCCGGTCGGTGCAGACCGAACCGGGGATCGGGTTCAAAATCCCGTTCATTCAGGAAGTGGTCAAATATGACGACCGGATCCTGTCGCTGGATACGGACACCATCGAAGTCACCCCGTCCGATGACCGCCGTCTGGTGGTCGATGCGTTTGCCCGATACCGGATTTCTGACGTGGTCCTGTTCCGCCAGGCCGTGGGTTCTGGTGGTATTCCGCTGGCGCAGGAACGCCTTCAATCCATTTTGAATGCGCAAATCCGCGAAGTTCTGGGTGCCGATCAGGTCACCTCTGACACGATCCTGTCACAGGGCCGCCGGGTGCTGATGAACCGTATCCGCGATCAGGCACAGGCCAGCGCCGAAGGGTTGGGGATCGATATTGTCGACGTCCGGTTAAAGCAGACCAACCTGCCCAGCCAGAACCTAGACAGCACATTCGCCCGGATGCGGGCCGAACGTGAACGCGAGGCGGCGGACGAGATTGCCCGCGGTAACGAGGCCGCCCAGCGGGTTCGCGCCCTTGCAGACCGGACCGTGGTCGAAACCCTGTCCGAGGCGGAACGCGAAGCCCAGATTACTCGGGGTGAAGCTGATGCCGAGGCCAGCGCTATCTTTGCGACGGCTTATGGGGCGGACCCGGAGTTCTTTAACTTCTACCGCTCAATGCAGGCCTATGAAGCGTCGTTGCTGGGCAGCAATTCGACCATGGTGATGACCCCGGATAATGCGTTCTTTGATTATCTTTACTCGGGCAGCCCGCCTGCTGCGGTCACTGTCGCAGAATGATTGCTACAGCGCTTTGGGCGCTGGGCCTTGTCTTGGTCATCGAGGGGCTGGCCTATGCGCTGGCCCCTTCGCTGATCGAGCGGATGCTCGAGGCCCTGCAAGCGATGCCGCTTGAACAACGCCGGATCATTGGTCTTTTGGTTTTGGTTACAGGGGTGGCGCTGCTTTGGGCGGCCTATGGATTAGGCTTGTAGACGGCGTTTCAAAACCAACACGTTTTTGGATGACCAATCACATGCAGTTGACGCCGCGCGATGGGGCTTTGAGTTGCGGATCGTCCGCCCTACATTCACTCTATGAAAATCAGGCCGAACCAATCAGTCGGCCCCTGCATCGCCCGGACAGATCGGTCCGAAATGGGAGACACCACTTGAACCGCACACCCATCGCCATTCCTCTTGTACGTATCAGCCAAAATACGCGGCGGTCCGCCTCGTCCCTTGCCGCACTGGTCTTGGGGGCGGCCTTGCTTTTGGCTCAAACCCTGCCAGCATCGGCGCAATCGTTGGTTGATCAATCGCGCCCCGTATCATTTGCAGATCTGGCCGAACAGATCAGTCCGTCGGTGGTGAATATCACCACGTCGATGCTGGTCGCGGCCCCGACAGCACCCGAGGGGATTGTGCCCGAAGGATCACCGTTCGAAGATTTCTTTGACGATTTCGGCGGTGATGGCGCACCGCGCCGGTCGTCGGCGCTGGGGTCAGGCTTTGTGATTTCGTCCGATGGGTTCATCGTAACCAATAACCATGTGATCGAAGGGGCCGATGAAATAACGATCCAGTTCTTCAATCTGGAAGAAATGCCCGCCACTGTTGTCGGAACCGATCCGAATACCGATATTGCACTGCTCAAGGTCGAGGCCACAGACCTGCCGTTCGTCAGTTTTGGCGACAGCAATGGGCAAGGTAGCCGCGTCGGCGATTGGGTCATCGCCATTGGCAACCCGTTGGGGCAAGGGTTCTCGGTTTCCGCCGGGATCGTCTCGGCCCGCAATCGGGCACTCGAAGGCAGCTTTGACGACTTTATCCAGACCGATGCGGCGATCAACCGGGGCAACTCGGGCGGGCCGCTGTTCAATATGGATGGCGACGTGATCGGGGTGAATACTGCGATCCTCTCGCCGTCAGGCGGGTCCATCGGCATTGGCTTTTCGATGTCGTCGGCTGTCGTCAGCCCGGTCGTCGACCAGTTGCGCGAATTTGGTGAAACCCGGCGCGGTTGGCTGGGCGTGCGCATTCAGGACGTGACGCCGGATATGGTGGATGCCATTGCCGGATTGTCCGAAGCACGGGGCGCGCTGGTGACCGATGTGCCGGAGGGACCGTCGCTGGATGCGGGGATTCTGTCGGGTGACGTGCTGCTGACGTTTAACGGGGTTGAAGTGCCCGATACCCGCGAACTGATCCGCATGGTCGGCGGAATGCCGGTGGGCCAGTCGGTGCCGGTTGAGATATTGCGCGACGGCGAAATGCTGACCCTGACCGTGGTTTTAGGCCGCCGCGAAGATGCCGAAGCCGAAGCATTGCCGGCCTCGGTCGAAGCGCCCGAACCAGTGATTTCCGAAATGCTGGGCCTGACCCTGTCCGAAGTGACGGATGAGCTGAAGCAGCAGTTTCAGCTGGGCGATACCGTGACCGGGCTGGTCATCACCGCAGTTGACCCACTGTCGGATGCGTCCGAAAAGGGCATCATCGCGGGCGATATCATCACCGAGGCTGGTCAGCAGGCCGTGGCCACAGTGGCCGATTTCACCGCCCGGATTGACGAGGCTACGGCGGCAGGGCGTAAATCCCTGCTATTGCTGGTCCGCCGGGGCGGCGACCCGCGCTTTGTGGCGCTGTCGATCGAAACTGAATGACCGGCTGAACAGGGTTTGCGCGAAAAAGGGCACCATCTGGTGCCCTTTTTTATGGTTCCAACCCCAGTTGGTTGTCGGACAGGGCCACAATCCCCAGTTCACGTGCCGCAGCGATGGACAACAATGGACTGTCCGGTCCGGTTCCGCGTTGAAAATCCTGCACCGCCCGGCCTGTGGTCGTGTCCAGAACGCCGGTAATCGGCCCAAGGTAGAACCCGCGCGCCGTCAGGGCCCGCTGCAGTGTGGCCACGAATTCGGCGGTAAAATCCGGCGGGCAGATGGTTTCAAATCGCACCTCTTGCCGGTCGCGGACGATCTGCTGGCGAATGACCGACCTGTACCGCGCAGGCTGCAGCACCGCCCCGTCCGGTCCAAGCACAGCAGGTTCGGCCAGTTCCTGTGCTGTGACCGTTTCAATCACGGCAGGCGTAATGTCGCGGCCAAAACAGCGCCCATCGGACGCTGTTTCAATCGCAGCCATTCCAACTGTTGGGCTGCCGGAACTGGTCAACGGCTGCGGTGCAACTGCAGCAGTGCAGCCCGTCAGGACGCAACCGATCAAGGCAGCTTTCAGGAATAGTCGGCGGAGCACTGCAATCGAATTCCCGGTCTTGGCGTCGGTTTTTCTGTGCCAAACCTTATCTGGCACTGTCACGCAGGCAAAGCGGCTTGGGTCAACGCGCGGCAGATGCGGTCATGACTGTCTCTTGGTCCACACAGTCGCGGATGCGCTGCATTGCGGCCACAACAGGCCGTGAAACACCGCAATCGCACTGGATTGCCCCCCGGCAACCGCCTAGATACTGCTCGGGTAGCAAAGCGTTGAGGAGATGCGGGCCATGGCAAAGATCACCTATGTGGAACACGGCGGCCGCGAACATGTCATCGAGGTGGCCAATGGCCTGACCGTCATGGAAGGCGCACGCGACAACGGTATTCCGGGGATCGAGGCTGATTGCGGCGGGGCCTGCGCCTGTTCGACCTGCCATGTCTATGTCGATGCCGACTGGGTGGCCAAACTGCCGAAAAGGGATGCGATGGAGGAAGATATGCTGGATTTCGCCTATCAGCCCGATCCGGTCCGGTCGCGCCTGACCTGTCAGTTGAAAGTATCCGCCGCATTAGACGGCTTGCGCGTCCAGATGCCGGTCAAACAAATCTGACGCCCGCTTTTGTGGAACGGTCGGTGCCTCCGGCGGGGATATTTATGAACAAAAGAAACTGGGGACAGATTTAGCTGGCCAAGGCCAATATAGTCAAAAGCGCCGTAATTTCAGCCCATTGCTGGCTGGCACCCAGAATATCGCCGGTCTGCCCGCCGATTTTGACGTTGGCGATGGCAGCCCAGACCAATGCAGAAATGCCGACTGTCATAACCAGCGGCAAAGCCCATGGCCCAACCCATAATAACGCTACTGCCACAGCCAAAGTTGCTGCCAACACTACCGCCTGCCATGGTGGGCACCCGACAGTGGCACTTAACCCGCCACTGCGGGCCGGGGGCAGGGCATGCATCAGGCCGACCATCGGCACCCGCGAAAGAACAGCGGCGACGATGACCGCAGGCCAGAGCAGGCCCAGCCCGATCAGCCCGCTGAGGGCCGTCCAGCGCAACAGCATGGACAGGATCAGCGCCAGCACGCCGTAAGTGCCGATATGGCTGTCTTTCATGATTTCGAGCCGCCGGGTTTTGTCGTAGCCACCCCACAGCCCATCTGCACTATCGGCCAGCCCGTCTTCGTGCATCGCCCCGGTCAGAATGACTTGGGTGGCAAGGATCACCCCGGCACAGACGGCGGCAGGCAGCCCCAGCCATTGGGTCAGCGTGCCTGCCACAGCCGCAATCAGCCCAACGGCCAGCCCCGCAACCGGCCATGCCCAGGCCGCCCGCGCCCCCCGTTCCATCGCTGCAGCGGTATTCACCCGCACCGGCAACCGCGTCAGCAACCCCAGGGCTGCCGGAATATCACCCCAGCTGACAATGTCGTCTTTGGCCAAACTTATGCCCTTTCCGGCGGTTTCCTTACCTGTGTCCGAGGGGTAGACAGAAGCTGATGCCGATGCAACGAGGACCCGCATGACCGCCCCATTTGACAGCCTTTTGACCTTTCGCAAATTGCTGCTGGCGGCACCCTTGGCTGATCCTGCGGCGCAGGCCGGGGCGGCAGATCGCAATAGTCAGCTGACCAAACCACCCGGCGCGCTGGGCCGGCTTGAGGAACTGGCGATCTGGTATGCCGGCTGGCGTGGCAACCCGCGACCGGTGCTGGCTGCCCCGCAAGTCATCATTTTTGCCGGCAATCACGGGATCACGGCGCAAGGCGTGTCGGCCTTTCCGGCAGAAGTCACTGCCCAGATGGTGATGAATTTTCAACATGGCGGGGCTGCGATCAACCAGTTGTCCAAGACGTTTGGGGCGGCAATGACCGTCCATGCGCTGGACCTTGACCGCCCCACGGCAGATTTCACCACCGCCCCGGCGATGGACGAGACGGAGGTCATCCAAGCTCTTGCAACTGGCTGGGCTGCGGTTGATCCGGCGGCTGATCTGCTGGTCACTGGCGAAATGGGTATTGGGAATACCACTGTGGCGGCGGCACTGGCGGCGGCGTTGTTTGGCGGCACCGGGGCGGATTGGGTCGGGCGCGGCACGGGCGTCGATGATGCAGGGCTGGCCCGCAAGGCCGCCGTGGTGGATGCGGGGTTGGCGTTGCATCACGCCGTCCTGACCGATCCGCTGCAGGTTATGCGCTGTCTGGGCGGGCGCGAACTGGCGGCAATGGCCGGGGCGATCGCTGCGGCCCGGCAGCACCGGATCCCGGTCATTCTGGATGGGTTTATCTGCTGTGCGGCGGCGGCGGTGTTGGAACGAGCGGTTCCCGGCGCACTGGATCATTGCGTCGCCGGGCATCAAAGTGCCGAAGGCGCCCATGCCAAACTGCTGTCACTGCTGGGCAAACAGCCGCTGCTGTCGCTGGGCCTGCGTCTGGGCGAAGGATCAGGTGCAGCACTGGCGATTGGTGTGCTTAGGGGGGCCATTGCCTGCCATTCCGGCATGTTAACTTTTGCCGAAGCCGGGGTCAGCGGGGGTTAACTGCCCGTTTTGGGTGCTGATTGCCCGGCCTTGATCTGACTGACCAGAGCGGTTTCAAGATCTTTGTTCAGGGCCTTGGCCCGTTCGACATATTCCGGATTATCGGTGACAGCGACACCCGGTTTCCACAATTCGGCCAATTCCCGCACCGCCGCGCGGTCGGCATGATAATACATGGTTTGCGCCTCGGCCGCCTCAAATTCGCTCAACCCCATGTTTTCCAGCACATAGCGCCCGGCGCGCAGCGAGCTGTCGAACATCTCGCGCACGATGTCATTGGCCCCGGCCTGATACAATTCATAGACATGCACCCGGTCATAGGCGCGGGCGACGATGTGCAAATCAGGGCGTTCTTTGCGGGCGTAAATCACCAATTGCAGTGCGGCGGCCCGGTCATCCAAGGCCACGACCAGCACTTGCGCCGTGGCCAGCCCTGCCGCATGCAGGATATCCGGGCGGGTCGGGTCACCGAAAAACCCGCGTACGCCAAAGCGGCGCATGGTTTCAACGGTCTCAAGATTATGATCCAGCACAACGGTCGAAAACCCGGCCCCGCGCACAAACCGGTTCACCACCTGCCCGAACCGTCCCACCCCTGCGATAATCACCGCCCCCACTGCGTCAATCTCATCGGCGGGCTGTTCCGGCCCGGCGGCCATCCGGCGGCTGAGAACCTCGTACAGGATAAACAACAGCGGCGTGATCATCATCGACAGGGCGATGACCAACAGGATGGTTTCGGACAGGTCGGGACCAAAGACGCCCTGTTGCAGCGAAAACGACACCAGTACAAACCCAAATTCGCCCGCCTGCGCCAGCCCCAGCGCGAACAGCCAGCGGTCCCGTCCGGTCAGACGGAATACCTGCGTCAGCCCATACAGGACCGCCCCTTTCATCGCCATCAACCCAACCGTCAGGCCGATGATGCGTAGCAGATCATCCCACAGCAGGCCAAAGTTGATCCCCGCCCCGACAGTAATGAAAAACAGCCCTAGCAGCAACCCTTTGAACGGGGCAAGATCGCTTTCCAATTCATGCCGGAACTCGGAATTGGCCAGAACCACCCCGGCCAGAAAGGTGCCGAGCGCGGGTGACAGGCCGACCATGCCCATCAACACGGCGATGGAGACAACCAGCAGCAGCGCAAGAGCCGTATACATTTCGCGCAGCCGGGCGTGGTGGATATAGCGAAACACCGGGCGGATCAGATAGGTCCCGGCCAGAATGACCACGCCAACGGCTGCCAAAGTAACCAGCGTGACGCCCCAGCCGGGCAATCCATTGACCAGACTGAACCCGGTTGATTCCACAGGTTCGGACCCGGCGGGCAGGATGAACGGCGTCCGTTTGGCCAGCAGCGGGATCAGCGCCAGCAGCGGGATGACCGCGATATCCTGCGCCAGCAGCACAGAAAACGAAGATCGCCCGCCAGCGGTTTGGACCAATCCCTTTTCAGACAGGGTTTGCATCACAATCGCGGTGGACGATGGCGCCACGATCAGTCCGACGCCCAGTGCCGTCGCCCAATCCAGACCCAAGGTCATGACGACAGCCATAATCCCCAAGGTGGTCAGCGCGATCTGTAATCCACCCAATCCCAGCAACCGCCGCCGCATATCCCACAGCGCCCGGGGATCCAGTTCCAGCCCGATCAGGAACAGCATCATCACCACACCGAATTCGGCGAAATGCTGCAAATCGGCGGTTTCATTGCCAACCAGCCCCAGCCCCGGCCCGATGACGATGCCTGCGGCGAGGTAGCCCAGCACGGACCCCAGCCCCAGACGCGCCGCCAAAGGCACTGCCAGCACGGCGGCCCCTAGATAAATCGTCGCCTGAAACAGAAAACTTTCCATGCCGAAACTATCGCTGTCAGGTTGCGAATTGGCAACGTCTGACGACGCATCTGGCCGGGCTTTTCAAGGCGGGTTTTATCGTTCGCCTAGCCGTTCGGAATGGCCAGAGTGATTGTCCGCCCGCGTTTGACATAGTTCAGCGCATTATCCCCGATGGCGGCCACTTCGCCCCCATCCAGACTATCGCCAACCTCGACCTGAACCGTGCGGCCATTGGCCAGCCGGACAAGGGCACGCCGGTCATTGGGTTGCCCGAAGACGCCCAGCAGATTGATTTCGCGCAGATCGATAGCCTGCTCCAGCGTGGCGGCGGTTGCGACATCGCCAGATACGGGGCCGGATGGTTCGATGGTTTCCGGTGCGACCGGGGCCTGCGGTTCAATCACGGCAAGGCTGGCGTCCTGCGCCTGAGATTCCGGTGCGGGGGCGTCGCGCTGTTGTGCGCTGGCCACGACATCGGCAAAATTTTGCGGCCTTGCGACCGGAACACGCGCGCTGGCAACGGCCAGCGTGGTGGCGGTCGCGGTGGCATCAGGGGGGGCGGCGGCCAGGATGGCAGCCACTGTATCGGCCACAGGATCGGTCGGGTCTGTGGGGACAAGCGAACTGGTCAATGCAGGGTCAGGCAATAACGCGGGGTTCGGCGTTTCCGGCGTCAGGCCGGCAGGGCGCAGTGGCGGGCGTGTTCCGCCAAAGGCGACGGTCTGTGGCGTGATCACTTGCGCCGGGGCCAAACCCTCGGGCCGGATGACGGGTCTTATCGCTGGCCGGACCCCCGGCGTGGGCAGTGGATCGGGGGCAACGCCCAGCGACGGGTCGAGGGACGCCAGGCCGACACCACCCGTTGTTGCCGGGTCAACAGTTGGGCCGGGATCCACCGGACGTGGTGCCAATGGCGGGGCCGAGACGGCCAGCAGTTGCGGTGCTGCAGCCGGGGTGGGCACGGGCGTTCCGGGCCGGGTTGGCGGAATGATTGCAGGGGATCCGGCAAAAATCAGAATCCCATCCGGCGTCAGCGTTCCCTCGGGTGTCGCCAAAACAAAACCGCGTGCATCGCGGGCGAAAACTGTGCCGGGCGCTGGCGGGTCAAGTTGCGGTAGGATCGACTGGTCGGGCACAACATTTGCCAGCAGTGGCAAAACCGGCAAAGCCAGCTTGTCCGCGCCGCTATCAAGTGCGGCACGGCTGATATTACCAATACTTTCGGTGGTCGGGATCAGCGGCAGGCGCGGCGCGCGCAGCCAGACTCCGGTCGCGGCGTAAATCCGGTCTGCCTCGGCTGGGCTGATAATCGCGCCGGGCACAGCGATCTGGTCCGCAGCTGCAACGGGTGCGGTTTGGGGCGCAGGTGCTGCGGCAGCATCCGGGGCAGGTGCTGCGATGATTTCCGGCTGAATCTCCGGCGGTGGCGCAGGTAAAAGATCTGGCAACGGGTCAAGGTTGGTCACATCCGGGGCCAGCAGGACTGTTTCAGCAATTTCAGGCGGCACCAGCTGTGTTTGCGCTGGCGCGGCAATCTCGGGCACAAGGTCAGCAATCGCAGTCTGATCGGTCCAACCAAACCAGCGGGCGACGACATTATCAGTGGTATAGGTGGCCCAAGCGGCGACAGCGGCCAGACAGGCCAGCAGGATCAGTGTCAGCAACAAGCCCAGATAACGCGGCTTGCCGCCAACACCCGCCCGGCCCCGGATCAGCGGCTGTTCGGCAACCGACGGCGTGTCGCCTGCTGAGGCCTTGCTGACAAGAGCCCCGTTTGCGGCAGGCTCGATCAGCCGGGCTGATTGCAACGCCGCTGCCGCAAGTGGGGATTTTGCGGCGGCCAGTGTCACGGTTTCTATTGGCACCGGCATTGCGGCAAGGGCAGTCCCGGTATCTGGATTGGACCGGAGCGGGACGACTGAGGCTACTACGGCAGTTGCGGGTAGGGCACCGCCGGATCGGCCAGTAATTGTTGGGGCAGCGGCCGCGCTGGGGATGCTGGTCGACACCGGTCGGGCAAAGACCGGGTCGCTGGATTGTCGGGCAGCCCCAGTCAATCGGGGCCCAGTCAAGCGGGGCCCGGTCAATCGCGGCCCGGTCAATGGTTCCCCGGAGATTTGCTGCTTGGCCAAACTGGCAGCCAATGGTGGCGTCGGTTTTGGCAGTGATTCAATGGCCTTGGTCAGATCAGCCATGGCGGAAACGGTGGTTTGATCCGGCAAAATAGCCGGCTCCGGCACGGCAACCATCGGTGAAAACGGTTTTGACAATGGCGGTTCGGCGCGCCTGCTAAAGACCGGTTCAGCCTTGTCGTCATCACTGCGCGGGGTTCTGCTGCCGGGCGGTGGCGGCAGAGGCCGTGTCGCTGCGGGCACATCTGACGGGTCGGCCCGCAGTGGGCGAGAACGCGATGAAAACACCGCTTCGGGCACCAGGGGCGGCATTGGTTCAGTTGCGGTTTCGACAATCGGACCGGGAAAAACCGGGTCGGCCCTTTCGGCGTCAGGCACAACATCTATCACGCCGTCAGCCGCTATACTGTTCACGGCGGGAGTGTCCGGCAAAGTCTGAATATCAACCGGCGCGGTGTCCTGACCGGTTTCCGTTGGTTGGAAAAGGACCGGATCGACATTGATTTCGATTGTTTCCACTGCCGGAACTGACCGTGTTTCAGCAATTTTCGCCATTTGCAGGGCGGCGGTAAGGGCGGACATATCCGGGGTCAGGGCGGGTTCGGACGCAATGACCGCAACTGGATCCGGCAGGGCATCCGGCAGCCAGGTTGGCTCCGGCGGCGGGGCGTCTTGACCGGCGAGGACCAGCGGTTCGCTAACAGGTCCGGCCGCCGGGGCCATGAAACCGGCCTTGCGCGGCTTGGCTGGCATTATCACGGCTGTGTCGTCGCGTTCCACAGACTGGCCCGGGCCGATCAGCGACGGTGCCACTTGTGTGGGCCCAAAAAACGCCTCGCCCATATAGGTGAACGGGTCCGGGACAGCGGCAAAACAAACCGGATTAAACCGGTGTTCGGCGGCAAAACCTTCGGCCTCGGCCAAGGTTTCGCGGGCGACGGCGGCAACATAGGTCCGCCCGCCTCCGCGCACGTAATCATAGACCAGATCAGTCACCGCATAGGGGGTTGCGCCATCCAAAGCGCGCAGAATGTCATCCTCGGCAGCGCGTGTCGTATCCAGCGACAGGTATTTGATCTGGTCATTCGGGATCAGCAGTTTGGTGCGCAGTCCCTGTGGGTCCAGCGCCAACCCGGTTTTGCGCAACACAGATAGCTGGCTGGCCAGATCCGGTGCATCCAAGCCCACTTCGCCGACCAAACTCCACCCGGCACCGACCCGGTGCAGCAAACGGATTCCATCGACAGACAAAGACAATGCGAAATTGGGCTTCATGAGATGGCTTTAGCACCCGGCGCTGAGCGGCGAAACTGCTTCCGCCAAAGTTGATCGAACTTACAGCAGATTCCCGCCAGTTCCAAGTAAACGAAAATGTGACACCAAGGAACCGCTTGCGAGCGGCGTCAAAGAATTAGACGATGCGAAAGTAACCCTGAAGGAGTTCTTGTTGATGTATCCCACCACCAAACCGATTGCCCTGTTTGCCATTGTTATCAGCGGGCTGATCGCCACCCCCGTGCTGGCACAGGACCGGCTGATCACTGTCACCGGTGAAGGGCTGGTCGCAGCGATCCCTGATCTGGCGTATGTCAGCATTGGTGTGTCGCAGCAGGCCGAAACAGCCGCCGAGGCGATGGCTGCAATGAGTGCGGGCATGACCGCCGTCATGGCGCAACTGGCTGCGGCAGGCATTGCGCCAACTGATATCCAGACCGGTCAGCTGACGCTGGATGCGCTATATGACAATTCCAGCTATGACGGCACCGGCACCCCCGACGTTAATGGCTATATCGCGACGACCATGGTCGAGGTGCGGGTGCGCGACCTGGCCCTGGTTGGCACGGTTTTGGATGCCGCCATTCAGGATGGGGCCAATCGGCTGGGTGGGGTCCGTTTTGATCTGGCCAACCCTGGCCCCGCGATGGACGAGGCCCGCCGCCGTGCTGTGGCCGATGCGCAGGCCCGCGCGGCCTTGTTTGCTGCGGCTTCTGGGGTCAGCTTGGGGGCGTTGATCACGCTGACCGAACAAAGCGGTTACATGAACCCCGCGCCAATGTTTGATGCCCGGATGGCCGATGCCAGCATGGCTGTGCCTATCGCGGGTGGCGAGGTAAGTTTGCAGGCGATGGTGACGATGGTTTACGCGATAGCGGAATAGGGTTTTTACACGGGTCGATTGCACCGGCGCGATTTAGAGTGTGATTTCAGGAGTTTGCCGCTGGCCCAATTTCGGACCAGCGGCTTTTGGCTTTACGCCGTTGCCTTTGCCAGCGCCTGATCCAGATCGGCAATCAGGTCCTTGGCATCCTCGATCCCGATTGACAGCCGCACAACATTTGGTGCCGCCCCGGCGGCGGCCAGTTTTTCGGGCGGCAATTGCCGGTGCGTGGTCGAGGCCGGGTGGATCACCAAAGACCGGGTATCGCCAAGGTTGGCGACATGGCTGAACACTTCTAACGCATTGACAAACTTGACACAATTGTCATATCCGCCCTTGACCGCAAAGGTGAACAACCCACCCGCGCCCTTGGGGCAGATCGTGGCGACGCGGTGGTTATAAGGCGATGATGGCAGCCCGGCATAGGTCACGAAATCGACGCGGGGGTCGTTTTCCAGCCATTTGGCAATGATCATCGTGTTATGGACATGCCGTTCCATCCGCAGCGACAATGTCTCGATTCCCATAAGGGTATAATGCGCGCCTTGCGGGTTCATTGTCATGCCCAGGTCGCGCAAGCCCACGGCGATGCCGTGAAAGGTGAAGGCCATCGGCCCCAGGACTTCGTGGAATTTCAGCCCGTGATAGGCGGGTTCGGGGGCGCTGAGCGAGGGGAATTTGTCACTGGCCGACCAGTCGAACTTGCCGGAATCCACTACGCAACCCCCCGTTACCGTGCCATTTCCGGTCAGGTATTTCGTGGTCGAATGCACCACCAGCGTGGCCCCATGTTCGATCGGACGGCACAGGTAGGGGGTGGCCGAGGTGTTATCCACAATCAGTGGGATACCTGCGGCATCAGTCACTTTGGCCACGGCGTCCAGGTCGGTGATATAGCCGCCCGGGTTGGCAATGCTTTCGCAGAACACCGCGCGGGTGTCATCGTCTATGGCGGCGGCAAGCGCGTCCAGATCGTCGAAATCGACGAATTTGGCTGACCAGCCGAATTTGCGGATCGTGTTGGAAAACTGCTGCACCGTGCCGCCATAGAGCCGGGTCGAAGCCACCACATTCCGCCCCGGGGCCATCAGCGGGAACAAAGCCATGATCTGGGCCGCGTGCCCGGACGAGCAACAGACCGCCCCAACGCCACCTTCAAGCGTTGCAATCCGTTCCTGCAAAACCGCCACTGTGGGGTTGGTCAGGCGTGAGTAAATATAGCCAACCTCTTGTAAATTAAACAAAGCTGCGGCGTGATCGGCATCGCGGAACACGTATGCAGTGGTCTGGTAAATCGGGGTTTGGCGGGCACCGGTGGCGGGGTCGGGTCTTGCGCCGGCGTGGATTTGCAGGGTGTCAAAGCCGTAGGTGGTGGTCATCTTGGGTTCTCCATTTTGAATGTCGTTGGACAAATCAGTAGGGGCAAGGCAAGGATTCCTCAATCTTCTTTGGAGTATCCATCATGCCTGTCCCGTTTCATCTGGCCTATCATGTGCGCGATCTGGATCAAGCGCGGGCGTTTTACACTGGCGTTTTGGGCGCGGTCGAGGGGCGGTCAACGGCCACCTGGGTCGATTTCGATTTCTTTGGTCATCAGTTAAGCCTGCATTTGGGCGAACCCTTTGCCAATGCCACTACGGGTAGTGTGGGCGATCATAAAGTGCCGATGCCGCATTTTGGCGTCGTCCTGCCGCTGGACCAATGGACCGCTTTGGCGGGACGGTTGGAGGACCAGCAAACTGATTTCATCATGGCCCCGCAGGTTCGGTTCAAAGGCGAGCAGGGCGAGCAATGGACGATGTTTTCCGCGATCCGTCGGGCAATCCGATCGAGATCAAGGGGTTTGCGGATGTGAGCGGGCTGTTCGCAGGGTAGGGGTGGGACACTGCGGCCTGCGTAATGACGGATTTTACGGGCAAAACACGGGGTATCTTTGCGATACTGGTTCTGAACCCGCCGATAACCTAGCCTAAATTCGGGGTTTCCTGCTGATAAGACGTCGCGAGGAGCACAAAAATTTCAGCTAAAATTTTTGGCCGTCAGACGGGTTTGCGCGCCGCGATCAGGGTGCTGGTGATGAGGCCCTGACCCATGCTTTGGATGAAATTCGTACGCCTTTCGCTGAAATCTGCGCCCAGAACCACTTCATTGGCCTGATTTTGGCCGGGACTCGGCTGTTGCCCCGATGCGCGGATTTTCTGCGACAGGTCAAGTTGCAACGTCGTTTCGTCCGTCACCGCATCAATCACAAAGCCCGCAGCGATAAATTTGGCCAGCAAGTCCTGACGCGGCTCGACATGGCTGGCATCCGGTTGCCGCGCCCAAGGTAGCGGGTAATGTGGTGTGCCTGTGCCGGTGCTGACCTCGGTCCAGATCAGCCGGCCGCCGGGTTTCAGCACGCGCCAGCATTGGCTCAGAACGGCGGGTTTGTCGGGCAGATTCATCCCGACGTAAAAGCAGGTAGCGTGGTCGAACGCCGCGTCCGGGAAGGACAAGGTTGTGGCGTCGGCCTGATGGACATCAACGAGGGCCGCAAGGTTGCATAGTGCGCATAGCTCATTGGCGGCGGCCACGAATTGCGGGGTCAGGTCGATCCCGGTAACCTTGCAGCCGTAGGTTGCGGCGAAATACCTGGCCGGGCCACCGATACCTGCGCCAATGTCCAGCAGATGCGCATCTTTGGCAGGTGATAGCAGGGCGGCATGGTCGCGGGTGGCGAACAATTCGCGCCCATGGAACTGGTCATAGGGAAATAGTTGGGCGGCAGTCAGCGCCGGGTCACCGGGTGCCCATGGCACGGCGGCGAGAATGCGGGCGGTGATATCTGTGGCCCCGTAATGTTGCTGAACTGAGACTGCCATCGCCTACCCCCGCATTGATTATACAAAGCTTGCGCCTGTCGGCAGCCGCTGGCAAATGGAAAATTGCGGCGTGAAACTGGGTCAGAGCAGTTTGAGATATTCCAGCAGTGCTGCCTTTTCCGCCTCGCTCAGACCGTCAAACCCGGCCCCGTGCCCGCCGTTGGACAGCCCAAAGGCAGTGGTGTCCACTTCGGCAGGGATTGACCATGGCGCATAATCGACGGGCGGGGCAAGGTCGATACCGACGCGGGCCAGATCGAGCCTGTGGCCCCCGACCTCGAACCACGCGGGCCGGGTATCGGGGCGCATCAGGTGCCAGAGGGTCGGGATGGACCCGTTATGCAGATAGGGCGCACTAGCCCAAAGCCCGGTCAGCGGCGGGGCGGTGTAGCCGGTAACGGTGCGGGCGCTGATATAGTCGCCAAAGCCCGCATTGACCGCATCGGCAATCTCGGCGGTCAACAGCCGGGCGCGCTGTGGGTCGGTGCCAATCTCGCCCTCCCAATTGGGAAAGCTGGTTAGGCTGGGCGCGGTCAGGCTGTCGTCATAGGTGCCGTGGCAGGATGCGCAGTTGGCGGCATATAGATTGCGCCCCTGTGGCACCAGGGCCCGGTCGATGTTGCCCGGGAAGGGCTGTGGCGCGTAATCCTGCATCCATGCGGTGATTGCCATGGCGTCTTCGATGTTGGACGCCGCAACAGCATTGGTCACACCCATGCTGGGTACGGTGAAATAGGCGATGATCCCGGCCAGCCCGCGCCGGTGTGCGGGCGTAATGTCGGCGGCGGTGATGGCGGCAGTGTGGTCGATGCCGGGGATCGCGTAGGTGCCGGAATTCAGCAGCTTGGTCCGCCACAACCGGCTGCCCAGATCGGGCACCGAGTTGAAGATGCTTTCGGTCAGCACCGTCCCCGGCGGAATCATCCCCAGCCGGTTTTTCAGCGAATCCAAGCCATTGGTCGCCCCCGCGAGCGAGGCCCGGAACGGCAGTAACCGCCCATAGGCGGCGTCCCGTTCGGTCACATTGGTCAGCAGGGCAGGCAGAATCGCATAGCGCAGGGTTAGCGTTTCGCGCCAGTCGGTGTCGGGATAGAGCAGGTCTACCACATCCATCAGCCGGGATTTATCGGGGCCATAGTCGCGCACGGCGGTAAACAGGGTTTGGGTGTAAGCCTCAAGATTGATCGACCCGTTGGGCGCACCCAGCCAGACCCGGCTGGTGTCGGGTGCCCCGTCCGCCTGATACATCACCGATGAATGGCAGGCGGCGCAGCCGATATTGCCGATGGTTGCCCCAATCGGTGGCCAGTTGCGCCCGCCGAACCCCACATTCTGCCCGACCGGGGTCAGGATGGTAGGTTGTGCCAATCCGTCGGGCCAGTTGCCGAAACTGGCCGGGCTGTGGAACCCAAACTGCCGGTAGAGTGCGGCGATATCGGTTTGCCCGGCAAGCGCCACATCGCCGTCAGCGGCTTGCAAGGCCATCGCTGCATTGGCCAGTTTCCACGGGCTGGCCGAGGTCCGCAAAGTATCGCTGGACAGCGCATCCCACGACCCGAAGGCAAAGGTGATGATCCCCAGATCGCTGTCATTGCGGGCGTTTGGCGCGGTGTTCAGATAGGCCAGCGACATCGCCGCAAAGGCTGTAGCCCCGGGCCGCAGCAGGCTGCCGACCGCTGCCGCGAACCCGAGTGTGACTGTTATCCCGACTGCAATCCAGATACGCCGCATGGCCTGCCCTTGGCTGTTTTCCCGATCAGGCCCGTTTCGGCGCTGATTGGCAAGTCAGGATTACGCGACCGGTGCCGGGTTTAACGGCGCGGTAGGAGCCTGTGGCGGAGGTATTTGCGCCTGGAAGATGACATGCGCCCCGCTCTTGTGGGGCCAGTGTCATTGCAGACAGGTGGCCAGACTGGTTCCTATCTGGGTGATGATGGCGGGATAGAGGGCGGCCATGCTGTCCAATGCAGCCGCCTGACTGCCCCCATCCGGATCGACAAAGGCGGTTTTGGCCAGATTGCCATCCTGCAGGATCGCGGTCCAGTCCGGGTTGGTTTGCGGGTCGGTCAGGATGCAGCGGATGTCGCCCGCAGTCAGGCTGTCGCGCAACTGAGCGATCCGCGCCGGGCCGGGGGCGGCCGCATCGGTCAGGCTGATGGCCCCGGCGGCGGGCATGCCAAAGGCCTGTTCGAAATACTGATAGGCATCATGGGGCACGATATAGGCCCGGCCTGCGACGGGCGCGAGGATGGCTTGGGTCGCCGTGGTCAGGGCGGCCATTTCAAGTTGGGCCGCAGCGGCATTGGCCTGATAGAGCGGTGCATTTTCGGGATCAATGTCGGACAAAGCCTGCGCTGTCAGGGTCATGAAAACCGCTGCATTGGCCGGGTCGAGCCAGATATGCGGGTCGGCACCGGCATGGTCATGCCCGGCTTCGGTGTCTTCATGCCCGGCTTCGGCCTCGGCTTCGGCTTCGGCAAATGCGGGGTCGGTGCGGACCTGCAATTGGGTCCAGCCTGAGGTATCCAAAAGCTCCAGATTGAGTGCATCGGGCGCGAGGGTTTGCACCGGGTCCTCAAGCCAGGGGGTCAGCCCATGCCCGACCCAGATCACCAGATCGGCAGTGCTAAGGCGGGCCGCGTCGGAGGGCCGCAAGGCAAAGTCATGTGGGCTGGCCCCCGGTGGCAGCAGCACGTCGGGGGTTCCGACGCCGTCCATCACCCGGGCCACAAGGCTTTGGATCGGGGCAATGTCGGTGATGACGTGCGGGACGTCGGCAAGCGCCGCCGTGGTGAGGGACATCAGGATGGCAGTGGTGCGCAGCAGCATGGCGGGCCTCTTGTGGGTTCGAGATTGGGGGTCTATACTAAGTATGTTATAACATAACAAGCCGGAAAGTGCCAAATGACCTCGCATCCAACCGGCTTTGCCCGCCATGACCATGGGCTGTGTGTGACATCCGCACTGGCTGCGGCTGATGCCGCCTGCAAGGCGCGCGGCGTGCAGTTTACCGCGGTCCGCCGCCGGGTGCTGGAAATATTGCTCGAGGCCCATGCCGCGATGGGGGCCTATGAGGTGCTGGCCCGGCTGGACCGCGAAGGGCTGGGATCGCAGCCCCCCGTGGCCTACCGTGCAGTGTCGTTTCTGGTGGAACAGGGCTTTGCCCACCGGATTGAGCGGCTGAATGCCTTTGTCGCCTGTTCCGCCCCGGGTGTGGCGCATTCGCCAGTTTTCCTGATCTGCCGCGCCTGTGGCACAGTGGCCGAGGCCGAGGCGGATTTGGGCAGTACTTTGGGGGCAGAGGCCGCTTTGTCCGGGTTCATGATCGAGCAGACTGTGGTCGAGGCGCAGGGTCTGTGTCCGGCCTGTCAACCCGGTTTGGAAGGTGCCACATGAGTTTGATTTCAGCGACCGGCATCGATCTGAGCTATAGTGGCCGACGGGTGCTGCATGGGGTCAGTCTGACCATTGCCAGGGGCGAGATCGTGACCATTGTCGGCCCGAACGGGTCGGGCAAATCAACGCTGCTGCGCGTCCTGATCGGGGCGTTGAAGCCGGACAAGGGGCAGGTGTCACGGGCGGCGGCGCTGAAAATCGGCTATGTCCCGCAGCGCCTGCATATCGACCCGACCCTGCCTTTGACGGTGCGCCGGTTTCTGGACCTGCCGGTGCGGGTGGACCGGGACCGGGCGGAGGATGCGCTGACCCGCGCCGGGGTGCCGGGGGTTGCGGGCCAGCAGATGACCAGCCTGTCGGGTGGGCAATTTCAGCGGGTCTTGCTGGCCCGCGCGATCCTTGCCGCCCCGGACCTGTTGATCCTCGACGAGCCGACCCAAGGGCTGGACCAGCCCGGATCGGCCAGTTTTTACCGCCAGATCGAAGAGGTCCGCAACCGGCTGGGCTGTGCGGTGCTGATGGTCAGTCATGAATTGCATGTGGTGATGTCGGCGTCGGACCGGGTGATTTGCCTGAACGGCCATGTGTGCTGCGAAGGCACACCGGAAGTGGTCAGCGCCGCCCCGGCCTATCGTGAGCTTTTTGGCACCGGGACCGGCGGCGCGTTGGCGCTGTACCGGCATGATCATGACCATCATCACGACCACGATCATCCGCATCACGAGGCGGCAGAATGATGGATGATTTTCTGGTGCGTGCCGCCTTGGCCGCCTTGGGCACGGCCGTCGCCGCCGGGCTGCTGGGTTGTTTCGTGGTCTGGCGGCGGATGGCCTATTTTGGCGATGCGACGGCGCATGCCGCTATTCTGGGCGTGGCCGTGGCGCTGGGGTTTTCGGTGTCGGTGTTCGCCGGGGTGTTGGGCGTGGCGCTGGTGATGGCACTGCTGATTTATGCGCTCAGCGGGCAGGCCTTTGGGGTGGATACCATTCTGGGCGTGCTGGCGCATGGCGCGCTGGCGCTGGGGCTGGTGGCTGTGTCGTTGTTGCCGGGGGTCCGGGTTGATCTGGAGGCCTATCTGTTTGGCGATGTGCTGACCGTCAGCCGGTTTGATCTGGCGGTGATCTGGGGTGGGGCTGCGGTGGTCGCACTGGTCCTGTGGCAGCATTGGGCGGCGCTGCTGACCGCCACGCTGAACCCCGATCTGGCCCATGCCGCCGGGATTGATCCGCGCCGCGAACAACTGGTGCTGACCCTGCTGTTGGCCGCCGTAGTGGCTGTGTCGATAAAGGTGGTGGGGGCGCTGCTGATTACCGCCCTGTTGATCATCCCCGCCGCCACTGCCCGGACCTTTGCCCGCACCCCGGAAGGCATGGCCCTGATGGCGGTGCTCATCGGGGCGCTGGCCGCACTGGGCGGGCTGGCGATGGCGGTGGCGCTGGATACACCGGTGGGCCCGTCGATTGTGTGTATCGGGGCGGGTTTGTTTGCATTGGCGACAGTCGGGCGGCGTTGGGCGGGAAAGTTCCTGTCACTTGGCGGATAAGTTCCGCATTTGCGGCGCAACCCTGCCGTGTTCTTGCCGGAATTGCACTATCTTCTTAGGCTGAACCTGCCGGGGAGGATGTATCATGCGCCGCTTCTATGCGATCTTAGCCTTTGTCGTCTGCGGCATGGCCGCAGGTGTGGCCCAAGCCGGTGCATCCTGCACTGCCCCCGGAAATATCAATGATCTGGCCACCCAGATTGCCGCCGGGCTGAATGCCAACCGGCAAAGCAATTCCTTGTCCGGCCTGACCTTTAACAGCGAATTGTCACAGGCTGCGATGACCCATGCCTGTGACCTGAGCGTCAATAACTTTATGGATCATCGCGGCACGGACGGATCAAATTCCCAGGATCGCGCCCGCAAGATGGGCTATACCGATTGTCTGATCGCCGAAAATCTGGCCTGGGGCTATCCCGATCCGGGCACGATTGTTCAGGGCTGGATGACCTCGCCGGCACATCGAAGCAATATGTTGTTGGCCAATGTCCGCGAATTTGGTGTCGGCATTGTCGACAGCCCGCGTGGGCCGATCTGGGTGCTGGTGCTGGCCCGGTCCTGCTGAAAGTTGTGCGGGCCGGGGGGGCGGATGCCTCCGGCGGAGGTATTTAGGCAACTTCGGAAAATACCGCTCAGACCTCAATTGCGATGGTCACTGGTCCGTCATTGGTCAGGCTGACTTGCATATCGGCCCCAAACCGGCCTGCGGCGGTTGTGATCCCCAGTTTGGTCAATTCAGCCGCGAATGCGATATAGAGCGCCTCGCCCAGCGACGGTGCTGCGGCGGCGGAAAAGCCGGGCCGGTTGCCGCGTGACGTGTCGGCGGCAAGGGTGAACTGGCTGACCACCAGTGCCGCACCGCCGCTGTCCAGCAATGAGCGGTTCATTTTGCCCTGATCATCGCGGAAGACCCGCAGTTTGCTGATTTTGGCGGCGAGCTGCGCGGGTTTGGTGCTGTCATCGCCTTGCATGGCGCAGACAAGGATCAGCAGCCCAGGGCCAATTGTGCCGATGGTTTCGCCGCTCACACGGACTGCAGCTTGGGATACCCGCTGGATCAGCGCCTTCACAGCTCGTGCGCCCAGGGCGGGTTGGCCCCGGCGCGGCTGACGGTGATGGCCGCCGCGCGGGTGCCCAGGGTCAAGGCGGCGTCAAGTGCTGCGGCGCTGAGGCTGGCGATGGCGGGTTTGGTCAGCAGCCCGGCCCGGTGCAAAGCCGTCAGCACGCCGGCGTTGAACGTGTCGCCTGCGCCCACTGTATCGGCCACAGTGACCGGGGTGGCGGCGATGAACCGGTCTTGCGTGGCAGTGATGGCGCGGGCCCCTTTGGACCCTTGGGTGATGAACACCACCTGTGGACCCTTGGTCAGCAGGTCGCGGGCAAAGGCGGTCTGGTCGTGGGCACCGTAAACCTTTTCAATCTCTTCATCGGCCAGTTTGACGATATCGGCCTGCGCCATCATCAAGGCCACCCGGTCCATGTAGCGGGCTTTGGTGCCGGGCGTGAGGCTGTCCTGCGCATCGACAAAGGCGCTGCGGAAATTGGGGTCGATCATGGTGACACGGGCGGGGGCCTCGCGGGCTTGCAGCGCCGCATAGGTGCTGGCGGCGGGGTCATTGACCAGGGAGATGCCGCCGAAGAACAGAGTGCTGATCGTGGCGGGCAGGGTGGGCAGGTCGGCGTTGGTCAGCATCCGCCCGGCGGTGTTTTCATCGTAAAACGCATAGGTCGCATTGCCATTGGTCAGTTTGACAAAGGCCACGGTGGTGGGCCGCCCGTTGCGCAGGGTCAGGGACAGGTCAACCTGACTGGCGGTCAGCGTGTCGGCCAGAAGTTGCCCGAGCAGATCGGTCGAGATGCCGGAAAAGAACCCCGATGCCACCCCGAGCCTGCCCAAAGCGATGGCGGTATTGAACACCGCGCCGCCGGCATAGGGGGCAAAGGCGGCCTCGCCTGCGGCGGTTGTGCGGGGCAGCATGTCTATCAAAGCCTCGCCGCAGGACAGGATCATGATCGGGTTCCTTACGTGTGTTAGCGCGAACAATATGCCGTTGGAGTGCCGCCGAATGGGTTTGGCGTCAAGTCACTGGTTCATCGCAATTACAGTTCCGATCGCCCCGGCGACGATCAGCGCCAGGATGATTGCGAAGGTGATCTTCCACGCCGACCATGGCCGTTCACCCTGCACCTTGCCGGATTGGCCATTGACCACGAACCGGAATGTCCGGCCCCGGTATTTATAGGCGGCTAGCCAGACCGGCAGCAGGATGTGTTTGAAGGTCACGTCATTCACATCTGTATCGACATTGCTGACCCGCTGCACATCGCCGCCGATGTCCTGGCGCACATCCTGCATGATCTGGGCATCCATGATCTGCCGCGCCTCGACAAAGCCAGTTTCCAGTTGGACCTGATAGCCTTCGGCCCGGAAACCCGCCAGATATTGCGGCGCATAGGCCCGCAATTCGGACAGGTTCCACGGCGCCAGCCCGTCAGTATATTGTTTCGGCAGGCTGGCTGACCCCAGCACCAGCACATCGTCAAAGAACCTTTGCACCCGCCCAGATGCCGGATACCAGTGGGTTTTCTGCACCCGCTCGGTTTCGGATTTGCCATTGCGATGCACAGTGCGGGTTTCGTAGTAATGTTCGCCGCGTTGCCCGGTATAGGCGCTGCGGGTATCGGCGTCATAGGTCCAGTAGGGCACATAGATGCCATTCAGCGGACGGCCTTTGCGCGCGTATTCCTGCAACCCATTGGGCGCGAACCACAGGCTGCCCAGCCAGCCGGTCATCGCCTTGCGGGCGGTGGGTTCATCAAGGCCAAAGGGCACAAGGGCTGCGGGTTTGATATGCCGATGCGTGCCGGTATCAGTGACCACCGGGGCGGCACAGAACGGGCATTCGGTGGCATGGATATCGGGTTGGAATTCGATCTGCGCGCCGCAATTGGGGCAAGAGGTAACGCGGGTTTCCTCCATCGGGGCGGTGGATTCCAGTTTCGCCAGCATTGTGTGGAAATCCAGCTCGCGCGTGGCATCTTCGATGCTGACTTCGGACTGGATGGATTGCTGATGGCCGCATTGCGGGCAGAGCAGTTCGGTCACACCGGGCGCAAACCTCAGGTCAGCGCCGCATTGTTCGCAGGGAAAGCGGTGTTCTTGCGGCGCTGTATCGGCGCGTTTGACGGGGGGAACGGGGGCCATGGGACTTTCTCAAAGGTGTTTGTGCATGAAACGCGGCGTCATCATCCGCAGCGCCCCATCATAGAGCGTGGTATGCCGCCAAAGGTGAAAAATGGCGTGAAAAATGCCGGTCACGAGTAAGATCAACAGGGCGTTCCAGGCCGGACCGGGCGCGATCAGGGTGAGCAATTCCGCCCCGGTCAATGTGGCGGTTATCCCCAGCAGCGCATAAAGCGCCAGATGCAGCGGCCGGTAGATACGCCGCGCCAGCCCCGGCAGTTTCGGCCCAGGTCGCCCCAAAGGTCCGCCTGCCAGCATGATCCCGATCCAGAGTGCGGCCAGTATGGCGAAAGCCCAGCGCAGGGCGGGTGCGCCGCTGCCGCCCTCGGTCATCGCAAGGATCAGCAGGACCACCGCCCAATGCAGGGCGATGACGAGGCTGCGCCGGGTCACGTATCATATGCCCGGTGGGGGTGGCGGTGGCGGCGTGGCGGCGAACAGGGCGGGCAGGGCGTCGCTGGCTTTTTTCCAGCCATCCTGGCCTGCGGTCCAGACCATGGTGTCGCGGGTCAGGCTGCCGTCGGCCAGTTTGCCGGGCAGGCTGGATTGGCCGAAGGGGCCGGTTGTGGCGCCGTTGGCGGCGATATGCCAAGCGGTTTCTGATGGGGGCGGCGGGGGTGGTGGGGCTTGGGTCGCCTGCGGTGACGCCATTTGCCCCCAAGGCCCGGTCTGGCCCATCACCATGCCGATCCCCATGCCCATCCCGGCCCCGGCAGCGCCGGGATTTGCCGCAGCGGTGGTCATCGCCTCGGCGGCGGAAAACTGCGCGTATTTGTTCAGGTCACCGGCCAGTCCGACCGAAGTGCGCTTGTCCAGCACCTTTTCGACCTCTTCCGGCAGCGAGATATTCTCGATGTAAAACTCAGGGATTGCAATGCCATAGCCGGTGATGGTGGGTGCAATGGCGGTGGTGATCAGTTTGCCCAGGTCAGCGGTATTGGCGGCCATATCAAGCACTGGAATACCGCAGGAGGCGAGGACGCGGGATACCTCTTGCACCACGATGTTCCTGATTTGCATGCTGATTTCATCGGCGGTAAACTCGCCGTCAGTACCGACGATTTCCCGCATGAAAACGGCCGCATCGGCCACACGCATCGAATAAGTGCCAAAGGCCCGCAGCCGGACCGGGCCAAATTCCGGATCGCGGCACATGATCGGGTTTTTCGTGCCCCATTTGTTGTCGTTAAAGCGCGTGGTCGAGATGAAATAGACCTCGGACTTGAACGGCGATTTGAACCCGTGATCCCAGTGTTGCAAGCTGGTCATGATCGGCATGTTGTTAGTTTCAAGCTGATACAGGCCGGGCGTGAACACGTCGGCCAGCTGCCCTTCGTGGACGAATACAGCGACTTGGCCTTCACGGACGGTCAGCTTGGCCCCCATCTTGATCTCGTGGCCCTCGCGCTCGAACCGCCAGACCATGGTGTCGCGGGTGTCGTCGGTCCAGTGGATGACGTCGATGAACTGGCCGGCGAGGAAATCGAAAATGCCCATGGATGCGGTCCTATTTTTTGGGGGAAGGCGACTGGATGGCAGAGGTGGCTTTGGGTAGCTTTTTGGGTGCGGTTGAAATGATCTGACCGGTGCGCGCGTCTCGGACGACTTCAATGTAACTGCCGGACGCAGACCTTGGCTGGTAGCCGTCCACCAGGACCGTTCGTGCTGACTCGGACATCAATCTCCTCCTTCAGATTCAAGAAACTCGATAGACCGGACATCGGTCAAGGAAATCAGAGCGCCGCGTAGGGGGTGGGTTTCCGACCATTGCCCGGCTTCATCTACGGAATATAGGCGTTCCAAGAACAAATCGCTACGGTTTGCATCACTGGCGGCCAAGGAAGCCGGTCCAAAGTAGCCGTAAACGCATGTTCCGTCGGCGTAGCGCACGATGACAAGCCCGGGCTGTCGATTGTTGCCGAACGCAAAGTCATGCGCCCGCTGGATGGGCTGGATAACCGGCAAGGACAGTCGACGCAGCACAGCCCGGTTCCAGCCGCGCGACAGGTTTGCCCCAAGGATCAGCCCAATCACCGATGACAGCACCAGAACTTCGGCGAAAAACAAGGCGCGGGGTCCAATTCTTTCGACGGTTTGTTCTGAGAGCGGCCAGACGACAAGCTGGAAGACCAACTGGTTAATCAGGCTGAGGATCACTGCTTCGACGATGATCTCGGTAGCTTTGGGTCGTTCGGACACAATGAACCGCGCCCGGACGATCATCACGATATAGCCAGCCACCAGATATTTAGCAAAGAAATCAAAGGTATCTGGCGTGAAGAAATTGTTAAAGTTCACGCCCCACCCCCCACCAGCTCTGCCGCGATCATCCGCGCCACGGGTTCGGCCTGCTCAACCGTCATGCCAGCACTTAGCCTTGGATCATACAACATGCGCAGCAGATACTCATCCTGCGTCGTCAGCAGGCCAAATTCGTTGTCATCGTTAAAGATTGACGGGCGGGCCTGCGGGCTGTCATTGGCCAGACCCATGCCTTGGGCCAGTTCTTCGTGGATGCAGGTCAGGCGCAGAACGTCGGGGTGTTCACCCCGGATCAACACCACGGCGCGGGCGTAGGTCGGCGCGTTGCTTTGCGAGACCGAGATGACGACACAGAGCAGATCGCGCGGCAGGTTCAGGAAAGTGCGGATTGTCGCATCCTCGATCCCCGGCAGCAGGCTGCGCAGCCGCCCTTCGTAACCGGCGCGGTCATCTTCGTTCAGGACCATGACCGTGTAATTGGCATTGACGACATTTTGCCGGATCGGCACATTGGTCAGCCGCGACAGTCGGGCGGCATAGGCCCCGATGCTGGCGGTATCCCGGATGCGCTGGGCGGCAGGCACGGTGGCGCCGAATTCGATATTCATCCCGATGGGCTGTTCCCAGCGGCGCAACAGGGCCGGGGTGCCGCCCGCCTGCCGTGTGCCGCTGCCCGGCGCGTATTCGTCAAACATTGCAATACGGATGAAATTGCGCAAAAGCATCTCGTCGGTAAACGGTGTATCCACCCCGCCACCATCGCCGCGCAGCAGGTCTTGGGCCAAAAGATCATTTTGCAAGCGTCTGTAATAGATCGACAATTCCTGACTGGCGGTGGACCGGGGCGGATCTGCCTGCGGGATCGATGGCGGCGGCGGCACGATGACCGGGGGTGGCGTGACCACGGGCGGCGGCGTGGGGACAAGCGTTTCGGTGCATCCGGCAAGGGCGGTCAGGGCCACAAGACCCCAGACCACCAGATGTTTCGCCGCCCTGCGCATCAGGAATTATGCGCCCGTCGCGGTGCCGATGGCCGCACCTGTGCCGGTATTGCGCGCCTTGGCGGAGGATAGGGTTTCCTTCAGGTCATGCTCCATCTTGATCAGCTCAACCTCGGCTTCCGCCCGTTTGCGTTTGCCTTCGTCGGCAATGGCGAGGCTTTCATTGATCGTGGCAATCAGGTTTTCATTGGCGGCCTTGACCGCCTCGATATCAAACACCCCGCGCTCCATTTCTTCGCGAATTACCTTGTTGGCGTCGCGTAGATTTTCGGCGTTGGATTTCAGCAGCTCGTTGGTCAGGTCATTCGCCTCATGGACGGCTTGTGCCGCCTCGGCACTGCGCTGGATGGTGACGGCCTGTGCCAGTTGGGTTTCCCACAAGGGCACGGTGTTGACCAAGGTCGAGTTGATCTTGGTCACCAATGATTTGTCATTTTCCTGCACCAGCCGGATTGACGGCAGGGATTGCATGGTGACCTGACGGGTCAGTTTCAGGTCATGCACCCGGCGCTCCAGATCATCGCGGGCAGAGCGCAGATCGCGCAGTTCCTGCGCCTTCATCACGCCCTGATCTTCGGGCACGGCGGCCACTTCGGCGGCTTTGGCGGGGATGGTCACATTGTCAAGTTCGGCCAGCTTTTCGGTACCAGCGGCGATATACAGCGCCAGTTCGTCGTAGAAATTCAGGGTCTTGTCATACAACTGGTCCAGCGATTCGATGTCTTTGAGCAGGACATGTTCATGCTTCATCAGGTCCGCCGTAATCTTGTCGATCTGATCCTGCACATCCTCGAATTTGGCGGCGAAACGGGCCATGGGTGCGGCCCGGCCCAGCAGTTTTTCCAGAAAGCTGCGTTCGCGGCGGACATCCAGTTCGGACAGCGAAAAGCCGCGTATCGTGGTGACGATGCTGCGCAGGCTGTCCCCGGCGGGGCCGACATCCTTGTTACGCACCCCCGCAAGCATCGCCTGGCTGATCACCTGTAATTCGGCCTGCGCGCCCGACCCGAAGCGGACGATGGAATTGGTGTCGCCCATGTTGATCTCGGACATCCGTTTGCGGATCGCGTCGGCCACTGGCGGCGTGGCGTCGGCCAGCGGCACAATGGCGGTGTTGGGTTCGGGCAGGACCACGGCGGTTATTCTTTCGGCGGCGGCCAGGCTGGCTTCGGCTTGGGCTTGGATCGTGTCGGTCATCGGGTGTTCCTCGTTAAACAGGGGATGGGTCAGACGCCTTCGCGCTGCAGGCGGTCGCGCAGGACTTTGATTTCTATATCCATATCGGCCTTGCCAGATTCCAGCATTTTGGCAGTGCGGCTGGCAAAGTTCTGTTCCAGATCGGTCAGCAGCGATTCATAGTTGGCGCGATCTGTAAGGTTTGGGCTGTTTTTTGTAAGGTCCACAAACTTGACCGTCGCGTCACGGGCCCCCATCAGATAAACGCCTAGGTAGCGCCGCGCCTCGGTCAGGTCGCGCGGGTCTTCTTCGACCGTACGGATCATTTTGCGGGCGGCGGCGGTAAAGGCGGCAACGCGGACGTCAAGGGCGCGGTCGTTCAGGCTGCCGGCATGGGTGGTGATGGCGGCAAGATATTCGCCGGCCTCGTCCACGACTTTTGCGACGCGATCCTGTTGGTAGCTGTCCACACCTTCCATCCGCTTGTCTTTCAGCGGGTCAATCCCAAAGGCCGCGACATGCAGGCCAAGTGCTGCGGCCCCATAGAGGACCGAGCCGATGATTCCGCTGTCGCCGGTATAGGCGGCCAGGGCGACGCCAATTCCGGTCAGCGCCGAGGCCAGCATTTTGCGCGGCAGGGCCGGGCGGCGGGCGATGGTCCGCGCATCATAGGCCGCCGTGGCACGCAGGCCGTCGCGCAGCAGCCATGCGGCAAGCGTCAGGATCGCTGCAGCGATTAACGCAATGACCAGCGTGACCGGGCCAGAACCGATGGAGAAGGCCACCAGCACGGCGGCGGGCACAAACAGGATTGTGGCCTTGGCCCCGGCGGCGTCAACGATCCGGTCATCGACCGGCGCATTGGCCGGGTCTTTTGGCCCGGTAGTTGCACCGGACGGGGAATATTTGCTGCCATAGCGCTGCGCCATTACGCGGCCCCCAGCCAGCCGGTGGCCACGCCGAACATCAATACGATCAGCACCACATAGGCGATGGTCTGGAATGTCGCGGGCATGGTGTCTTCCTTATGGGGCCGCGCGGGGCGGGTCGCGGATCGGTCAAACGCAGGTCGGGTTGGCCCAAAGGCCAGCAACAGAACCGCCATCATCGCGGCCACCAGAAAAGCTAAAAGGATCAATCGTGTCATGGCAATCATATTCCCCGAGCAGGCCTGCCTTAACAAGTGGGAACTAGGGGCGAAAATACGAGCGTCGGGATCTGGTTTGCACGGGTTTTGTCATAGCGGCGTGACGGCGGGATGACAGGATATAGGGCGCTGGCGCAGGTATTTGGCAGCAAAAACAGGGTGGTTGCGGCGGATGTTAATGTTGAGCAGGCACGATTGGCCGCAGTTACCCCAACGTCAAGTGGTTATTTGGGCCGAACTTTCCCCCCGCGCGGCCCCCGGGGGACCCGCGGACCTGCGGTTGGCCGGTCTGGTCGTTGCCCGGCGCTGTCACGGTTGGTCATGGTTTGGCGGGTGCCCCCGGATTTTTCTGCTTTGGGGCGGGATTGGGTTTGACCGGCAGTAGCCGGATCGAAGGTGCGTGCGGCCTTGTGGGTTTTGAAGCCGCCGGATTTGCCGAACCGCTTTGGACCGTCAGCTGTGGTGGCGATGTCATCCGGCTTGGGTTTTGCCACGCGGCTGAACATGCCTTCGGACCGGGGGGCGTTGGTTTTGGCGGCACTGGGGGTAAAGCGGCGTGGTTTTGGCGCGTCTGCCGCTTCGCCATCGGTCCGTGATGTTTGGGCCACCAAGACCTGCGCTGCGCGAAAGCGTTTGGTTTCGGCGGTGGGGGGGGCGTCAGACACAGGTCTGCGGCTGTGCGACAATGCCCCCTGGGCACGGGACGGTTTGTCGCGCATCGCGCGGGGGCGCTTGGCTGTGGCATCGGGGTCAAAAGCGGGGCCTGTGCCGCGCTTGGGTTTCGCGGCAGCGGGATCTAGCGGCGCAGTGCTGTAGCGGGCGGTGGCGGTGCTGTCGGCCTTGGCCTTGCCAAAGGCGGGCTTGGCACCGGGGCGCATGGCGGCGGTTTTGCCTTTGACCGCGCGGGTGGCGGTGGCGGTCGGCACTGGGGCCGCATCGGTGCTGGCTTTGCGGGTGCGGGTCGGTTGCGGCCTTGTGTCCAGCCCCAGCTGGTCGCGTACGATGCGGGGTTTGAGTTCTTCCACCTCGCCGGGTTTCAGATTGCCCAGCTGGAACGGCCCATAACTGATCCGGATCAGCCGGTTCACCACCACGCCGATAGCTTCCATCGTGCGCCTGATTTCGCGGTTCTTGCCTTCCTCCAGCGTGCAGGTCAGCCAGGCATTGGCCCCTTGCTGGCGGTCAAAATTCACGCCCATCGGCGCATAGGCAACGCCGTCGACGGTGATACCCTTGCGGACCTGATCGAGCCGGTCCTCGGATACCGAGCCGTTGATCCGCACGCGGTAGCGGCGCAGCCAGCCGGTCGAGGGCAGTTCCAGCTTGCGCTTGACCGCGCCGTCATTGGTCAGCACCAAGAGGCCCTCGGAGGTGATATCAAGCCTGCCGATCGACATCACACGGGGCATGTCGGCGGGCAGGGATTCGAATACGGTCTGGCGGCCCTGTTCGTCCTTTTCGGTGGTCACGAGGCCCGGCGGTTTGTGATACAGCCACAGCCGCGCCGCCTCGGGTTCGGCCACCAGTTTGCCATCGACGGACACGCGGTCGGTGTCGGTGATATTCAACGCCGGGCTGTCGATGACTTTGCCATTCACCCGGACCCGCCCCTCGGCGATGATCTTTTCCGCGTCACGGCGCGACGAGATGCCGGCGCGGGCGAGGACTTTGGCAATTCTATTGCCGGGGGTGGATTTGACTGGGGTTTTGCTCATATCGCCCCATAGCGGGTTTGATCCACTCTTGCCAGAGCAGCAGGGACCGGGGCATCAAGTGGCATGAAGTTCACCAGCTATATGGATCAGGCCCTTGTTGAAGCCCGCGCCGCCGGGGCGCGGGGCGAGGTGCCAGTGGGGGCTGTGGTGGTGTCGCCGGGTGGCGTGGTCGTGGCGGCGGCCGGAAACCGGACGCGGGAGTTATGCGATCCGACGGCGCATGCCGAGGTGCTGGCGATCCGGGCGGCTGCAGCGGTGCTTGGGTCCGAACGGTTGGTGGGGCATGATCTGTATGTGACGCTGGAACCTTGTGCGATGTGTGCGGGTGCTGTGGCTGCGGCGCGGATCGCCCGGCTGTATTATGGCGCGTCGGACCCCAAGTCAGGGGGCGTGGCCCAGGGCGCGCGGGTGTTTGCGCAGCCGCAATGTCATCATGTGCCGGACGTGTATGAGGGGATTGATGCTGCTGCGGCAGAGGCGTTGCTGACGGGGTTTTTTAAGGAGCGGCGCGAGGGTTGAGAGGCGGGAGCCTCCGGCGGAGGTATTTTTGCAACTCCGAAAATGCGAGGGGCGCTCTCGACTTTATTGGCTGGCGGGGGATAATGGCGTCCATGAGTCTGCCCCCCGGTTTCATCGACGAATTGCGCGGCAGGCTGTCTTTGGGGCAGGTTGTTGGCCGCAAGGTGATGTGGGACAACCGCAAATCCAATCCGGGAAAAGGCGATTTCTGGGCCCCATGCCCGTTCCATCAGGAAAAATCTGCGTCTTTTCATGTCGATGACCGCAAGGGGTTTTACTATTGCTTTGGCTGCCATGCCAAGGGCGACGCGATTTCGTTTGTCCGCGAGACCGAGAATGTGAGTTTCGTTGAGGCGGTGGAGATTCTGGCGCGCGAAGTGGGCATGCCGCTGCCCGAGCGTGACCCGCAGGCTCAGGTCAGGGCCGACCGCCGGACACAGCTGGTGGCGGTGATGGAGCAGGCGGTGCAATGGTTCCGCCTGCAGCTGAAAACCGGGGCGGCGGCGGAAGCGCGGGCCTATCTGGGCAAGCGCGGGTTAAGCGAGGCGGCGCAGGGCCGCTGGGACATTGGGTTTGCCCCCGATGCAAGGCAGGGGCTGTTTGCCCATCTTACCGGCAAAGGGGTTGATCCGGGGCTGGTCATTGATGCCGGATTGGCCGCTGTACCGGATGGTGGCGGCGCGCCGTTTGACCGGTTCCGGGGGCGGATCATATTTCCGATCCGCGATGCGCGGGGCCGGGCGATTGCGCTGGGCGGGCGGGCGATGGACGCAGGCGCCAAGGCGAAATACCTCAATTCCCCCGAGACCGAATTGTTCGACAAGGGCCGGGGCCTGTATAACATTGGCCCCGCGCGCGAGGCGGCGGGCAAAGGTCAGCCCTTGGTCGTGGCTGAGGGCTATATGGATGTCATTGCGCTGAGTGAGGCCGGGTTTGGCGCGGTAGTGGCCCCGCTTGGCACGGCGATCACCGAGGATCAGTTGCGCCTGATGTGGCGGGTGTCGCCCGAGCCGATCATTACGCTGGATGGTGATACTGCCGGGCAGCGGGCGGCGATGCGCCTGGTTGATCTGGCCTTGCCGCTGTTGGAGGCGGGGCAGGGGTTAAGGTTTGCGGTCCTGCCCCAGGGCCTCGACCCCGATGACCTGATCCGGGCGCAGGGGGCGGCGGCGATGCGCAGCGTGCTGGAGGCCGCCGTGCCGATGGTCAATCTGCTGTGGAGCCGCGAAACTGCGGGGCGCGAATTTGACAGCCCCGAGCGCAAGGCGACGCTGGACAAGACTCTGCGCACGGTCATCGCCACGATCAAGGACCCGTCGATCCGGGGCCATTACGGCGAGGCGATCAAGCAGATGCGCTGGGCGCTGTTCGGGCAGCGCAAACCTGCGGCGCGGGCGGCATTCGTGCCGGGGCGGGGAAATGCCAAACAATTGCCCGCGCTGGCATCTGCCGGGGCCAAGGCCAGCCTTCTGGCCGGTGCTGTGGAGGTTGAGTATCAGCTGCGCGAGGCGGTCATTCTGGCCACGCTGATTGCCAATCCGGATGTCGTGGCCGGGTTTGAGGCCGATCTGGAGCAGATGGAGTGTCAGGGCCCGGGGCATCTGGCCCTGCGCGACGCGATCCTGCGCCATCAGGGCCCGGATTTGCGCGCAGCTATTGCGGCCGATCTGGGGGCGGAGCCCCTTGAAAAGCTGTTCGCGCAACGCCACCTAGCCTTGACACCGGCGATCCGCCGCCCCGGTGACGCCGATATGGCGCGGATGTGTCTGGCCGAAGAACTGGCCAAACTGAACGCCCGCCGCGGTCATGCCCGCGAGATTGAAGAGGCGATGGAGGATATTCTGGGCCTAGCCGATGAAGGCGTGACCTGGCGGCTGGGGCAGGCCGCCCGCGCGCTGGACCGGGCCGACCGGGGCGACGGCGCGGATAAGACGGAATATGAGACCGGGCCAAACGGGGCCCGGATGAACAAGGACGAACGTTCCGCGCTGGACGCACTTTTGGGGCAGATCGGGTTTGGCAAAGGCCAGCGCGGCCCTAGCTAGCCAAACAGAAGTCACATCTTAAGAAAAACCCGGCATTGGTGGTTGCGAATCGCCCGATGACCAGATTGATTCGGGTCAAATCCGAATCGCCCGAATCACCCCTTTTTGAGGAGCCTTCCATGGCCGCGAAAGACAGCGACGATCAAAAAGAAGATGACAATGACGGTGATATCTCACTTGATATGAGCCAGGCTGCTGTCAAGAAGATGATCGCTGACGCACGCGAGCGGGGCTACATCACCTATGACCAGCTGAACGCGGTTCTGCCCCCCGAACAAGTGTCGTCGGACCAGATTGAAGACGTGATGTCGATGCTGTCGGAAATGGGCATTCAGGTCACCGAGGAAGAGGAATCCGAGGAAACCGAGGAGGACGGCGCATCGCGCGAACTGGCCACCACAGGTGGCGGCGGGCGCGAAATTACCCTTGCTGGCGCAGATAACGAGAAACTCGACCGCACCGATGATCCGGTGCGGATGTATCTGCGCGAAATGGGCTCGGTTGAACTCTTGTCGCGCGAAGGCGAGATTGCCATCGCCAAGCGGATCGAGGCTGGCCGCAATACGATGATTCTGGGCCTGTGCGAAAGCCCGCTGACATTTCAGGCGATCACCATCTGGCGCGACGAATTGCTGTCCGAGGATATTCTGCTGCGCGATGTGATCGACCTTGAGGCGACATTCGGGACGCAATTGGGCGAGGATGGGATTGAAGAGGCGGTGGTTGAGACCGGGGGGGTCGTTGAACCGGTTCTGCGCGAAGAGTCCGAGGATCTGGATGCCGATGGCAATCCGATCATGCGCGAAGACGATGACGAGGACGACGAGCAGGCCAATATGTCTTTGGCTGCGATGGAAGCGGCATTAAAGCCGCGTGTGTTGGAAACGCTAGAGATTATTGCACGCGATTTCGGTCATTTGTCCGAAATGCAGGATGCCCGGATGTCGGCGACGTTGAACGAGGATTCGACGTTTTCGGCGAAAGACGAGGGGATTTATCAGAAACTCCGCTCCGAAATTGTCGAATTGGTGAACTCCCTGCATCTGCATAACAACCGGATCGAGGCGTTGATTGATCAGCTTTATGGGATCAACCGCCGGATCATGGTGATTGATTCGTCGATGGTGAAGCTCGCCGATCAGGCCCGCATTAATCGGCGTGAATTTGTTGACGAATATCGGGGTTGTGAACTTGACCCGACTTGGCTGGACCGGATGGCTGCGAAAGCGGGTCGGGGTTGGCAGGCGTTTGTCGAGCGGTCTACGGGCAAGGTCGAGGAATTGCGCGCGGAAATGGCGCAAGTAGGCCAATATGTCGGCGTTGATATTACTGAATTTCGCCGGATTGTCGCGCAAGTGCAAAAAGGCGAGAAAGAAGCCCGTCAGGCCAAAAAAGAAATGGTCGAGGCTAATTTGCGTCTGGTGATCTCAATCGCCAAGAAATACACCAATCGCGGCTTGCAGTTTCTGGATTTGATTCAGGAAGGCAATATTGGCCTGATGAAGGCCGTCGATAAGTTCGAATATAGGCGCGGGTATAAGTTTTCAACCTATGCGACATGGTGGATTCGTCAGGCGATTACCCGGTCAATTGCCGATCAGGCCCGCACGATCCGGATTCCGGTGCATATGATCGAGACGATCAATAAACTGGTCCGCACCGGGCGGCAGATGCTGCATGAGATTGGTCGCGAACCAACGCCCGAGGAACTGGCCGAAAAGCTGCAAATGCCGCTGGAAAAGGTCCGCAAGGTGATGAAAATCGCCAAGGAACCGATTTCCCTTGAAACCCCGATTGGCGACGAGGAAGATTCGCAGCTTGGCGATTTCATCGAGGACAAGAACGCGATCCTGCCGCTGGATTCGGCGATTCAGGAGAATCTGAAAGAGACCACGACGCGGGTGCTGGCATCCTTGACCCCCCGCGAAGAGCGGGTGTTGCGGATGCGGTTTGGCATCGGGATGAATACTGATCATACGCTGGAAGAGGTGGGACAGCAGTTTTCGGTTACACGGGAGCGGATCCGGCAGATCGAGGCGAAGGCGCTAAGGAAGTTGAAGCATCCGAGCAGGTCGAGGAAGTTGCGGAGTTTTCTGGATCAGTGAGGGGCATGCCTGACCATGGGGCCTCGCTAACGAGTTCAACGATACGAACTTCCCTGACCTTTTTTTCGATATTCACGCTGACGGCTTGTATGTCACTTGGAACAATTAGATCACGCGTTGAGGCCGCCCTTTCGGGCAATGAAGTTGGCGATGTGATTGCGAGTGAGAGGAAGTTTGGTTGTGCATTCGTTGAGTTTGAATACTCTAGTCCACGAGTTCTGCCGACGGATAGCATTGATCTGGTAGTGAATTTGGGGCATCATTGGTTATTTGCAGACTCAATTTCCGAGATTGATCTGACCCAATTCGACCCAGAATATTATAGTCTTACTATGTTTAATTCGGCACTTATTTCGGCAAAGAATTGTTTCTCCGACAAAGACGAGTTCTTTCGTATTGTTGAAAGGACTCCGGGCTTTGTGACGTTAAGTTCGGATGGGGAGGCTGTAGTCCTTATTCCCGCCGATCCCAATTTGCCTTTGGTCTACCTTGCGGGCCATACTTGAGATAAGCCAGCCGTAGGGCGGGGTT